>JALOQX010000082.1 GCA_025459265.1 Pirellulaceae bacterium | reverse complement strand
AAGGGGAAAGTCACCATCCATCGGCTACAGCAACCGGACCGCGTCTACCGCGCACCGCTGGACATGCAGGTGCCTATCTTCCGCCGCGGGCGCGTCCCGCGGGTGCCCAGCCCGGCCACGCCGGCCGAAGCCGATCTCTCGAACATGAATGCCTGGCCGCTCGGAGAAGCCGTCGTGCAACGCGATTTCGCGACCGACGCGAGCGGTGTCGTGATCGCGTCGTTCGCTCTGGAAGCGGGACCTTACCGCGCGGTGCTCGAGGCCCAGGATCCGTTTGGCAAACCGGTCAGTGCGATCCTGCCAGTGACCGTGCTGGAGCCGAGCGCAGAGCGGCTGGAAATCAAGGTACCTTACCTCGTGGACGCGCCGCGGTGGACCGCCGAGCCGGGACAGACGTTTACGGCCGTCTGGGGTACCGGCTACGAGGAGGGCCGCGCTTACGTCGAGGTGGAGCATCGGGGTAAACTGATCCAGAGTTATTGGACTCAGTCGCGGGTCACGCAGGCCACGATCGAACAGAGCGTAACGCAGGCCATGCGCGGCGGGTTCACCGTGCACGTGACGTACGTGCGCGAGAACCGGGCCTATCTCGATTCCCACCGCGTCGACGTGCCGTGGAGCAACAAGGATTTGGCCGTCCGCTGGGAACGGTTCGTCTCGAAGCTGCAGCCCGGCGCCGAAGAGACGTGGAGCCTGCAAATCACCGGGCCGGGCGCCGAACACAGCGCGGCCGAGATGGTGGCCACACTCTACGATGCCTCGCTCGACGCCTATCTGCCCCACCACTGGCCAGGCCTGCGTCTGTTCCGCTACGACTACTCGCGACGGCAGGCGGCCTTCGAGAATAGCGCGGTCGATCTGAGCGGGATTCGGGGGAATTTTCCCCGCGACTATAAGCCGGTCACGATCACGTATCGGTCGTTTCCGCCCGAAATTGTGGCACAGAGCTGGGGCGAACCGAGGTTTCTCGGCGGCGCGCGTGGTCGCATGCTGATGCGCGGTGCTGCGCCCATGGCGGCGATGTCCATGGACGCCGCGGCGGCCCCGATGATGGCCGAGGGCGAGGCCGTGGCCAAAGGCGCGGTCGCGGACATGGCTTTCGCGCCCGGCATGGTTGGCATGGGCGCGGCACCGCAGGAATCGCCCCCACCGACGGTCGATCTGAGCAAGGTCGCCGCGCGCCAGAACCTCGAGGAGACCGCGTTCTTCTTCCCGCAGTTGACCAGCGACAGCGCGGGCAAAGTCACGCTCAAGTTCACTATGCCTGAAGCGCTCACCGAATGGAAGTTCCTGGGGTTCGCCCACGATCCCCAGCTCCGCAGCGGCAGTCTGACCGATACGGCCGTCACGTCGAAGGACCTGATGGTCGAACCGCTCGCACCCCGCTTCGTCCGCGAGGGAGATATCCTGGAATTCACCGTCAAGGTGACCAATCAGTCCGCGGCACGCCAGACCGGCCAGGTGCGTCTGACACTCTCCGACGCCCGCACCCTCGATCCGGTGGACAGCCAGCTCGGCAACACGCAGATCGACCAGGCCTTCGACATCGCGTCGAAACAGTCGCAGAGTTTCTCCTGGCGGCTGCAGATCCCCGACGGCATGGGATTCCTCACCTACAAGGCAGTCGGCGCGACCGACCGCTTGTCGGACGGCGAGGAAGGATTCCTGCCCGTGCTGTCGCGGCGGATCCTGGTCACGGAGTCCCTGCCGTTGCCCATTCGCGGTGCGACGACCAAAGAGTTCCGTTTCGAGCGGCTGCTCAATGCGGGCAGCTCGGATTCCCTCCGCCATCAATCGCTGACCGTGCAGATGGTATCGCAACCGGCCTGGTACGCGGTCATGGCGCTGCCCTACCTGATGGAGTTCCCCTACGAGTGCACGGAGCAGACCTTCAATCGCCTCTACGCCAACGCCCTGGCGCGGCACATCGCCAACGCCGACCCGAAGATCCGCCGGATCTTTGACCAGTGGCGGGGGACGGAGGCGCTGGACAGCCCGCTCGAAAAGAACGACGATCTGCGCGCCGTGCTCCTGGAGGAAACGCCCTGGCTGCGGCAGGCGCGCGCGGAAAGTGAAGCACGGCGCAACGTCGGGATCCTCTTCGATGCGAACCGGCTGGACGACGAACTGGCACGCGGCCTGCGCAAGCTGGTCGAGTCGCAGGAGGCGGACGGGTCCTGGCCGTGGTTTCCCGGCGGCCGTCCGAACGACTACATCACGCTCTACATCACGACGGGCTTCGGTCGGCTGCGCCATCTGGGCGCGGACGTCGACGTGTCCGCCGCCGTCCGTTCCTTGACGCGGCTGGATGCATGGATGGACGAGCAGTATCGGGAGATCGTCGCGCGCAAGGAGCAGTCGAGGAACCACCTGACGCCCCTGGTCGCGCTCTACCTGTACGGCCGCAGCTTTTTCCTGGCGGATCAGCCGATTGCGCCGGAGCACCAGGAGGCCAACCAGTACTTTCTCGGTCAGGCCCGAGAGCATTGGACCAGGCTCGGCAACCGGCAGTCGGAAGCGCATCTGGCGCTCGCGCTCAAGCGTTTCGGCGATCGGCAGACACCGGCCGACATCCTGCGGTCACTCAAGGAGCGCAGCGTGTCCAGCGAAGAGCTTGGCATGTTCTGGCGCGACACCGAGCGATCGTGGTGGTGGTATCGGGCACCGATTGAAACGCAGGCCATGATGATCGAAGCGTTTGACGAGGTGGCCAACGATGCTGCGTCCGTCGAAGCCTGTCGCGTCTGGCTGCTCAAACAGAAACAGACCCAGGACTGGAAGACGACCAAGGCGACGGCGGATGCCGTGTACAGCCTGCTGCTGCGCGGGTCGAACCTGCTGTCCTCCGACGCGCTGGTCCGCGTCAAGCTCGGCGACGTACTGGTCGAGCCGCAGCAGGTCGAGGCCGGTACGGGGTTTTACGAGCGGCGCTGGGTGCGCGACGAAGTCCAGCCGGCCATGGGACGCATCGAAGTCACCAAGACGGATGCCGGCGTGTCGTGGGGCAGCGTCCACTGGCAATACCTCGAGGACATGTCCAAGGTCACGCCGTACGAGGGCACACCGCTGACGCTCAGCAAGCGTCTCTATGTGAAGGAGAACACCGAGAAAGGCCCGATGCTGCGCGGCGTGGACGGGCCTGTGTCGGTGGGCGATGAACTGGTGGTGCGCGTCGAGCTGCGCGTCGATCGTGACATGGAGTACGTCCATCTGAAGGATCAGCGCGGCAGCGGCGTGGAGCCGGTCAATGTCCTGTCACGCTATCGCTACCAGGATGGGCTGGCCTACTACGAGTCGACCCGTGACACCGCCAGCCACTTCTTCATCGACTACTTGCCCAAAGGTACGTACGTGTTCGAATACTCCACGCGCGTGGTGCACCGCGGCCAATACCAGTCCGGGATCGCGGAGATCCAGTGCATGTACGCGCCGGAGTTCAACAGCCACAGCGAGAGCGTCACGCTGCAGGTTCAGTAGCGCCGGGTGGCTGGGGACGAGCGCCGGGTGGCTGGGGCGGGTGGCTGGGGACGAGCGCAGCGAGCCCCCAGCGGCGCATGGCCTCCGCGGGTGGCTGGGGACGAGCGCAGCGAGCCCCCAGCGGCGCATGGCCTTAGTACACGAAGTGACCCACCTCGTAGCGGGCCACGTACGGACCCCGCTCGCCCCGCGCCGCGCGCAGCCCGTGACGGATCTGCTGCGTTTGCTCGGCCAGGCGTGCCGGCGTCAGCGATTCAATGTCGTCGGCTGCCGCGATGGCCGCATAATCGCCCCCCTCGCTGGCCACTAACGGCGAGAGGTACACATAGTCGCCCGCCGCCAGCGACATCGCGCACAGGATCTCGATCGTTGAGTGAACGTGGTCTTCGAAGAACCGTTCGCCACCGGCCCCCACGAGCACGATTACGCCGACCGCGATGCCTGCGGCCTTAGCCGCGCGCACGGTGTCGACCAACTGCCGTGGGTGTCCCGGCTTGCGCAGCCAGCGCAGGAGCGGCACTGCGCCGCTTTCCATCCCGATATAGACCTGCCGCAGCTGCAGAGCGCGGAGCGCCGCGAATTCGTCCGACGTGATCCGCACCCCGGCCAGCACGTCGAGAAACGAAGTGATGCCAGTAAAACGCCGCGTCGAGCCTTGCCACCAGTCGGGTGCGAAACGCGTCTGCTCAGCCGGTGGAAACGCACAGAATTCCTGCACGATCCGCACGATCTCCTCGCGCCAACCACGTGGTCCCGCCAGCGCGTTGGCCTGGCCGAGAAACACGCCGCGACGGAGCGTGAGGCCCGGACCGTGATAGTCCATCGCCGCACGGACGTGATGGCGGAATTCGTCCGGTGTCTTTGCGCGGTACGCGGTGTCCCGATAAAAACTGCAGAATGTGCACTCGTTGTAGCGGCAACCCTCGGTGGCAGCCACGACAAGCGATCCGTATTGATCCGGCGGCAGGATCGGGACGTCGTGGTAGATGGCGCGAAACCGCGCGGCGTCCTGGGCGGCGGACCTGGCACCAAAACGGGCCGCCGACTGCAGTACATCGACCAGCGACCGACCCTCGACCAGCGGCGCGTCGTCGCGCCGCGCGTCGGACGGTCCGCCGCCCACGGCAAGTCGCTCCATGCGACCGGCCGCCCCAGAAATCCGCCGGTCCGCCTCCGCGTTATCCAGCAGACGGCGCGCCAGCCCCCCCAGTTCGTCGCGCCGCCGCCGGCGCAGTTCCAGCATCCGTCCCGACAGCCCGCGCCGCCACTGCACGTTCGGTCGGGCAATGCGCAGCAGCCGGCCCGCCAGGTCGTAGTGCAGGATCTCGCCATCGGCGAAATAGACGTCCAGTCCGGTGCGCTTGAACCCGACCGTGGCCGGCGCATGCTCCCCCCGCACGCGGAAGCGCCGGGTCATCACATAGGCCGGATATCCTTCGGGGGAATGCGCCATGACAGGGAATTATAGGTCCTATGGGTCCTATTGGTCCTATAGGACCCATAGGACCTATGGTCGTTTCCACCGCAACAGAAAGTTCCGGGCCGGGGATGCGCGGCGCGATCGGTTTGGTATATTGGGCGACACACCGCCGTGTCGCGGGCGGCGGACCTCGCACACCAATGACCTACCCACCCACTTGTCACACCCCATGATCCTGGAGAAGCCCATGTCCGGACCAAACCATCTCTGGCGCAGTACGCTGTGGTTGATCGTGACGTTGTCGCTCGGGACCGGCCGCACGGCCGCGGTGGCGGCACAGGACGCCGACTACTTCGTGGCACCGGGCGGCAATGACCAGTGGAGCGGGCGCTTGGTGGAGCCACAGGCGGATGGCAAGGACGGACCACTCGCCACGGTCGGCCGCGCGCAACAACTGGTCCGCGAGCTCAAGTTGGCGCAACCCGACCGGGATCGGCCGATTGTGGTGGCGGTGCGCGGCGGCGTGTACCGGTTGACAACGCCGTGGATCCTCGGCCCGGACGACGCGGGCACGTCACGGGCTCCGGTCATCTATCAGGCGTACGGCAGCGAACGGCCGATCCTCAGTGGCGGCGTGCCGATCTCCGGCTGGCAGGTCGATCCGCAGGGGCGCTGGGTCGTGGACCTGCCGGAAGTGCGCGCGGGTGCCTGGGACTTTTCGCAGCTGTTCGTGAACGATCAGCGCCGCTTCCGGCCGCAGCTGCCCAAAGCGGGCTACTACAAGATCGCGAAAGCATACGAACCGTCCCCGGCAGCCGAGGGCAAGGGATTCGATCGGTTCGGATTCGCGCCGGGCGAGCTCGATCCCGCCTGGTCCAACCTGACGGATGTCGAGATCATGCCGTTCCATCAATGGACGGCGTCGCGGATGCACATCGCGTCGATTGACACCGAGCAGCAGATCGTGACGTTTCAAGGGCACACGACCGGGACGAGCTTCTGGGCCAGTCTGCCCGAGGGACACCGGTACCTGGTCGTCAACGTGCGTGAGGCATTGACCGAGCCGGGCGAGTGGTACCTGGATCGCACGAGCGGTCAGCTCATTTATCTTCCACGCGCCGGCGAAGAGCCGGAGCGCACCGACGTGGTCGCGCCGCGTCTGCCTCACCTGCTGCTGCTGGTCGGCAATGTAGCCGAGCGCCGGTGGGTCGAGCACGTGCAGTTTCGCGGACTGACGTTCGCCCATACGAACTGGAATCTGCCGCCAGGAGGCCAGGCTTTTCCGCAGGCCGAGATCAATCTCGGCGCGGCGGTAGCCGCCGTGGGCACCCGGCACGTCGCGCTCCAGAACTGTGCCGTGCGTCACACCGGCGAGTATGCCGTCGCCTTCGGCGCGGGCTGCCGCGACAACCGGCTCGAAGCATGCGAACTCGTGGATCTTGGCGCCGGCGGCGTGAAGATCGGATATGCGATGTCACAGGCCGCGGCCACATCGGACGTGCCACAGGCATGGTCCGACAGCTTGCAGCCCGCCGCCAATGAAGACGAGGCCGTATCGCATCACACGATTCGCGACTGCCTGATCGCGCATGGCGGCCGACTCCACCCGGCGGCGGTCGGCGTCTGGATCGGCCACTCGCCACACAACACGATCGAGCACAATGAAGTGCACGATTTCTACTACACGGGATTCTCCGTCGGGTGGTCGTGGGGCTACGGGCCCAGCCAGGCGCATCACAACGACATCGGCTTCAACCACGTCTACGACATCGGGCAGGGCGTGTTGAGCGACATGGGCGGCATCTACACGCTGGGCATCTCGCCGGGAACCGTCATCCACGACAACTGTTTCCATGATGTCACGTCCTACGACTACGGCGGCTGGGGGCTGTACACGGATGAAGGATCGACGGGCATCGTCATGAAGAACAACCTCGTTTACCGCTGCTCACGCGGCTCGTTTCACCAGCACTACGGGAAAGAGAATCGCGTCGAGAACAACATCCTGGCGTGCGCCGGGCAGCATCAGCTGCAGCGGACGCGGACCGAAGAACATGTCTCGTTTTTCTTCGAGCGCAATATCGTGTACTGGGACAATGGGAGCCCGCTGCTGGGCAGCAACTGGAAGGATGACAACTTCCGGATGGACCACAACGTCTATTTCGAGGCCAGTGGTGCGCCGATCACGTTCCCCGGGGACCTGACGTTCGCACAGTGGCAACAGCAGCGCGGGCAGGATCAGCACTCCTTGATCGCAGACCCGTTGTTCGAGAACCCGGGAGCAGGCGATTTCCGGTTGAAGAACGGATCACCGGCCGCGCAGGTCGGCTTCCAGCCGTTCGATTACACGCAGGCCGGCCGCGTCTCACCGCGCAGCCTCACAGCCGAGCTGCCGCCCGTGCCGCCGGGCTTCCAGTGAACCGCGACGGCGCCATCCGGGGGCTCGCTGCACTCGACCGCGGACACCCAGGTTTGACGCCGGCCCCTGAGCCGGCTCAGACGCGGCGGGCGCGCCTGCGACCGAACCACCGGCCGCCGGCCGCCGCCAGCAGGGCGGACAGCCAGAGTGCCACCGACGTAGGCTCGGGGACTTCCCCTTCGCCACCGCCCGGAAAGCTCCCTCCCCCGCCGCCACCGCGGAACCCGCCCCCCCCACCACCGCCCCCGCCCCAGAACCCGCCGCCGCCTCCTCCGACGTAGCCGCTGGGGCCACCTCCGGTCGCCGCAAATGTTCCCGGCGAGCCACCACCCCAACCGCTCGCGCCCGGCATGCCGACCGCGCCGAGCTGATAGCCGACATCCGTCGAGAACGGTGCCGGGAGCGCCGGCTCAGCGGCCAGTTCGCAACCACACCCGCACCCATCCGACCATCCCGATTCGCCCTCCCCCTCCGTCGCCGGCTGCCACATCGCGGCGCGCACCACGCGGTCCGATGACTGCGCGGCACCTACCACCGTCCCACGCGCGTTGATGTCCCAGGCGACGGCCAGCTGCGTGCCGATCGCACTGTGATCCTGCAGACGACCGGTCGCCGGATCCCACCGAACCGCGTAATTCGGACCGTGTGGGGCCGCATCGTACCCGCGAAACCGCCCGTCACGTTCCAGCCGGTACGCCCGGGTGAAATCGTCCGGGAACGTGCCCAGGTCCACCGCGCGCTGCGACAATTCCGTCACGAACCCGTGGTAGCGGCCAGAATCGCGCAACGCGTACCCGGAGACGTCGCCGCGAGCGCTGACTGCGAACGCATAGCTGAGCAACCCGTCCAGTGACGCGATCGGCTGGAGTTGCTCGGCGACCGCTGTCCAGCGAAACGCCTGCACGACCCCGTCCTCGTGCTGGGCGTGCCCAACCACCAGACCCGCGTCGTTAACGTCAAATGCGTAACTCGAGCGGCCACCAAACGTGCCGAGGTCGCGCATCGTGCGATGCGTCGGATCCCACACAAACGCGTGATCGGCCTGCTCGACTGTCTGCGCAAAACCCACGACCACGCCCCGGTTGTTGATGGCTGCCGCGCGGCTGTGTTGTCCGCCCAACGTCCCCAGGTCATGCATGGTGGCGTCATCACTGGTCCACACAAACGCATGCACGTCTCCGTCCGCCGTCTCGGAATAGCCGACAACGTCCCCCCGATCGTTGATCCCCTGGGCGTAGCTGTCATTACCGCCCAACGTGCCCAAATCGCGCATCCGCCGCTGCTGGGGGTCCCAACGAAACGCATGTTTCGCACCGCTCTTGGTCTCCGAATACCCTGCGACCTGACCCGCCGTATTGATGCTGGTCGCTTCGCTGGTCGCACCACCCAGAGTGCCCAGGTCAATCAAGACGCCCCGGGCCGGTCGTCGATAGTCGCGTGCCGGCACCGCCGACACGTCAGTCAGGCTGCCCAACCGGTCGCCCAGTTCCGGACTCCAATCGGGCAGAGTGTACTGAGGCGCTCGTTCCACCGGACTCCGGGTGCCGTCCGCATCCCAGGCGGACGACGTAAACTCCGCGCGCACTGCGGCGCCCCCCCGCAGGGGTCCCGGCAGCACGGACCGGAGGGGACCGGGGTTCCCAGCGGCACCGCGCCCAACAAGGATCTCCGCCTGCCCGGGTTGCGGAACCCCGAGCACGACCCACACCATCGCGAAAACCAGACTGACCGTTCTCAACATGCGCACCTTCTCCCAGTTTCCACAGCTACCCATGAGCATAATCAGGGTGTCTGGATTCCTCAACCAATTGGCACGGCGGTGGTGGGATTTTCTGTCGCGAAGCTGGGTGGGTTGTCCCGGCCTGATCTTGTGCGAAGAGTGGGGTAGATTATCGTGGTAACGGCATGGGGGGTATCTGAGAGGGGAGTACAGCCAGTTGAACAACCAAGAGGTGCTCAGGACCGTCCGGGAAGCCGGGGTCGTTGGGGCGGGCGGAGCGGGGTTTCCGACCTACAAGAAGCTCGAAGCACAGGTCTCCCACATCATCGCCAACGGCGCCGAGTGCGAGCCGTTGTTGCAGAAGGACCGCGAGTCGATGCGACAGGACCGCGAGGCCTTCTTCCACGGCCTCTCGGTCATGCAAGAGACCAGCGGTGCCCGCCAGGTCACGATCGCGATCAAACGCAAGAACGAGGATCTGGCGGACTGGATGCGGAGCGAGGCGCAGGAGGCGGGCTACGAGTTCTTCATTTACGAGGATGTCTATCCGGCGGGTGACGAGTACGTCCTGGTGTACGAGATCACCGGCCGGCAGATTCCCCCGGGCGGGCTTCCGCTGCACGTCGACTGCGTCGTCGACAACGTGGAAACGATCATCAACGTCGGGAAGGCGATCCGAGGCACCCCGGTCACGCACAAGTATCTGACCGTCACCGGCGCGGTGCGCGAACCGCTCACAACGGTCGTGCCCATCGGCACGCGGTTTGAAGATTGTCTCCGCGCGGCAGGCGGCTGTACGGTCGATGATCCGACGTATCTGGTCAGCGGCGTGATGATGGGTGGCGTGTCCCGTGATGCGTGCGATCCCGTGACGAAGACCACGGCGGGGATCATCGTGCTGCCCTCGGATCACTACCTGGTCCGGCGCAAGACCGCGTCGCGCGAAACGTACACCCGGATTGGTCACGGCCAGTGCGATCAGTGTTCGCTCTGTACCGAGTTGTGTCCGCGGTACATCCTGGGTTATCCGATCGAGCCGCATCGCGTGATGCGGACGCTGTTGATGACCGGCGAGGCAAAGGCGCGCGGCAGTCTGTGGGCGCAGTATTGCTGCGAGTGCAACATCTGTTCCTACATCGCGTGTCCGGAATCGCTCGACCCCAAGAACATCTGCGTCGACGCCAAGGCGCTACTGCGACAGAATCAGCTGGGCCGGACCCCGGCGGAACTCGAGCAGCTCTTCCGGCCGCCCCATCCCGCCCGGCACGGCCGCGAGGTCCCCATCAAGACGCTCTATCGGCGTTTGGGACTCGACCCGTACGATCACAAAGCGCCCTTTGCGCCGCGCGACTGGGAACCGCGGGAGGTCAGCATTCCGCTCAACACCCACGTCGGGCAGCCGGGTCGACCTCTGGTCAGTGTGGGCGATGCCGTGACGGCCGGCATGAAGATCGCCGACGTCGACCCCGGCAAGCTGGGATGCCCTGTGCATGCCAGCGTCTCGGGCCGCGTTACCGCGATTTCCGCCACACGTATCGACATCACGAGCAACTAGTAAGGCACTCCTCATGAACAAGGGTTCGGCGATCGGGATTGTGGAAACGTCGAGCATCGCCAAGGGATTTGAGATCGCCGACGCGATCATGAAAGCGGCGAACGTGGAAATCGTGCTCAACCGCACCGTCTGTCCCGGCAAGTATGTGGTGCTGGTCGGCGGCGACGTCGACGCCGTGCAGGCGAGCGTGGACGCGGGCGTCGAGGTCGGCGCGCACACGGTGGTCGATCATTTCGTGATTGCCAACGTCCACCCGGCCGTGTTTCCGGCCATCAGTGGCGTGACGCACCTGCCCGAACTCAAGGCGCTGGGGGTGATTGAGGCGTTCAGCATGGCGTCGGTCATTGAGGCCGCGGACGCGGCGGTCAAGGCCGCGCCGATCGAATTCGTCAACATCCATCTGGCCATGGCCATCGGTGGCAAAGGATTCGTCTCGTTCACCGGCGACGTGGCTGCCGTGGAGGAAGCCGTGGAAGTGGGCGCCGCCGTGGTCGAAAAACGCGGGTTGCTGGTCGAACGCGTCGTGATCCCGCGCCCGCGACCGGAGATTGTGCGCGAATTCGTCTGATCAACGGCACGTGTGCACCGCGGGGCAGCAATCCACCAGGAAATCCCTGTTGCCCCGCCCGGCGGACCTTCGCTATACTCCCCAGCCCCCGAGATTCTGCGCACTTGTGAGAAGGAGTTCACCAGTGGTGAGCATCACGCTTCGCTCCGTCATCCTCGGCACGTTCATGCTGGCGATGCTGCGCGTCGGTCCGGCCTGGGGCCAGTCGCAGGAGGCGGCCACGGTCGACACGGCGACGAATGTCATCCAGGAGTTCCTGGCGCTGCCGACCGAGGGCATTCCGAAATCGCTCATGTCCCGCGCACAGGGCCTGGTGATTGTTCCCAGCATGGTCAAACTGGGGCTCGTCGCCGGCGTGCGGCACGGGCGCGGGATCGTGGTGATTCGCGATGACAACGGCGTGTGGCGACCGCCTCAGTTCATCACGATGACCGGCGGCAGTGTCGGCTGGCAGGTCGGCATCCAATCGTCGGATCTGGTGATGGTGTTCACGACACGCCAGAGCGTGCAGCGGCTGTTGACGGGGACCTTCCGCATCGGCGTGGACGCGGCGGCAGCGGCCGGGCCGGTGGGTCGCGAGGCGGCGGCGGGCACGGATCTGCGGCTCCAGGCGGAGATTCTGTCCTATTCGCGCAGTCGCGGCCTGTTCGTCGGTGCCTCGGTCGACGGGTCCGTGCTGCAGATCGACGCGGCCGCGAACCAGGCGTTTTACACGCCGGCCGGCCTGTTGCCCGACGGGACCGCGACCAAGCCCGGCGTGCCGCTTCCCGCCGCCGCCAGTCGGCTGCTGGTGACCTTGGCCGCTGCGACTGGTGCGCCCGCCGTGGCGGGTGGAGCGGGTAGTCCTGCGGCATCCCCAGGTATGTCGCCGGCGGGTGTCGTACCGGGTACGCCAGGCGCCAACCCAGTGTCAATGGGCCTGGCGGATGCCACTGGCCAACCGTTGAGCGCGGCGCCCGGCAGCGCGTCCCAACCCGCGCTTGCCCTGGGTGCGCCGCCGGGGATCAGTGGAGTTGATGGACGTGCCGCCCCGCCGGATGCTGCGCTGGACGGTCTGCAGGCCACGCGGCTTGAACTGGTGCGCGCTGCCCAGGAGATGGGCGCGCTGTTGGACGAATCCTGGCGCAACTATCTGGCGTTGCCGCGCGGCGTGTTCAGCGGTGCGAGCATTCCGTCCGTGGAAAGCCTGGAACAGTCCCTCAAGCGGTTCGAGGCCATCAACCGCGATACGCGCTACCAGCTGCTCCTGGATCGCCCCGAATATCAGCAGCTGTTTGGTTTGCTGCAGACCTACACGCAGCAGGTGCGTGCGGTCTCGGTCGGCGCCGATGCGACGCCCACGCCGCTGCTCGGCCCGTCCCCCCCGACGCGCTGATCCACGCGTGTTGGCGTTCCTCGGCGCGCGGCGTTAGAATGTGGCAGGCCCCACGAGGGCTGGAGGCCCGCGCCGCGAGGCACGCCGGACCAAACCGTTTCTTCACGCGTGAGGGACGCCATCATGAACCGTTTCAGCCGCCGCCGTTTTCTGCAGGCATCTGCCGCCAGCACGTTGCTGCCGCTCTTTCACGTTGCCTCCGCCCGCGCCGCCGGACGCACCGCCGACGGACTCGAGACGGTCCGCGTCGCCGTCGCCGGGATCAATGGCCGCGGCCAGGGTCACATCAGCGAACTGCTGGCCGTGCCGGGCGTCGAAATCGCCTACCTGATCGATCCGGACAGCCGCCTGTTCGAGGGACTGAGCCGCCGCATCGCGGAACGCTGCGGGACGGCGCCGCGCTGCGTGCAGGACATTCGCCAGGCTCTGGACGACAAAGAGCTGGATGCCGTGAGCATCGCCACGTGCAATCATTGGCATTCCCTGATGACGATCTGGGCCTGCCAGGCCGGCAAGCACGTCTACGTGGAAAAACCGATGAGCCACAACGTGTTCGAGGGCCGCCAGTGCGTGGAGGCCTCGCGCCGGTACAACCGCATCGTCCAGCACGGCACCCAACAGCGCAGCGACTCCACGCGCGCCCGCCAGATGGCCGCGATCCGCGCTGGAAAATACGGCAAACTGCTCGTCGCCAAGGGCTATTGCTGCAAACCACGCTGGTCGATCGGCTTCAAACCGGAAGTCGCTCCGCCCACGGATTTTGACTTCAATCTGTGGTTGGGCCCGGCGCCCGAGCAGCCGTTTCACGAGAATCTGCACCCCTATAACTGGCACTGGTTCTGGGATTTCGGCAACGGAGATACCGGCAACCAGGGCGTCCACGAGATGGATGTCGCCCGCTGGGCGATCCCCAACGCCACGCTGCCCACCAGGGTCTGGAGCCTGGGCGGCCGCTTCGTGCCCGAGGGCTCCGATCAGGGCCAGACACCGAATATGCAGCTGGCGGTCTACGAGTTCGGCGAGACGCTGATCGTATTTGAAACCCGTGGATTGGTCGGGCGTCCTGAGGCTCCCCCGGCCAAAGTGGCCAATGAGTATTACACGACCGAAGGCGTCATTCGCTATGACACGTGGGAGGTGGGTGAACAGCGATTCACCGACTTCCGATTCCATCCGCACGCTGGTGGAGAGCCCGAGCGGCTCGAGGGGGACGAGGCACCAATCACTCCCGGCGGACCGTTTGGTGCGTTCATCACCGCGGTGCGCAGTGGTGATCCCACGCAGAACAACTGTGATGCAGAGGTCGCCCACTACTCCTCCGCGCTGTGCCACCTGGGTAACATCTCGTACCGCCTGGGACAGTCCACAGCGTTCGGAGAATCCCCCGCATGCCTCGGCGACAACGCGCAGGTCCGCGAGGCCTTCACGGCCATCTGTGATAATCTCAAGGCGGTCAACATCCCGCTCGACGGGAAGACGTATCAGCTGGGGCGCGTGCTGGAGTTCGATCCCCTGACCGAACGGTTCCCGCATGACGACGAGGCCAACTCGCTGCTGACGCGTCCCTACCGCGCACCGTTCGTCGTGCCGGAAAACGTCTAGTGCTCTGGGAAGGCTCTGCATTGGGGTGACTGGGGACGAACGACGTGAGCCCCCAGTCGCGAACAGCTGGGGGGCGAGCTGACGCTCGACCCCAGCCACGCGAGAATTCCAGGAGTCGGGCAGGTCCCTTTGCGGCAGCCGGTCCGAGCGCGCCCCGCCTGGGGGGTGGACGCAGTGTGCTGCCAGTCTATAACAGGACAGCTCGTACGATCGGCCGAGCTCGTCGTCGTGGGCGGCTCGGTCCCCGCATCCCTGAGTCCACCTGCGAACTCACCCGAGCAGGCCCCACGCTGTCATGCCGTCAGTTGACCTTCGACATCACCGAGTTTGGTGCCTCTGCGCCGTGCCCGCCTCCAGCGCGTTGTCAACGCTGAATCTTGGGGTGGCTGGGGACGACCGCAGTGAGCCCCCAGCTGCGAACAGCTGGGGGCGAGCTCAAGCTCGACCCCAGCCACCCGAAAATTCCCGGAAGCACGCAATTCCATCTCCCTGTGGCCCACACCCGCTGGCCCGTGCCCGGTGGCCCAACGCCCTGCTGATCGCCTGGCTCCTCGCCTCGGCGAGTGCCGCGAGCGGGCAAGAACCGGAACTGAGCGATGCGTATTTCGGCGAGCGGATTGCTCCGCTGATCGAGCAGTACTGCGGCGACTGCCATGCCGGCCAGGAGGCGGAAGCCGGAATCCGACTGGACCGATCCGACTCGTTGGACAAGGTGCGGCAAGAGCGGTCGATCTGGCTGAAGGTCCTGGGCCAGCTGCAGGCGAGCGCCATGCCGCCGAGCGACGCGGACCAACCGACCGCCGAGGAGCGCGAACTGCTGCGGGTGTGGATCGACCGCGCGGTCAATTCGGTCGACTGCAGCGGGCCGGTCAGTCCCGGGCGCGTCACCTTGCGGCGACTCAACCGCCACGAGTACCGCAACACGATCCGTGATCTGCTGGGCATCGACTATGCACCCGCGGCGGATTTTCCGGCCGATGACGTCGGTTACGGCTTCGACCACATCGGCGACGTCCTCTCGTTGCCGACCATCTTGATGGAGAAGTACCTGGCCGCGGCCGAGGAAATCAGTCGCCAGGCGCTGGCCGACGCTTCGTCCGAACCGCAGGACGCGCAGCAGAGGCTGCCGCGCCGACCGATCATCCTCCGCCGGCCCGGCGAGGAATGGACGCCGCAGGCAGCCGCCGCGGCGAATCTCGCGCCGCTGGCTGCCGCCGCGTTTCGGCGTCCGGTGACGGATGCGGAAGTCGCACGGCTGGCACAGCTCGTCGCGCAAGCCGTGGACGACGGCGAATCGTTCGAAGCAGGCATGCAGCTGGCGCTGCAGGCCATCCTGATCTCGCCGCATTTTCTGTTTCGCGTCGAGCTGGATCCCGAAGGCGACGCCGAGACCCGTCAGCTGAATGATCACGAGCTGGCGGTGCGTCTGTCCTATTTTCTCTGGAGCACGATGCCCGACGCCGAGCTCTTCGACGCGGCGCGCGAGGGCCGACTGCAGGATCTCAGCGAGCTGGAACAGCAGGTGCGCCGGATGCTGGCAGATCCGAAATCGCAGGCGCTGATCGAGAACTTCGCGGGTCAGTGGCTGCAATTACGGAACCTCGACACGTTGACGTTCGACCCCGCACGATTCCCCGGTTGTGATGCCCAGCTGCTGGCAGACATGCGCGAGGAGACGCTGCAGTTCTTCGCCGCACTGGTCCGGGAGGATCAGAGCTTGCTCCGCCTGCTGGATGCGGACTTCACGTTCGTCAACCAGCGCTTGGCGGCACATTACGGCCTGGCGGGCGTTACAGGGAACGAATTCCGGCGTGTCTCGCTGCAGGGCACACCGCGCGCCGGGATCCTGACGCACGCCAGTGTGCTGGCCGTGACGTCCAACCCCTCCCGCACGTCGCCCGTCAAGCGCGGGAAGTTCGTGCTGGACAATCTGCTCGGTGCGCCGCCACCTCCCGCACCGGCCAACGTGCCGCAGTTGGACGACGCCAATCGCGCACTGACCGGCACGCTGCGTCAGCGGCTGGAACAACATCGCGCCGACCCCGGCTGTGCCTCGTGTCACCAGCTGATGGACCCCATCGGATTTGCGCTGGAGCACTTCGACGCCGTGGGACGCTACCGGACAACAGACGCTGGCCAGCCGATTGACGCGTCGGGCGCGTTGCCTTCGGGCGATCAGTTCTCCGGGCTCGATGAGCTGCGGGGGCTGCTGCTGGCCAAGCGCCGTGACGACGTGGCCCGCTGCCTGGTCGAGAAGATGCTCGTCTATGCGCTCGGGCGCGGCCTGGAATATTACGACCAGTGCGCCGTGAACAACATTCGTCAGGCCTTGGAGCAGGACGACTATCGGTTTTCCCGGTTGGTGCTGGGGGTGGTCCAGAGCCAGCCGTTCCAGAAGCGCGCGAAGAAACGGAGTCCGACATGAACCGCAGCAGACGTATCTCCCGTCGTACCGTGCTCCGTGGCGCAGGTGCCGCCGTGGGCCTGCCGCTGCTCCAGGCCATGCTCCCGTCCCGCGTCCGGGCCGCCGGTGCCCGCGCGCCGTTGCGGATGGTGTTCCTGTACGTGCCCAACGGCATTCACATGCCGGACTGGACCCCGGCGGAGACCGGCGATGGCTGGACAGTGCCGCCGACCCTCGAGCCGCTGGCGCCGCACAAGTCGCACGTCACCGTGCTCAGTGGCCTGACGCTCAACGGCGCTCGCGCCCACGGCGACGGCGGAGGCGACCATGCCCGCAGCGCGGCGGCGTTCCTGACCGGTGCCCATCCCCGGAAGACGGACGGGGCCGATATCCGCAACGACATCTCGGTCGACCAGCTCGCGGCGCGCGAACTGGGTGGCCAGACGCGGCTCCCCTCGCTCGAGCTCGGCCTGGAGCGCAGTGCCCAGGCGGGTAATTGCGATTCCGGATACAGCTGCGCGTACAGCTCCAACCTGTCGTGGCGCTCCCCGACGTCCCCCGTGGCGAAGGAAATGGACCCGTCCGCCGTGTTTGACCGGCTGTTCGCCGCCGCGCCGCAAGGCGACGCGCGCCGCCGCCGCAGTGTGCTGGACCTCGTGCGCGAAGATGCCCACGATCTGCAGCGGAAACTGGGGCAGGCCGACCGACGAAAGCTCGAGGAGTACCTCCACGCCGTGCGCGACATCGAGCGGCGGATGGACCGCTCGGCCCAGCCCGCCAACCGCGACGCCGCGCAGCCCGACCTCACACGCCCCGACGGCGTGCCGGCAGAATACGAGCAGCACGCACGGCTGATGTTCGACCTGATGACCCTCGCCCTGCAGACCGACGCCACGCGGATCCTCACGTTCATGTTCACCAACGAGGGGAGCAATCGCAGCTACCCGCAGATCGGGGTCGGCGACGGTCACCACGATCTGTCGCATCACGGCAACGACTCAGAGAAGCAACGCAAGATCAGCGCGATCAACCGCCACCACATGTCGTTGGCCGCGCACTTCGTCGACAAGTTGGCGACGACTCCCGACGGCGATGCGTCGCTGCTGGATCATGTCATGCTCGTCTACGGCAGCGGGATCGGCGACGGAAACCGCCACAACCACGACAATCTGCCGATCGTGCTCGTGGGACGAGGCGGCGGCACAATCGACGCCGGCCGCCACCTGGCGTATCCGCGCGAAACCCCGCTGACGAACCTCTACGTGTCCCTGCTCCAGCGCATGGGCGTCGCGGTCTCGTCGTTCGGCGACAGCACCGGCCCGCTGGAAGATCTCGGCCCGGGCGCGTAGTGCCTTCTCAAGGCTGGATCTTCGGTTCAGGTGGCTGGAGTCGAGCGTTAGCTCGCCCCCCGGCTTTTCGTGGCTGGGGGCTCACTTCGTTCGTCCCCAGCCACCCGAATTCGTAGACTTGACCGAGCTCTACTGCTGCACGATCTTCGGCTCGTGGACACGCTCCTGGCCAAGCTCCTTGATCTCGCGGACCCAGATGTTGCGGAACCGCACCGGGTTGCCGTGATACTGAAGCGTGATCGGACCTGTGTCGCCGTGCGGTTCATAGGCCGGCGGGCGATGATAGGGCGTGTCCCCTTCCAGCGCGAAGTGATTCTGGATCACCACGCCGTTCTGCAGCACCGTAATGAACGCCGGGCTGACCAGCTTGCCATCCTCAAACCGCGGCGCCTTCCAGATGATGTCATAGGTCTGCCACTCGCCCGGCGGCCGGCAGACATTGACCAGCGGCGGCCGTTGCTTGTAGATCGCGCCGCATTGCCCATCGAAGTAGGTTTCATTGTCGTACGAGTCGAGCACCTGCACTTCGTAGCGACCCATCAGGAACACGCCGCTGTTGCTGCGCCCCTGGCCGGATCCCTCCGCCGGTACGGCCGAAGCCCACTCGAGATGGACCTGGCAATCTCCAAAGACGTCCTTGCTTTCGATCTGGCCCTCGCCGGCAATCACGTAGCCGTCCTGCACCTTCCACTGCTCGGCCCCCTTCCACTTCGACATGTCGGTGCCGTCGAACAACACCACCGCATCCGCCGGCGGTCCGCCCGGCGGACCGGGATCCAGCACCTGGGGACGCGCCCACTGAATGCCACTCAAGTACTCCTCGGCTTGCAGAGCCGAAACACACCAGGCAGCCAATACCAACCCCGCGGCAGCCAACGACACAATGCGACGCTTCATGGATGACGGTCTCCTGTGGCAATACCCAGACACTACCGCGGTTGATTATAACCCCGCGCGGGAGCGCTCAACAGGCTGCCCCAGATGCCCGCCAGACGGGCAGTGGACCGCGCGCATCACCCTGGCCCAACGCCTGTCCCCTGTCGCACGGACGCGTTCACGCGGCCGCGTCGCCCAGCACCTGGGATAGGACGTGCTGCAAGGCGTTCAGATCGAGGGGCTTCGGCAGGAACGCATCCATGCCGGCCGCCAGACATTCCTCACGATTCGTGTTCGACGTGAGGGCGATCACCGGTGTCCGCCGCCCGGAAGCGCGTTCGTGACGGCGCAACGCCATCGTGGCCGCCAGCCCGTTCATCACCGGCATGTCGATGTCCATCAGCACCAGGTCGTAGTGCCTGGACCGCAAGTGTGACAACGCTTGGGCACCGTTGTCCGTGAGCGTGACGCGATAGCCGGCCTTGGTCAGTAGCCCATGGGCCAACCGCCGATTCACGAGCCCGTCCTCGGCGACGAGGACATGAAGGGTCGGTGTCGTGGTGGATCGCGCAGGTGTGTGAATCATGGTACGGGGCATGGCGAGTGATTCGTGATGGCCCAAAGGTCCCACAAGATACTGGTTCGTGGTCCTTCCGGGAATATTGGTTTTCAGCCACGTACACGGCCACCGCCTGTGGGACGCGGCGACCGGCACTACTGACGCACTTGATCGGCAAAAGGTTCTGCGAAAAAAACTGTTTTGCCGCGAGTCCTCGGCCGACGCCGGCGCGCGAGGCCGATCGGACGCTGCGCAAGTCATGGTTTAAACACGAGTTGGACTCTGCGGTTCCGCGGCATGCGGAAATTCGACACTGGGACCCGGCTCGGACCATCCGGGGGGTCGGTCCGCGGGGGGGGCGACCGTCCGAGCGGCGGGTGGGGAGGGCCCCACCCCTTGCCATTGCGCTACAATGCCCCGCGCGCAGACTGTATCGGTCGGAGGTTTCGTTGACACGCCTGGCCTGGTGCACGGACATTCACCTGAACTTCGCGCAGGCCGACACCCTGGCCGGTTTCCTGCAGCGCCTGCGCGCAACCGATCCGGACATCGTGCTCGTGGGTGGCGATATTGCCGAGGCGACCGATGTGGTGCACTTCCTGCAGCTGCTCGACGACTTCCTGCAGCGACCGATCTACTTCGTGTTGGGCAACCACGACTTCTACTTCGGCTCCATCGCCGGCGTGCGGCATGATGTCCGCACGCTCTGCGACCTGCACCCGCATCTTCACTACTTGACCGATGAGGGAGTCGTTCGTCTGACCGACCGGCATGCCCTGGTGGGACACGACGGGTGGGCGGACGCGCGGATCGGGAACTATGAACGTTCCATGATCATGATGAACGACTACAAGTTGATCGAGGAACTGGCGGGGGTCACCAAGCAGGAGCGGTGGCCACTGCTGCAGGCGTTGGGCGACGAGGCGGCGCAAGCGGTGCGCCGCGTGCTGCCCGCGGCGCTGGAGCAGTTCGAAGAGGTGTACCTGCTGACGCACGTTCCGCCCTTACGCGAAGCGTGCTGGCACAACGGCCGCATCTCGGACGACGAGTGGGCGCCGCATTTCACCTGCCTGGCGGTCGGACAGGCCGTCCTGGAAATCATGGCCGATTACCCGCACCGGGAATTGACGGTTCTGTGCGGGCACACACACGGCTCAGGGGAGGCGCACCCCCTGCCCAACGTGTGGATCTACACCGGCGCCGCCGTCTACGGCTTCCCCACCGTCAACCGCGTGCTGGTCCTCGAGTGAGCGCTCCAGGCCCACGACGGCGTCGACGATCAGCCGTTCCACGTCGGGGCTCCAGGGGCCCGGCAATCCGTAGTAGACCATCGCCCCGCCACCTTCATACCCCCCTTCGGCCAGCACACGCCGCGAGGGAATGTAGGCCATCACGTCGTTGGCATACCCCGCCACCCACGTCGCGCGTCCCCGCAGGGCCGACTTCAGCGTCAGCGCATAGTCCACCACGACCTCACCGCCCAAGAAAATGAACTGGACCTGGTCGCCCAGACGCCAGACCTGAATGGGATAGGGATACGTCGCAGGGAGTGCCTGGCCGGTCGCGAGTTGTTCGAGCTGCAGGGCCGCCCGCGCTCGCTCGTAGCGATCCGCACTCTCGGCCGCCTGCCGCACCTGATCCGCCGTGGGAACGCGGTCCAGCGGCAACGGGAGCTCGGCGTAGCCGCTGCGCAGGCCACCTCGCACCGGCTGCAGGCCCGCGGGGACCGCGAGCACCTGTGCGACTCCCTGAGCCAGCTGAGCGCCGTACTGTTGCGCCAGTTCCAGGCGGCGGCGCGGCAGCGGATTCTGGTCCGCACCGCAACCGGCCCAGAAGAGCGCCACGCAGTTCGCCTGATTCGACTCGAGTTCCTGCGCCGCATACCCGGGATAGTCGCCGCACCAGGAGTAGTCATCCAGGACCGTCGCGTGACAGGCATAGCCGAACCACACCGCGCGCCATGTGCCGTCCGGATTCCGCGCCGCCAGCACCGGCACGTCATGGTCACTCGGCCCCTGCACCTGTCCCATCTCGCGGAGTCGGGTGATGTCCGACTCGGCGTTCTGCCGTCGATTGGCCGCGAACGTCGCCCGGCCAGTGCCCCACCATAGCTCAGCAGGCTGCAGCTGGTCGAGCGCCTGACGCACCGCGTCCACCACCTGCTGCCGCAAGCGATCGGCATACCGGTCGATGCGTCCCTGCTGTGCTGCATCCAGCTGCCGGTAATGCAGCGGCTCCAGGTTCCTGCCCACCACGGGGCCGGAATGGGTGTGCGAGAAACATAACGCCAATTGGCTCCGCCGCAGTCCGGTCTGAGCCGACACGGCCTGGCAGATCAATTGCGACAGCGTCCGATCCATGCCCACCAGGTCCAGCGATACGAGCACGTTTCGTTCCCCGTCGGGATCCTCCAGCGCGCAAGCCCGCACCCACAGCTCGCAGAACGTACCCACCGCCTCGTGCGTCCGACTGGCGTAGCCGGCCATCCAGAGCGGCTCGTCCGGCGTGATGTTCACGCGCGCAACCCCCACGCGCCACGTCGGCTCGGCTGCCGATAGCCACGGCGTCAGCAGCAAACACAGCAGCAGGCACCGTCCCAGCTTGATCAGATCGCGCGTCACATCGGCCGGCATGCGTGAGCTCCTGTCAGGGGAAATCAATGATCGCCTTGATGACGCCATCCCGATAATCCGCCACCAGGTCGAAGGCCGACGCGGTGTCGGCAAACGGGAAGCGGTGCGTGATCCAGGCGGCAATCTCCGTCGGATTGCGGTGGATCACCTCCAGCGCCTTGTGCACACAGTCGCGCTGCCGGCGCACGTTGATGATGGTCAGTTCCTTACGGCGAGTCACGTCGGGGTCGAACGAAATCCGCGCGACTTCGGGAATGCCCACGATCATCAGCTTGCCGCCCGGGCGCAACAGCGTGACGGCCTGGTCCAGCGCCTCCTGCTGCCCACAGCATTCGTACACGACGTCGAGCCCGGCCGGCGTGTGGGACAGCAGCTCGGCCACGACGTCCTGCCGCTGCGGGTTGCCCACCCATGCAGCCCCGGCCCGCGCCGCGGCCGCACAGCGCGCGTCAATCTTGTCGGTACCGTACACCGCCTCGCAGCCGGACTCGCGAGCCGCCAGCAACACCGCGCGGCCGATCGGCCCGAGCCCCAGGATCGCAATCCGGGTGCCCGCCGGCAGCCCAGACTGCTCGACCGCGTAAATGCCGATCGCCAGCGGCTCGGAGATCGTCGCCGCGGCGAAGCTGAGCGTCTCGTCAATGGGAATGCAGTTCTGCTGCGGCAGGACCAGGTATTCCGCCAGACTGCCTTCCGCCTGCCCGGGACAGCCGAGGAACCGATTCGACCGGCACGTATTGGAGCGCCCGACCCGACACTGATCGCACACCCCGCACGTCACCGCTGGCTCGATCGCCACGCGGTCGCCGACGCGGACCTGCGTCACGGCCGCGCCCGTCTCCACCACAGTGCCGGCACACTCGTGCCCGACCGCGAACGGATACTCGACCACCTGGCAGCCGATGCGTCCGGACGTGTAGTAGTGGATGTCGGAACCGCAGACCCCGACAGCACCGATGCGGATACGCACATCGCTCGGCTCACGCAGCGCTGGATCGGGGACGTCCCGCAGCGCCATCGATCGCAGGCCGGTCAGCTGAAATGTCTTCATGGCACGTCCATCCTGCACTAAACCTTGTTGGCCCGCAATTCATCCAGCGCGTAATGGGTACCACGCCAGCGAATCCCGTTGCGGACATAGGCCAGCAACATGGCCCGCCACTGGATGTAGATGAACAATAGGACCGCCACGGGAAACAGCCAGGCACAGCGCGGTACCAAACCCATGTCACGGGCCGTGTGCCGGGCCTGGACCAGCAGCACCAGCGCCGTCGCCGCGTAGAGCCAGCGCGGTGGACCGCCCAGGATCACGACGCCCAGGAACGGAAAAAGATCGAAGGCAAACAAGACCAGCGTGCCGCCCAGCACCGTCGATACGCGATAGTCCACGCCGGCAAACGAGTTCTTCTCCAGCCCTTCGATCAATTCCCCGAGCGACGCGTACCACGGTACACGCACCATCGGCTGGCCGGCCAGCAGATGCTGGCGAAAGCCGCGCTGCTTGATCAACTTGCCGAGCTTCACGTCGTCGTCCGGACGCATCGCAATGAGTTGATGTCCGCCGACCGCCTCGTAGACCTCCCGGCGGATCAGATTGAACGCGCCAATTCCCACAAACGCACGACTCCGCGGATTCGACGCGCTCCAGGGCCGCAGGTACACCGAGAACAGATCGATGAACAGCACCACGAACGCCTGCAGCAGCAGGGTGGGCATGAGCGGCTGGGGACTGATCGCCAGATGGTCGGCACCGGTCGCCTGCACGTAGGCCATGGCGCGACGCAGCGCCGTGCGATCCATGATCACGTCCGCGTCTGTGAACAACAGGTAATCGCCGCTCGCCCGGCCTGCTCCGACGTGCAGCGCGTGGTTTTTGCCGAGCCAGCCGGGTGGCAGTGCCTCGACCTGACACACCTTCAGCCGCGCATCCTGGTGGGCCAGTTCCTCCAGAATCGAGCCGGTCGTGTCGGTTGACCGGTCGTTGACCACGATGAGTTCGATCGCGCCGTAATCCAGGGCCAGCAGGGACTGGAGCGCAACGCGGATGTTCCGTGCTTCGTTCCGGGCCGCCACGATCACCGACACGCGCGGCTCGCCCGTCGGATCGGACTCGGCGATGTCGGCCAGCCGCGGTATGCGTCGAGTCCCGCGTCGGACGAGGACAACCACGCCCAGCACGAAGATGAGGTTCGCCGCCGCCAGCAGGGTCCAGAACATGGGTTGTCCGCAGGAAACGTATCGGTCGATCAGCATAGTGTTCCCCGAGATTGTTGCGCCCCGCCGCCGCCGACACAAGCCGCGACCCCTGCCCCGCAGCGGCCGCAGCAGGCCTGAAATGTGTGTTGTGCACACGCGCCCTTAACGGTCGCCCTGCCAGGGCTCCGCGTTGAGAAACGCACCCGACACCAGGGGCGGCGTGCGTCGCTCCGCGACGCCCTGGCCCCTGGCTAGGGACGGACGCCTCTTCGAGGCGTGCCCGCGCGCCCAACGCATTCGCTGCGCACCTCGCGGGTCGAACCAACGTCGATCACGGACGCACCGCCGCCCGGCGCTGGTCACATGGTCCGCCTCGTCAACCGCCGCAAATGTCCCGGTCTTTCGACCCTCAGCTGTCTCCTTGCGACTCCTTTTGACTCTCCAGGCCTGGAAGGCCGACCGTTCATAGCCAAGGGCGACAGCCCTTGGTAGGCTG
>JALOQX010000310.1 GCA_025459265.1 Pirellulaceae bacterium | reverse complement strand
CCTTGAGTCTGGACCGCTTCTCCCCCTCGGGAGTCTCCCAGCTATCCTGCTTCAAGCGGCCTTCGATGAGCACGGCAGAGCCCTTGCGGAGGAACTCGTTAGCGACTTCCGCCGCGCGTCCCCATAGGGTGACGTCCACGAACGTGGGTTCATCGACCCACTGGCCATCGCGGTGGACGCGGTCGTTGACCGCCAGTCGTGCGTCACAGACTGCCGTCTTCTTGGCGAGATACTTGAGTTCGGGGTCCCGAGCGAGATTCCCCAACAAGATCACACGGTTGTACGAAGCCATCTTGCACCTCAACTTTCAAGCCGCCATGGGCGGCCTACAGGAAGAACACTTTCTTACAACTGGGCGCGACGTCGGAACCCAGCGAACGGTCAGTGGGCTCGCCACCAGCCACGGCCAGTAACCGGTCTCACCGCGAACCGGTCGTGGTCGCCACGGAGCGATGTACAGCCAGAGGTCCTCCTTTCCGAAAGAACTTTGCTGATGTTATGGTCACATGCGCGCGTCCTGTGCGGTTTGCTCACCGGCCTGGAAGCGAGCGAGCCCCGGGTCGTTATCACTCCGTTTCCACGGCGGACGCGCCCGTTCCCGGGAAACCGTATGTTGTCCACAGCGTGGACATGCCATCTGGATAATCCCCGCACTGAACCACTTAGCGTTACAGAGCCCGCACACGAAGTAGGGTTGCGCGTCGTCGCTGCCTTTCACGTCGAATCTCCGTTCATTGGCCGTTGACGATTGCCTTGGAGTACGGCAGGGCTGTGGTCGAGCAGCACATTCCTCACGGCTCGTTGTGTCACGTTGTGTCATCGGGAATTCATCCGACGAATAGTCCGCAGGGAATCGCCCGATCTCCGCGAGCCGGGTTGAGCGTCACCGGCCTTGTGTTGGCGAATTCCCAGGCGCAGCCGGTCGGCCGCTGTGAAGCTCTCCGGCAGTTTCTGATCCTCTGCGTCGCGGGGCATCAGCACCGGAATATTGGCGGGCGGCAGCAGGGACTCCGCGAAGCGGTAGCTCTCGTAATGGGCGCCCAAGCCGTCGGTGATCAAGTAGCCGCTGAGCATGCCTGTATGTTTGGCGCGTGGCAACTGCGTGGGGTCCGACGGGTGCAGCGTTTTGTGCTCCTGGAGGTGCGCGGGTTGGTAGAGGTCTTTCGGATCGTGCGACAGAGCCGTGCTGATGCTGGTGGCCGGGCTAGTGCGGGGGCGCTGCCAAATTTCATAGGTGCCGAACAGCTTGGCACAGTAGTCGCGAGTCTCGGGACTCTCCAGGGCAAAGATGGCGGTGTTGGCGCACTGGTTCAGCAGCGAATTGGCCACGCGCGGGCCGTACTCGTGCCGCAGCCCTTCGATGTCTTGCGCCGCGAGCGTCACCGACACGCCCTTGGAGCGCCCCATGAGCAACAGGTCGTCCAATTGAGTCAGTTTTCCGGCTTTAGCCGTCTCATCCAGAATCACCTGGGTGTCGGGGCGCTGATCGGGAGGCAAGAGGCGATTGTCCGTTCGGGCGAGCCAGAGTTGAATGAGTC
This sequence comes from Pirellulaceae bacterium, assembly GCA_025459265.1. Lineage (GTDB taxonomy): Bacteria > Planctomycetota > Planctomycetia > Pirellulales > Pirellulaceae > JAAYDI01. The sequence goes on along the minus strand of JALOQX010000310.1, from coordinate 4,937 downwards.
TTTCGAAGACCAGGCGGATGATTGGGTCCACGGCGTAGGCGATGTCCAGCCGGCGGGGAATCACGAGGATGCCGGGGGTCATCGACGACACGAAGTGGTCCAGGCTCAACGATCGTCCTTCCTGCTCGGCCTTGAACCAGGAGGCGGCCAAAGTCTCAAAGCGACTGGTGATGGTGTCGAGCGTGGAGCGGGTGTTCTGGAGCGTGTCGTGAGGCTCGAAGTACTTCCGCTGGATCCGGCGCGGGAGAATGGACTCCAGCGCCGGCTCATCGTCCAGAATCATGAACACATCCTGCAGCGTCCAATGTGTCGCATGATCGATCACGTGCTCGATGACGCATTCGAGAATCCGGCGGCCGGCCCGCTGGAAGTATGGCTGGGAGATAAGTTCTTCGGGAACGAAGAGGTTGGCGATCGTCTTGGCGCGATTCGGATCCGTGATATCCGCCGCCATGTCCCAGGCGTACCCGCGGCGGTCGGTCCCGTCAAAGAGCATCACCGGCACGGCAGCGTCCATGCCCATGATGTAGCTATACAGCTCCCGTTTGGGGTCGAACACTACTAGCTGCGCATTGGTGCCGGGTTGGGTTAGCTGCACCAACCACTGGAGGATGTGACGGAGGGTCACCGTTTTTCCGCTGCCGGTCATGCCCAGAATCTTGGTGTGCGCGCCCATTAGGTCGCGGGGAACGTATCGGCCACCCCAGACGGTCAGATCCGACGGTTGGAGGCGACGGCGTTTGGAATAGGCGCTGATCTTGCCCCGGATTTCGCGTGACGTGCTGATGACGCGTCCGCGGCGAACTCGCCAGGTCCAGACGTTGGCGCTCACTCGCAAAAGGAAGTCAACGACCGCTTGCGTGGGAATTCCGACCACCATGGCCACGATAGAGGAATAGGGATTGAACGGCCGCAGCGCCACTCCCACGATCAACACCGTCACGGGCGTGAGGAGCAGGAGCAGCAGGAGGCGTAGCGCGTGCCTGGCCACACACACCAATGCCACCGGGTGGTCCGGGTCGATGAACTCAGGACCGATGGCGTGGAGCGAGTACCATCGCGCGTGATACGAGGCGACCCCGAGCGCGATCACGGCGGTGACCACGGCGACGGGGACGTGCCAGGTGAGGATTAAAGAGACAAGGAACGCAGTGGCGGCCACGCACAGGGGCGTGAGTACGTGACACGTGACGCCGACAGCGAGCAGAAGCAGATGCCATTTCATCGGGAGCCTCCTTCGGGTTCGATTCTGAGACGCATCCCAGGGCTTTGGTCGTGATCGACAGCCAGCGTCTTGGCACGCGAGTTGTTGGCTTGTGTCACCAGCGGCGAGTATTCGGGCTTCAGGCCGGGCCGGGCACGGATCGCCGGGCCGTCGCCAGTCGCCTCTCGGGCCATGTTGGTCAGCTCGACGCCGGCATGATTTTCGTCGCAGTAGATATGCAGCGATTTCTGGTGCCGCGAGAAAGCGACATAGGTCAGTTCCCGGTCAGTCATGCGCCCGCCCAGATGGTAGTAGGCATGATCCACGCCGCGGCTTTGCATCTTGTGCACCGTCATGGCGTAGCCGCGCGTCAAGCCTCGGTAGTGGGTCTTGATCAGCGTGCGGAGCGGGATCTCGCGTGTGCGATTCTCGCCGTCGAGTCGTACCTTGACTGCCGCGTAGAGCGGATTATTGCGAATTGCGACGATCGTGCCAGCATCGCCATTTTCCACCCCGAGCTTTCGACTCTTAATCGCGAACCGGACACGTTCGCCTCGGCAGAAAGTCTCTCCGCCGACGGTCACGCTGCGTCCGGTGCTGATGTGTCCGCCGGCGATACGGGTCTGCTGTGCGAGGTCATTGAGGGTCCGCACTTCGCGGTTAGTGGCGGCGAAAATCGCGTGATCGCGTGGCTTTTCGGCGCCGCCGTTATTTGCCCAGTCCTGGATCAGCTTCCGCTGGGCGTCTTCGTGCGTGCGGGCCACGTGCAGGTTGCCGTCGCGCGCGTAAGCCTCGATCACCGCTTTCGCCTCACCGCTCGCGAGTTGTGCGACACGTTTGCGGTGTACTTCGTTCTCTTGGCGCTTGATATCTTTGAGTTCGAAGGATGGTATTTTTTCGATGAGAGACTTGAAGGCGCCCCCGGCGTCGATTGCCGGCAGCTGTTGATGGTCGCCGATCAAAAAGAGCGATGCTTTGGCCTTAGCGCAGGCGTGTGTGATGAGGGCAAAATCGCGTGTGCCGACCATCGAGGCTTCATCGACGAACAGCACGGAACGCGCGGTGAGTTTCAAAGGATTGGGTTTGCAGGTGGGAAGTCCGCGGGCGGCGCGCCAGAGTTGCTTGACGTGATGCTTGGCCAGGCCGAGACGCGACGGATAGAGGCGCATCAGCGTCATTTGGAGCGTGTCGCAAGGGATGCCGGTTTTTTCCTGAAGGTTTTTGGCGGCCACGCCCGCTACCGCGGCCCCCTGGATTTTCCAGCCCGCGCGCCGGTATGCCTCGGCGATCACGCCCACCACGGTCGTCTTCGACGTGCCGGGTGGGCCGTGAATGATTTTCACCCGGCCCGGGTCTTGCGTGGCGTAGCGGACGCACGCCTTCTGCTCGTCATCCAGGGTGAAGGTACTCTTGTCCCCCGTTACTGCGTCCCAGATTTTTCCGGCCGGGGTCGTTGCTTGGCAGGGGTTGACGCGGCGCTGCTTGTCGCAGACTTTCTGTACGATGCGATTAGAAATCGGCTTGAAACGGGCCGCCTGCAGACGGGACACGTCGGCGAGAATTTCCTGTTCGACGCGTAGGACCTCCGGGGTGGTGTACCGCTGTTGATTTCCGCGCACGCCTAGGTTGACGAACGTTCGGGAATGTTCCAGGTCGTGATGGAGATAGGTATGGAGTTTCACGGGATCGACGCCCCCGACTCCCTGCGCGGAAACCAGCGTCGCACGGTAAATATCCTTTCGCTGGAAATGGCCTTCCTGCTGGGTGCAGATTTCCAAGGCGCTCTGCAGGGCGCGGTTGTACTCAACGCGGTCATCGACCGTTCGCGGTTGCTGGGTTATGTTGCGGAGCCAGTCGAGCGACAGGCCGTGCTCGCGCGCTTCCGCGCGCCAGCGGTCGAACAATTGCGGTCGCGAAAGAGGTTCTTCCTTAGCACGCCGCGTTTGGAGCGTGGCGACACTCGACGCCGCGGCAGACTGCAGTCCCTTGGCCGCCAATTGCTGTTCGATTTGCGCGCGCCGTTTGGAGAAATGTCGACACAATTCACGCGGCACACCGGTGACTTCGATGTGGTCCCTGGGTAGTTTGTCCACGTTCAACGGCCGATGGAATTGCAGGCCAAGCTGCGCGCATTCATGCTCGAGGGAAACACGGAAACACGCACCAGCGTCCAGCTTCCGTTCGTAAAAACGTTTGGACACCAAGGCGCGCGTGCGGCCGTCGGGGCAGAGACCAAAATTCGGGAACAACAAGTGCGCATGCACCTGCATGTCGTGCTCGCGACTGGTCCAATGGATCAGCGCGGCCGCTGCGAGTTTCGCGGCAACTTCCGTACCATCTCCCAGGCGGCAACGGGCGACCTCAGGCTCGATATATTCGTGGATCGTGCAACGCAGAGCCCGCTCCAGCGCGGCTTCCATTTTCCGGCGTAACGACGGGTCCGCAAACGCCCACAATACGCTCCAGCTCTTGGGCGCGCTAATGACGTAAGAAATCCCCAAGTGACGTTTTCTATCGCCCGCGAATCGGCCGGCATTTTGGACCAGCTTCCTGCCGTCGGGAGCAAAGCCGTGTGTCAATTGGTGCAGGTCCTCGCGCACTACAGGGCCGCGCAGTCCGAGGTGCGCACACGCCGAACCGTACCAATTACCCGGAACATCGCTGCCCGCGAAGTAGTACTCTTCCTGGGCGGTGGCCGTCAGGTACGACACCAAGCCCGAGCCGATGGGAGCGACACTGATCACCGCGCGTCCTCCACTTCGGATTGTCGGGTCAGGAGCACACGCGTCACGAAATCTTCCGCTTCTTTACGTGCGAAGGGACGGCGGTCTTCGTCCCGGACGACCTGGCCGATTTTCGTGAGCACTCCCACGATCGCCGTGGCAAAATCCTCACGCAAATTGCGGATCTCGGACAGCGTTTGCGCGGCATCGCGCTGCGCCAGAGCGACATCCCGGCGGATTTCGCTGCGTTGTTCGCCGAGCGATTCGAGCGTCTGTGACATTTCCTCGGTCAGCCGAGGCTGAGAGCTCTCCGCACCGCGGAGCCCCTGCTCAATCAGCTCCCGACAGAACTCGGCGCGGGGCTTGGTGTTCCTGGCGGCGTCGATTTGTCGGACGATCGTTTCCGGCAATCGCAGGCCCAACTGAATCTTGGGAGGCTGATGCGTCATGGTATCGTGATACCTCCTTGCGGGACACGGACTTGCGGCGTTCTGGTATCACGGCGATACCCACGCAAGTGATGTGTGGCGGGTGATTTGCGTTGCGCCATGGTATCGTTGTGCCCGCTGCGAGCAGCAATCAGGTGTACCTTGTCAAGTGCTATTCGAGATCTCGTTGCAGGTGGCTGAATTCGTTGGGTTGTGGTGGGCTTCAATGTCCTGGCTGCCATGGTTTGCGGTGCGTTTGCGGCGGCCGTGGAGCGATCCGGGCGCGGCGTCCGGCATGTGTGGGGCGCTGGGTGGTTCTTGTGCGTCGTGGTCATTGGGCGGCTGTTTCTCTTTCTCGGTGTCCGGATGAGAACTTCTGCGGTGTGCGGGTCGCTAGTCTTCGTGAGGGAGCATGATCGTGATTACTGCCTCGCCGTCATCGCTCGGTCCGCAGACGGCTTTGAGCGTGACGAGTTCCCGTCGGTGCGGTGTGTTCTCGACGAGTACCTGGAACGCCACACGATCGCCCCCGGGGCTATTAAGAATTGTCCGGCGCAGCATGAACAGGATGTCCCACAGTCG
>JALOQX010000081.1 GCA_025459265.1 Pirellulaceae bacterium | reverse complement strand
CCGCGGCGGCGGCGAGCTGCTGACCAAGGCCTACCCGCTCAAGTGGGCCAACGCCAGCACGATCTCCACGGCGCTGACCAACGTCGTGCCCGATGCGAAAGTCAGCAGCGACCCGACCAACAAGATGCTGATCGTCACCGCGTCCGAGACGGATCACGAGAAGATCCAGGCGGTGCTGGAGCAGGCCGATCAGCGCGGTGGCGGCGAGCTCGTCACCAAGGCCTACACGCTGCGCACCGCCAACCCCAGCACGATCATGGCGGCGCTCCTGCCCGTGGTCCCGGATGCAAAGATCAGCAGTGACGTGACCAATCAGCTGCTGATCGTGACCGCGTCGGCGGAGGATCAGCAGCGGGTCGCCGCGATTATCGAAGAAGCCGATCAGGGAGCCGCGGGCGAGCTGGTCACGCAGGTCTACAAGCTGCAGTGGGCCAATCCGACGGCGCTGAGCACGTCGCTACGGCCCATTGCGCCGCGCGCCACGCTCAGTCCCGACGTCTACAACAAAACCCTGATCGTGACGGCCACGGCCCAGGATCAGGCGCGGATCAAACCGATTGTGGAACAGGCGGACCGCAAAGGAGAAGGCGAACTCTCGACCAAGGTTTACGCGTTCAAACGGGCCAATCCGGCCACGGTCGCCACGGCCCTGACCAGCCTCCTGCCCAACGCCACGCTCAGCAGTGATGCCAGCACCAACACGCTGATCGCCACGGCAACCGCCGAGGACCACCAGACGATCGCCCCGCTGGTCGAACAACTGGACGTGGCCGACCCGAAGGCCAACGTGCTCAAGCCCTATCGTGTCGAGAATGCGGACCCGCAGCAGGTGTACATGTCCCTGACCGAGCTGTTTCGAACCAACCGCAACGTGAGCATTGGCTTCCAGGCGCAGACCGGCATGATCCTGGTCTTTGCCCCGGCCGCGGACCAGACGGAAGTCGAGCAGGCCATTCGGGACATCGACCTGGCGACGGTTGGCCGGCCGCGGGCTGTGCTGCAGGTCTACTCGCTCGAGGGACTCGACGGCGAGTCGGCTGTCGCGACACTGCGCCGGGTGCTGCTCAACGAGACGCCCAAGATCGAATTGCAGTTGGATGAGACCAACAATCAGCTGCTGGCCATTGCGGACCCGCTGCAGCATGTGATGATTCGCCAGGCGCTGCAGCAGTTGTCGCCCGAGCCGCGGGACGTGGAGGTGTTCACGTTGCAGCGTGTCGACCCGTACACCGCCTCGTCGGCGATCTCGACGTTGTTCTCCGACCTGCCCTACGCCGCCATGCCGTCGGTCGAAGCGGATCCGAACACGCAGCAGCTGATGATCCGCGCCACGAAGTCGCAACTGGAGCGGATTGAACAGCTGTTGCAGAAGATGGGCGAAGGAAGCGCCGCGCTGCCCGGCAGCACGCAGGGCAGCATCCTGCGCGTGTTGCCCATGTCGGGCGACGTGGAGAACACGCTGCAGCAGATCCAAAGCCTCTGGCCAAGGGTGCGCGGCAATCCGCTCGAAGTGCTGATGCCCCCGCCACGCCGCGGGCGCGCGCCGGATCAGCCGGCGCCGCCCGCGCCGGCGCCGAACGAGAAAGACGCGCCCAAGGCGGACCAGACCGATACGCCGCCACCACCGCCCAGTCCGCCGCCGCCCGCTGACGCGCCGCCCGCAGACGCCCCGGCGGAACCGGCACCACCCGACGCGCCGGCCGATGCGCCCGGCGATGCGGTCACGCACGCGGGCGGCGTGCCGGTCCACTTCGTGAGCATGCAGGACGAGCCTCCTGCCCAAGCCGCGCCGCCCGCGCAGGAAACACCGGTGGTCGTCCCGCCGCAAGCGGGCGATGCGGGGGCGGTGGTCATCGCGGAAGAGCAGCCGGCTGCCGAGCCGGCTCCCCTGGCACCCATCGTCGTAATCGCCAGCGAAGGACGCATCACCATCGCCTCGCGCGACGTGGCCGCGCTGGACCAGTTCGAAAACCTCTGGAAAATGCTCCAGCGCGGGCGGCGGGTGCGGATCGAAGCGGGCAACTACTCCATGTTCCTGCTGCAGAACGCCGACGCGCAGCAGCTGGCCGAAGTGCTGGAGCAACTCTTTCGCCGCGGAATGCGCGGCGGGGGCGGCGAGTCGTACCGCCCCTACTTCCGCCGGTCCGCTCCCTTGACGGTGGTCGCGGATGAACGGATGAACGCGCTGCTGGTCTACGGCAGTGTTGCCGATCGCCAGGCCGTCGAGGAAATCCTCGACGTGCTCGACAGCATGGACCTGCCCGAGTCGCTCACCACTCCGCGGCCGCGGATGATCCCCGTCCAGAACCTGCCGGCCAACAACGTGCTGACGGTGCTGCAGACGGTCTATCGCACGCAGCTCAGCGCGCGCAGCGGCGTCCGCCCGATCACGATCCCGCAAGGCATCTCGTTTGAGATGAGCTCCATGCTGCAATTGATCAACGCGGCCGCCGAAGCGCCGCTCCTGACGCTCGATGTCGACCTCACCACCAACTCGATCGTGATGCGCGCCCCGCGGCAACTGGGAGAAGAAATTGAGGAGTTCATCCAGGAACTCGATGAACAGGCCAAAGATGGCGGCAAACGCAGTATCAGTCTCGTGCCGCTCAAGACCATGAACACGTCAGAAGTGCAGGATGCGCTGCAGATGTTAATGCGTGGCGGAGGACGCTATCGAGGCCGGTAATGAGCATCCGCGAAAGTCGTCGTAAATCGTTTGATACTCTCGATGATCTGCCTCATTGCCCCACGTTGATGGCATGCCCGGATGGGGGTTATACCCCCCGGAGTTGCACGACTTGGCAGCCGCTCACGGCACGCATACCATGGCGGGCAGAGAGAGCGAGGTTGACGAATTCGCGAAAGTCCTCTAGAGTAGAAATCCATCAAGGCACATTGATGGAATTGTTAAGCCGCTGTTTGTTCCAGGCGTAGTGCACCTACCTTCCCCGCCCACCCCGCACTGACCCACCGAAAATTCAAGCGTAGTGCTTTCCCTCCGTTGTACGGCTTGGAGGCCACTGAGTAATCGCGGATAGTCGCGACGGTGTGACGTTCCTGAGCCAACCAGTAACATGGTGTGCCCTATGATAGTCAACCGACCATCAACGCTGACCGATACCGATCCATCGATTCCCGTGTTGACGCCCGATCAGTTGAGTGTCGCGCGAGTCGCGCACGCTGCGGGCGGCAATCTCGAGGAAATGGTCGAACGTCTGGGCTGTGAATCGCAGACGCAGGTGCTGGCGGCCGTGGCCCGTACGCTGGGCCTGGACACGATTGAGCTGCGCGAGGCCAAGCCCGACCTGCAGCTGCTGGAGTCGTTTCCCGTACGCCTGATCCATCGGTTCCAGATTTTCCCGCTGTGGATGCAGCGGGGTTCCCTGGTGCTGGCCATCAGCGATCCGTTCAATCTGCAGGCGGTTGACGCGGTCAGCTCGGCGACCGGGTTAAGCGTGCTGCCGGTCGTGGTGCCTCCCGACGATTTGGCCCAGTTCATCCGCCGGCACCTGGGTGTTGGTGCGGAGACGATCGACGACCTGGTGGCGCTGCAGCGACTCCAGCTGGGCGATGTCCAGATGCTGGAGGAGGTGCAGTTTGACGGGTCGGAAGACGCCGAGGCGGCGCAGCAGGCGTCGGTGGTGCGGCTGGTCAACGAGATTCTGACCGAAGCGATCGAGACGCGGGCAAGCGACATTCACGTCGAGGCGCAGGAGTCGGGCCTCAAGCTGCGCTATCGCATCGACGGCGTGCTGCAGCGCCAGCCGACGCCGCCGGAGATGAATCGGTTCCAGGCGGCGATCGTCAGCCGCCTGAAGATCATGGCCCGGTTGAATATCGCCGAGAAGCGCGTGCCGCAGGATGGGCGCATCAAGTTGCGCGTGAAAGGTCGCGAGATCGACGTGCGTGTTTCGATCATCCCGATGCTGCATGGCGAAGGCGTGGTGATGCGCGTGCTGGACAAGGAGAACCTGAGTTTCTCGCTGCGCGGCATCGGCATGCCCGAAGGAGTCTACGAACAGTTCCAGCGTCTGATCCGACTCCCGCACGGCATCATCCTGGTCACCGGGCCCACCGGCTCGGGCAAGACCACCACGCTCTACAGCGCGTTGAGTGAGATCAAGAACGAAGAGACCAAGATCATTACGACGGAAGACCCGATCGAGTACCAGCTGGAAGGGATCAACCAGATCCAGGTCCACACCAAAGTGGGACTGACCTTTGCGGCGAGTCTGCGGAGTATTCTGCGGCACGATCCCGATGTGGTGCTGGTCGGCGAGATTCGCGATCTGGAGACGGCGGAGAATGCGATCCAGGCGTCGCTCACCGGGCATCTTGTGTTCAGCACGCTGCACACCAACGACGCGGCGGGCGCGTTCATGCGGCTGTGCGATATGGGGGTCGAGCCGTTCCTGGTCAGCAGCACGATTGAGGGCGTGATGGCGCAGCGGCTGGTGCGGCGACTCTGTCCCGACTGCCGCAAGCCGATTCGTCCGAAGCGCAAAGACGTGCCGGAGGATTTCCCGCTGGCCGAGGTGCTGGAGAAACACATCCCCGTCTATGAACCGCGCGGCTGCCCCTCCTGCCGGCAGACGGGGTACCGGGGTCGGATCGGGATCTACGAATTGCTGCTGGGCAACGACCGCATCCGCGCCCTGGCCAACGAGCGGCAGCCGACGCACATTCTCAAGCAGGCGGCGATGGAAGCCGGCATGAAATCGTTGCGGCAGGACGGCTGGGAGAAAGTGATAAGCGGAATTACGTCGCTGGATGAAGTGTTGCGCGTGACGAAAGAAGACTGAGCAGCAGGCCGTTATGCCGGACTTTGCCTACACGGCGCGCAGTGTGCAGGGGCAGGATTCTTCCGGTGTGATCAGCGCCGGAAGTCGGCGCGAGGCGATTGCGCTGCTGGCCGAACGGTCGCTGTTTCCGCTGCGTGTGGAAGCCCAGGCGGCCGCGGGCGAACGCAGAATTGCGTTCGGGCTGCGGCGCAGCATCAAGAGCGAGGTGCTCGCGGATACCTTCACCCAGCTGTCCGACCTGCTGTCCAACGGCGTGCCGCTGCTCGAGTCGCTCGATATTCTGGCACGCCAGGCGTTCGACCCGCGCCTGGGAGCCATCCTGCAGGACGTCCGCACGCAGGTGGCCGACGGCACGGCGCTCGACACGGCACTGGCCAGCCATCCCCGGGTCTTCACGCCGCTGGCGATCAGCATGGTGCGCGCAGGGCTCGAAGGCGCCTTCCTGGAGGAAGCCCTGGAACGGATCGCCTCGTTCCTGCGCAAGCACGAAGCGCTGCGGATGAAGATCATCGGCTCGATGACCTATCCGGCCATCCTCGCGGTGGTGGGGGTCGGCGTGACGATCTTCCTCGTGTCCTTCGTCGTGCCGATGTTCCAGGGGTTCTTCGACCGCCTGGAACGGTCCGGCACGGGACTCCCCTGGATCACCGTGCTGCTGGTCACGTCCAGCGAAATCCTCGTGCGGTACGGACTGATTATCGGTGGGGCCGTCGTGGCCGTGGTGCTGGCCCTGCGCCGTTGGACGCAGACCCCAGGCGGACGCGCCTGGATGGATCGCTGGAAGCTCAAGATCCCGCTGGCCGGCAAGATCTTCCACGACACCGCCGTCGCGCGACTCTGCCGCGTCCTGGGCACGCTGCTGCGCAACGGCGTCCCGCTGCTGACGGCCCTCCGCATCAGCAGCGAATCCACCGGAAACCGGTTGCTGCAGCAGGCGGTCCTCGCGTCCGTCGACACCGTCTCGTCCGGCGACACGCTGTCCCGCCCGCTGGCGGCCTGCGGCTTGATCCCGTCCCAGATCATGGCCATGATCCGCATCGCCGAAGAAGCGAACACGCTGGATGAAGTGCTCGTGCGCGTCGCCGACCGGATTGACGAGCGGATTGAGCGGCAACTGGATATCATGGTGCGGATGGTGGAGCCCGTCATGCTCCTCCTGATCGGGACGATGGTGCTGTTCATTATCGTGGGAATTTTGCTGCCGGTATTTGACTTGAACGCCAGTATCGGCTAACCAGACACACAGGAGGGCACATGTCATGAACCGCAGAAAGAATCACCGTGCTGGCTTCACGCTGCTTGAGCTGATGATCGTGTTGGTCATTCTCGTGCTGCTCTTTGCCATGGTCGGACCGCGCTTGCTCGGTTCCCAGAAGAAAGCCGACATCAAGGCGGCCCAGACGCAGATCGGCAATTTCGAGTCGGCGCTGAACCTCTACGCCGTCGAAATGCGGACGTTCCCGTCCACCGAGGACGGCTTGCAGGCGCTGTTCGAACCGCCCGCGGACGAGCGATCGGCCGCCAAGTGGGACGGGCCGTATCTGGACGGCAATGCTCTGCCTCTCGACCCGTGGGACAATCCGTACCAGTACGAATACCCGGCCGTCAACAATCGGCGCGATTTCCCGGACATCTGGTCGTGGGGGCCGGATGGAGAAGCGGACACGGACGACGACATTGTCAATTGGCAGGGTGCCGGAGTGAGTGAAGAGGGTGGTGACGTCGAACCGCGCGACAGCAAGGCGGGGGGGGGCAAGGAGGGCCGGATGGACACGGGCGGTGCGAGCCGAGCCGACACGGGCGGCCGCAGCAACACCCCGCCGCCGCCGCGCGCCCCGAGCTCCGGCGGCCCGAAATCCAACTAGCCTGCGGGCGGCTGGTTTGCTATGTACACGACGGCGCGGCGACGATCTGACGTGCGCCTGCGGCGCAACACGGTCCAGCGCGGCTACACGCTGTTGGAGCTGATCATCGTATTGGCCATCCTGGGCCTGCTGATCGCGGTGGCCTGGCCGAATCTGCGGCGGCCAGCTCTGCGCAGCATCGTCCAGGAGGCTGCCCGCCAGATCGTCCGCGACGTGGCACGGGCGCGGGCAGCTGCCATCGAGAGCGGGCGGATCTTGGCCTGGCGATGGGAGCTCGACGGCCAGCGCTACGTCGTCGAGCTGGCTGCAGACGCCCGGCAGCGCACTGATTTCGATCAGCCACCGGCCGCCGCGCCGAAGGAGGCCGACCAGCCGAGCGAGGAACCGCTCGACGCCGTCGGATTCCTGGGCGCGCTGGATGACGATGTGCGGTTTGTCGACCCGACGGAACTCGCCGCAGACGAACCTTCGCCCGTCGGGCCCGCGCTGCGGCAACTGCTCCGCGAGGACCGTGAGGAAACGGAAGCCGTGCGGCCGCGGATCGAACGTGACGCGGATCAGCGTAGCCTGTCGGAGCCCGTGTTCTTCTATCCGACGGGGCGGGCGGAAAACGCCGAGATCGCCCTGGAGGGACCCGACGGATACCGCATCAGGGTCCTGGTCCGCGGACTCACCGGCGCCGCCACCCTCGGACCGCTTACGCACCCGACACGCGCCGAGACGGATCCTGAGCGTGCGCGCCTGTCTCGCCAGGCTCGCACCGAGTTGCCGGCGGCGTCCGATCGCGCCGCCGACGAGGTGCTGGAACAACCAACCGAGCGCCGCACGCCCCCGAGATCGTGAACATGGCTCACCTCGACCTGCCCTACCGGCGACGCCGCACAGCCCATTGCGCACGCCACGGGATCTCACTGCTCGAAGTGCTGATGGCCACCGTGCTGCTGCTGGGCGCCGTCATGGCCCTGTCACGCCTCGCATTCCTCGCCCGCCGCCATGCCACCAACGCAGAAGACCAGACGCAGTCGCAGCTGCTGTGCCACAATCTCATGCAGGAAATCGTGCTGGGCGTCCGTCCCGCGGAGGACGTCTCGCCGACCTCCTTTGCCGGCGAAGAATGGGTCTACAGCATCGACGTCGAACCTGTGGAAGGAGCGTCGCTGTCCTGCGTGACGGTCCGCGTCGCTCGACTGGACGACGAGTCGACCAGCTTGCCGACGGCGGACGAGATGGGCGGTTTCCAGCTGGTGCGTTGGTTGCGCACTGGTCAGTCGCAGTCGTCATCGCCGGCGGACTTGAGGCACCTGCGCGGGGAGGCGAATCCATGATTCACGCCCCCGCCTGCCATCCAGCCCCCGCGCGTCGGCCGCCGCCGGCCGCGCACGACGACCGTCGTGCGTACACGCTGCTGGAGCTGTTGATCGTCGGGGTGCTGCTGAGCGTCCTGCTGCTGGGCGTGTGGTCGCTGTTTCGCAGCTGGAGCGGACTGTATGAACGCGGCGAGGTGCGCGCACGCCGTCTGCAGCTGGCACGATCGCTGTGCGACCAGTTCGCCGAAGATCTGCTGGCCGTCACCCCCGGTGCCACGTTGCCCACTGCCAGTTCCGACAGCGCGTCGTCGTCCTCCCGCGCGGCGGGCGAATCCGCAGCGCTGGCTGAACAGAATGCCCTGGTGGGCGGCGCGGATTGGATCGTGCTGAGCGTGGTTCAGCCCGCCAATCCGTGGCGCGACCTGGCGGCTGGGGAAGAGCCGCGTGACGTGCTCAGCGAGCCCTCCACGGAACTTGCGCTCGCCGCGCCGGAGCTGTGCCGCGTCGTCTACTCGTTCACTCCGCCGGAACCCGAGTTCATCGACAGCCTGTCGTCACGCGTCGCGGAACTGGCGGCCGAGGACGATACGGAACTTGTCGCCGAGGAGTCGGAAGCGACAGAGCCGGCCAGCGGCCTGTCGCGACTGGTTGTCGCGCACGAAGCAGCCATGGACGCATCGGGCGCCGCCCTGCTGGAAATGCACCGCGCCGGCTCGCGGGACGACGCCCTCGGCGCGACGGCAGTTTCGCCGCCGCTGGCCGGCGCCGCCGATTACGGGACAGCTGCCGAAGGGGCGAGCACGGCGATGCCGTCACGCGAGTTGCCGGCGGATGCAGATCGAGCACGCGGCATCCTCCAACGCGACGAAGTGCCCGAGGTCGATTCGTTTTCCCTCCGCTATTTCGACGGCACAACGTGGCTCGCCAGCTGGAACAGCCAGTCGCAAGGGCGACTCCCCGTGGCCGTCGAGCTGCGCTTCACGCTCAAGGTCGAGGCGGCCGAACAGCCCGAGCCGGAGTTGCGGGAAGGCGAGACGCTGGCGGACACCGAGCCCGTCAGCCTGCGGGAGTCGACGCCCTTGCGGGACGAGTCGGACAACTTAACGTCCAGCCAGCGCGATGCGGCCGGCGCCGATGCGGACGAGGAATTACCAGCATACCAACGCTGGATCGTGCTCTTGGGACCAGCCACCGGCCGAGACAAGGCGGGCGAGGCGCAATGGGAGGGCGAGGCTCCTGCCGAGCCGTTTAGGAGGGAGGGCGAGGCGCAATGGGAGGGCGAGGCTCCTGCCGAGCCGTTTAGGAGGGAGGGCGAGGCTCCTGCCGAGCCGTCTAGGAGGGCGGGCGACGCATCACGGGCGGGCGACGCGCGTTGGGAGGGCGAGGCTCCTGCCGAGCCGCGTCGGACGTTCAAATCCGGATTTCCGAAGAGAGGCTCGTGAGAGAGGGGATTGTGAGACACCCGGAAGGGAATTGCATCATTTCGGGAATACGCGATCCCGGAGTGGCTGGGTCGGCGACATTGGTGCGGCGGGCGCGGGCCCGGCGCCATCGGCACAGGCGCCGCGGATTCGTGATCGTCGTGGTGGGTGTCGTGATCCTGCTGATTTCGCTGGCCGCCTACGGGTTCTTGACTCTGATGCAGGTGGAGAATTTGGCGGCGCGCGCGCGGGGCGACCGGCTGCAGGCGGCCGCCGTGGCGGAGTCGGGACGCGAGTGGTTGGCGGCCGTGCTGGAGCTGCCGCGCAGCGCTCGGCCGCCCGAGGCGGAGTCGGGCGACGCGGCGGCTCTGTGTGGCGGGATTGCGGTCGCCTCCGCGCGGGATGATCGCGTGGACGAGGCGGCGGTCGGGCGATTCGCCCTGGTGGCACCGCAGGGCGCGGACGGGAACGCGCAGGGCTGGCGGTTCGGCTACGAGAACGAATCGGCCAAACTCCATCTCGCTGCGCTGCTGGAATTCGAACGGGCGCAGCCCGGGTCCGGCCGCGCGGCGCTGATGAACCTGCCGGCGATGGACGAGTCGACGGCAGATGCCATTCTCGACTGGATCGATCCCGACAGCGCACCGCGGGAACAGGGCGCCGAGTCCGCCTACTACACCACGCTCACGCCGCCGCTCCAGCCCCGGCAGGGCGTGCCGCCGACACTCGATGAACTGCTCCTCGTGCGGGGCGTCACGCGCGAAAGACTCTTCGGCGGCGATCTCGACGCGAACTTCCGCGTGGATGACTGGGAAACCGACCTCACCAGGACCGACGCGGCCGCGCCCGCGTCGGCCGCCCTCGACGCGGGAGAGCTCCCCTGGTGCCGGTTCTTGACGGTGTACAGTGGTGAGCGCGACGAGAGCTATGCGGGGCGACCGCGGATCCAGCTCAACCAGGCCGACCTCCGCGCGCTGCACCGCGAGCTCTCTGTGGCGTTCGAGCCGGCCTGGGCGAACTTCATCGTGGCCTATCGGCAGTTCGGACCGTCGGCCGGCGGCACCACGGCCGTGGAAGCCTCGGCCCTGGTGATCGACTTCTCGCTGCCACCCAAGGTGACCATTGCCTCGCCCGTCGAGCTGATTTCGGCGCAGGTGACCATGCCCGGTGAAACCGATGACAAGAAGTTGTTACTCACCAGTCCGCTGGCGGACGACCCGGTGCAGCTGCGCGACTACCTCCCGAACCTGATGGACCTGGTCACCGTTGGATCCGGCGCGCCCCGCCTCGGGCGCATCAACATCCAACTGGCCGAGCGCGAGGTCCTGCTGGCCATACCGGGATTCGACAGCAGCCTGGCCGAGCGGACGATCAGCGCGCGCACCCTGGTGTCGTCCGCGGACGCCGGCCGGCGCCACCCCGTGTGGCTGCTGACCGAGGGGCTCGTGGACCGCGACCGGTGGCGGCGCATCGAACCGTGGGTGACGGCGGGCGGCGAGGTGGGCCGGGCCCAGGTGGTGGGATTCTCCGGGTTGCGCCGCGCGTTCGTGCGGTTCGAGACGGTGGTGGACGGTACCGGCGCCGCAGCGCGCCAATTATACTACAAAGACCTGCGGCGTCTGGGTCCGGGACTTGTGGACGACTTGATCGAGGTCACGCCAGGACCATGATGAAATCTCCTTTTCGCAAACCGGTGCTTGCCGCCCAGTGGGATCGCACGGGACTCGACTACGTGCTGGCCGACTGGCAAGGGGGGCGGGTCACGATCACGGCCGCCGGCTCGATCGAGCGGGTGGCGGAGGAGGGCGATACGCCGCCCGCCCCGGGCGAACTGCTCCGGGCCGAACTGGCGTCGCTGGGCGTGCGGCACTGCGAGCTGCTCGTCGCACTCGGACGCGGCAGTGTCGACGTTCTGCCACTGCACCTGCCTCCGGCCGGCGACCAGGAACTGCCGACCCTGGTGGCCAACCAGGTCGTGCGCGATGCCGGCGAGACGGCCGAGTCGGGAGTGATCGACTACGTGCCGCTCGATACGCCGGAAGGCCAGTCGCGGGAAGTGTTCGCCTTTGCCGTCGATGGCGCCACCATCGATGAAATCGCGACCGAAGCCAAACAGGCCGGACTCAGGCCGGCCGCCGTCATCTATCGCCCGCTGGCATCCGTCACGCTCCTGCAGCGGCTGGTGCCGCAGTCGCGCCGCACCATGATCCTGGTCACACTCCACGATCGCGAAGCGGACCTGACCATTGTGCGCAACGGGCGGCTGTTGTACACGCGCACGGCACGGCTGGTCGAGTCGAACAACGTGGGAGACATTGCCGCGCAGCTGTCCGTCGAAGTGACACGCTCACTGGCCGCCGCCTCGCTGACGGCGGATGGCGAGGAACAACACCTTTACGTGTTCGGTTCGCTGGAGGAAAGTGAACAGCTGGTACAGGACCTCTCTGACGAGCTGTCGCTTCCCGCCTCCCTGCTCGACCCTCTGCGCCGCGAACACGTGGCCGGCTCGCTGCCGGCCGATGCGGCGCGCCTCGCTCCGTTGGTCGGGTTGATCCATGGCTACCTCGAACGCCGCCTGCCGCTGGACTTCCTGCACCCGAAGCGGCCGCCGGCACCTCCCAATTACTACCGTCGTGGCGCCACGTATGCCGCCGCGGTTATGGCCCTGGTCGCGGCCGGCGCCTACTACGCGTGGGATGTTCGAACACAGGCCGCCGAGCAGGTGGCCGCCCTGCGCAAATCGGTCGATGATACCCGCACCCTCCTGGAGAAAGTCCAGCAGAAACAGGCGGTGGTCGACGCCATCTGGCAGTGGGAAACCGACAATGTCAATTGGCTGGATGAACTCTATGACTTGACCAGCCGCTTGCCCGGCGGGCAGGAAGCCGTGGTGCGGCGGCTGACGATCTCGCCCGGCCGAGCCGGTCAACCGGTGATTGAGCTGAGTATCCAGGTGCGCGATCCCGAGGTGCGGTCCCGGTTGACTGACCAGCTGCGCGACGCGTTTCACGACGTGGAGAGTCCCGGCGTGTCCGAACAGAGCGCCTCGACCGATTATCCCTGGCAGTTCGAAACGCGCATCACGCTGCGCAAACGCGAACCGGAGCAGTATCGCGAGAGCGCGCCGGATGAAACGCCCTCCGGAGATCTGGCGGCCAGTGCCCCTGGCGCGGCGGCACAATGACGCGGCACCGCGACGACCGGGCGGCGACGAGACGAATTATGAATATCGGCAACACGAGAAATCGCTGGCTGCTCGGGGCCCTCGGGCTCGTCGCGCTCTTCTACGCCGGCGATGCCGGCTACCGCAAGTTCTATGAAGAGCCGGCCAAGGACCATGAACGAACGCTCACGACGCTCGAAAAACGGCTCGCGGACGACAAGCTCAAACTGGCCAAGGCCAAACGCGTGGGTGAACAGCTGGAACTGCTCGAACAGAAATCGCTCCCCTGGGACGCCGAAATGGCGCGAGCACGCTACCAGGACTGGCTGCTGCAGCTGGCCCAGGACGCGAAACTGACCGGCACCAGCGTCGATTCCTCAAACCCCGTCTCCGTCACCGCCTCCCGCGGCCGCGGCAAAGCGCCGGCCGAAATGTTCAAACGCTTCACGTTCTCGCTCCGCGGACGCGGCGAACTCGGACAAATCACCCGCTTCCTCTATGACTTCTACCGCGGCGGCCACCTCCATAAGATCAGGTCCATGTCCCTCAACCCCCTGAGCGACGGACAACAGGTCGACCTGAGTGTCTCGATCGAAGCCCTGGCGCTGCCCAACGCGGACCGTCAGGATCAGCTCACCACCATTGCCTCAGAACAGCTCGCACACGCCGACGTGCGCGACTATCAACTCATCTCCCGCAGGAACTTCTTCAGCAGCGGCGGAGCCGCCTCCGCCTGGAAACAGATCCGACTCTCCGCCGTCACGTCCGACGTCCGCGGCGTCCAGGAAGCCTGGTTTCTCGTGGGAGCCGATCCGCGGACCCAGGTGCTCCAGACCGGTCAGACCCTCTCGCTCCCCTCCCTCGAGCTGCGCGTCGTGAGCCTCGATGATACGTCCGCCACCGTCGACGCCGACGGGTCGCTCTATCGCGTGGCGATCGGGCAGAGTCTGGCGGAAGCCACCCGCGTTCAGGATGCCACCCCCGAACCTGCCTCGCCGCTCGACGCCCCTCCTCCTGCGGGGGAATGACCCAGCGCCAAGGGATTTCACGGATTGACCGCAGCTGATGAATTAGATAAGGTCTCGCCGCTTGGCGTGGCGCCGACCGTCCGTGGTGCGCCGCAGCGCGACCAACACCCAAGGGAATGGGTACCGTGTCGAGGCTCGTCATATCCCGGAGAATTGTCAGCACGCTGTGCCTGACCGCGCTGGCCGGCATCTGGTCATGCTGGGCGTTCGGGCAGGCTGCGGGGACGGCGCAGTACCAGGTCTATCCGTGCCGGTTCAAGGCAGTCCGCGACCTGGAGAGGCTGTTAGCCGATCTGCTTCCCGACGATGCCAGTGTGCATCTGATGGTGGACGAGAAATCCAATGCGCTGCTGTTGCGGGGACCGGTGGACGTCCAGAACGTTGCCAAGGCGTTGTTGCAGCAGGTTGATCGCCCGGAGCCGGCCGTTGCAGGCGCCGCGCCCGAGGGGGCGATCGTGCAGGCCTACGACATCTCGCCGGATGATTGGGACCGTGCGGTGACGGTCGTCCAATCGCTGGTCGATTCGAATCGGGACGCGAAGCTGACGTTGTCGCGCGAGACGGGCCACATCGTGGTGCTTGCGCGGCCCGAGATCCAGTCGGCCGTCACCGCGGCGGTGGACGCGGTGCGTCGCACGCCCAGTGGGCGCGCCGGCGCAGCGGGCCGCTCGCGTCCCAGCGCGGCCGCGGCGGTGGACAGCGACCGGGTCCTGCAGTTGCGCACGCTTGACACGGCCGGCATGGAACAGCGACTGATCGCGCTCTTCGGGCAACGGCTGTTGGTTGCACGGCGCGACAACCTGGAAGTCTACGTGATGCCGCTGGCGCAGGATCGCCGGCTGGAGTTCCGTCTGGACCGCACCGCCAAGGCGGTCCGCGTGCGTGGACCGGAACCGGCCGTGGCGCAATTTGCCGCCCTGGTTGACGCCCTGGATGCCGGCGGGCAACCGGGGCGCAAGACGCGAGCGCTCCATGTGCGGCGGGCGGCGCCCGAGCAGTTGCAGGAGGCGGTCGACGCGTACCGGGGCCGGCGGCCGGCCGACAAGCCGCCTGGACCGCAGCCTGGCGATCAATCGAGTCACACGCCACCGGCCGCGGCGCGTCCCGTGCGGTTGGTGAACTACACCCAGCAGGTCCCTCTGGAAGGTGGTGGCCTGCTGCCGCCGGCCGGCGCCACCGACGATCTCGGCACGGTCGTGCCGAACGTGCCGGGCCTGGAGGAGTTGGACGTGCAAACCCTGCCCGAACTGGATGTGATCATCCTGCGGGGACGCGACCAGGACGTGGAACAGCTGACCAAGATCATTCGCGAGCTGGAGCGGCTGAGTGAGGAAACGAAACCACGCATTTACATCTATGCGCTCTCGCACACGCTCGGGTCATCGATCGCGGAGATCATTGAGGAGGTCCAGACGGACCTGGTGGGCAGGCGTCAAGGACGGGTGACGATCACGCCGCTGGTCAAGCCGAACGCGCTGCTGTTGATCGGTTGGGGCGAGGCGGTGGAGGCGATCATCGAACTGATCGCCAAGCTCGACCAGCCGGTGCCTCCCGAGTCGCAGTTCTCGGTGTTTGCGTTGCAGCATGCCGCGGCGAGTGCGGTCCAGCAGACGATCACGCAGTTCTTCTCGGGGCGGGACGGCCTGGCGCCGCTGGTGCGTGTCGCCACCGACGCGCGGACGAATTCCGTGATCGTGTACGCCTCGCCGCGCGACATGGCGGAAGTGCAGCGGCTGGTGCAGGAACTCGACTCGCCGCAAAGCAGTGCCGTGAATCGCGCGCAGATCTTCCGCGTCTACAACGCCCTGGCCACGGATGTGGCCGATACGCTCGAACAGACACTCAGTGCCGCCCGCACGGGGCAAACAGGCCGGTCCGCAGTCCTCGAGCTGATGGCAGTGGACGAACAGGGACAACAGATCCTGCAGTCCGGCATGCTCAACGAGGTCAACATCACGCCCAACCCCCGCAACAACACGCTGATCGTGACTGGCCCGCGGGACGCGATGCCGCTGCTGGAGGCCTTCGTGCGGCAACTCGATGCACCCGGCGATCGCGCGCAAATCAAGGTCTTCCGCATCCTCAATGGGGATGCCACGAATCTGGTGACGATGCTGCGGTCGCTGATCCCCTCGCAGGTCGGTCAGGGTGCCCAACTCCAGCTGCCCAGTGCGCCGGAAGAACAGTCACTGGCGCCGCTGCGATTCTCGGTGGAAGTCCGGAGCAACAGCATCATTGCGGTCGGCTCCGAAGGCGATCTGCGGATCGTCGAGGCGCTGATCACGCGGCTCGACCAGAGCGAATCGATGAACCGCAAGAGCGCCGTGTACATGCTCAAGAATGCCCCGGCCGTGGAAGTGGCGGCGTCGATCAACCAGTTCCTGCAGAGCCAGCGGCAGCTGGAGGCGGCCGAGCCGGGGCAGTCGAATCCGTTTCAGGACCTCGAGCGGGAAGTGATCGTGGTGCCGGAGCCGGTGGGCAATCGGCTCATCGTCAGCGCCACGCCGCGCTACTTCGACGAGATCACGCAGCTGATCGAACGGCTCGATGAGCCACCACCGCAGGTCGTGATCCAGGTGCTGATCGCGGAAGTCACGCTGGGGGATCGCGACGAGCTGGGGGTGGAACTGGGCCTGCAGGACTCTGTCCTGTTCGACCGCAGTCTCCTCGGGGATCTGGTCACGACCACCTCCACCATTACGCGGTCCGACCCGAGCGGAATTGTCACGGTCACCGAAGAGATTGTCCGGGCCGCGTCGTTGACACCGGGGTTTGACTTCAACAACAAGCCGCTGGGCAACAGCGGGGCAACCTCCTCGCTCAATACCGCCGGTACCCTCGGTAATCAGGCCCTGTCGAACTTCGCCCTCGGGCGCGAGAACGACCAAGCCGGCTTCGGGGGACTCGTCCTCTCGGCCAGCAGCGCGAACATCAGCATCCTGATTCGGGCACTGCAGGAAAATCGCGAGATGCGGATCCTCAGCCGCCCGCTCGTCCGCACCCTGGACAACCAGCCGGCGTTCATCCAGGTCGGCCAGCGTGTGCCGCGGATCGTCGGGTCCACGCTCAACATGAACGGCCAATCCAACTCCATCGAACTCGAAAACGTCGGCCTCATCCTGGGCGTCACCCCACGCATCAGTCCCGACGGCAACGTCGTGATGGAGATCGATGCGGAGAAGTCGAAAGTCGGGCCGGAAGACGAAGGCATCCCCGTGGCGTTGTCGGTCGACGGCACCGTCATCCGGTCTCCGCGAGTGGACACGATCACCGCGCAGTCGACAGTGAGCGTCGCGAACGGTGAGACGGTCGTGCTGGGCGGCATGATCTCGACGGAAAAGGAGAGCGTTTCGCGCCGGGCGCCCTTCCTGGCGGATATCCCGGTGTTGGGCAGTCTGTTCCGTTTCGACGCGACGAACGAGAAGCGGACCGAGATGTTGATCATCCTCACGCCGCACGTGGTCCGCACACGCGAGGACGGTGAGCGGATCAAGCAGGCCGAGTTCGCGCGGATGAACTGGTGCGCGGCAGACGTGTACGGACTCTATGGCGACGTGGGAATGTCGTTCCCCTCGAGTGTGGTCCTGCCCGAGGACGATGCCCAGACCGAAGTCGTCTATCCGACACTCAACCCACGGGGCGAGGCGGCGCCGCCAGCGGCGGCAACCTCCCCCAGCCAGGTCCCGGCACTCCCGCCGACAACCAGCGGCCAGCCGCTGCCCCTGTATGGGCCGCAACCTCCCCCTGCCCCGAGGAACGACGCGCAACGATGAACAGGTCGCACGCATTCACCGGCTCCCTGCTGGCCCTGCTCGCGACGCTCGCCAGCCTCGCTGCCCCCGGCTGTTCGCCCCTGGACCTGCACGCCCCGCGCTTCCCCTGGCAGGATCCTGAAGACGAAGTCAAGATTCCTGCCCGGATCGTCCCGTTCTGGACCGATACCGTGCTGCACCAGCCGGGCAAGCCCGCCATCCGCGGGTTCGGGGGCCGGTTGTTCTTCTACGCCGAAGGCGACGCGAATCCCATCGAGGTCGACGGGTCGTTGACCGTCTATGCGTTTGATGCGGACCATCACGACCCGTCCGCCCAGAAGCCGGACAAGAAGTTCGTGTTCCCGGCTGAGCACCTCTCGCAGCATTTCAGCCAGTCGGACATGGGGCCGTCCTACAGTGTCTGGCTGCCGTGGGACAGTGTGCAGGGCGCCACCTGCAATATCAGCCTCGTCGCGCGGTTCGAAGGGACGGCAGGGGGCGTGGTCATTTCCGAGCCGGTCAACAAGCTGTTGCCGGGCAGCGCGCCGTCATCCACCGAGCAGGCAGCCACCGCGCCGCCGGCCAGCGCCAGTGCGGTCCAGCCTGCGGCCTACGTCGAAGCGGTCTCCGGTCCCCGCCACGTCACGGCGCCCGCACTGCAGACCGACGGCACGACGAGCGCTGGGACTGAGACGATTGACCTGCCGCCGAGCTTCGCCCGGCGGCTCCAGACGCGAGAGCCCGTCAGATCGGAGTCTAATTCGACTCAGGAAGCGGCGGAGGCGGCACCATCGGCTCAGTCGCAACCGGCACGGTCGGCAGGACCATCCACGCCTGCCGGGGCGTCTGACGCTGGCGCAACGCCGCCAGCGAACCCTCCGTCTCCTGCAGGTTCGGATTCAGCTGCAGTTCATTCCGAATTGCCGAGATTCCCGGCTCGAAGGATATCAGCAGCTCAGCCAACTCACGATCCCTTGCGGAGGGGACCTCACCGAGCAGGATGGCCGTCCGCCCTTCCACATACACCGCGATACGGCTGGGCCCGGACAACTCCGGCGACCGCGCCAGCGTCTCCAGCGCCCGCTGGCCCAGAGCGGTCGTATCCGCCGGCACTGAGTCAAAACTGACTTCCAGTCGCGGATAGTACAGCGTCCTCCGCGCGGGTGGCGGTACCGGCTGATTCATCGACTCGGACCGGTCCACGCGGCGCCGCAACCCTTCGGTCGTCGGCGATACGCTGCCCCGCGCCCGGGCCTGCAACATCCCGACGAACCGTTCCAGGTCGCGGATGTCCGGACCGACGAAATCCGTCGCACGTCGATTGGCCCGCAGGAACCGCTCGTTGCCGCGCAGCGTGCCCACTTCCTCCTGCATGGTGTCGAGTGCCCCCGCGCCGGGACGACGCCCCAGCGGCTGTCCGAGCGTGCGGGCGCCGAACATCTGCCCACGCACGTCGCCGACCACGGCCGCCATCAGGGAGCAGGCGACCATGCCCGTCAGGATACTCGTACGCATTGGTCTCGCCTCGCTTGAGGACCTGCCCAGCCGCGGCCGCCGGCCGCCACGCCACGGCTCCCGGGCCTCTAAGGTCGCTCGTGGGGAATAATCGCGATGGCCTCCAGCTCGCACAACAGCTCGGGGCGACACACGCCCGCCTCGACGAACGAGTTGGGCAGGCCGTCCAGCCCCCAGGTTCTCCAGATGTCGACAAACGTCGGGAGGAAACTCCGCTGTTTCAGGTACGTGATGACCTGGACCACGTCCGCAAACGTGCTCTGCTGCGCCGCCAGCAGCTCGCGCACGTTGACCAGCATCCGATCGACCTGCTTGCGCAAGTCGTCCACGTGGACCGTCGCCCCCTTCTCGTCCACGCTCGCGGTCCCCGACACGTACAGCACGGTTTTTTCAGGGAGCACGACCTTCATGCCGCGTGAGAACGCGGACCCGTATTCGTCCGCTTCGTTGAGCGTGGGGGTGTGCATGACTTCGACCTCCACGCCCTCGCGATCGAGCAGCGCGTACAGATCGAAGCTGCAGAGTGTCCCCGGCGGATACAGCCCGGCGCGGATGCCCGTGCTGGCCGGGAGCCGTGTGACCTGCTCGCGCGCAAAGAACGCGTTGCGCGAGAGGTTAAACTCGTAGTAGTCACGGTCGATGTCGTCCAGGTAACACCACGTCCGCAGGACCGCCGGAAAGGCTGTCCCGTGTGCGGCCAGCACCGGGACGGCCCGCGCGAACATGGCATCCGACTGCTTGCGGAAATCCGCGGGGACCGAGCCGTTGGGCCCCAGGCCGTTGATGTTCATCAGGTACAGGTGCCGGTGGCCCCCGATGTGGACCACCTTTTTCGTCGTGTGGGGAGCCACCTCCGGGAACGACTCGACGATCACGCGGCTGCTGCCGTTGGGAAGAATCGCCTGCACCTGCAGCTCGAACGCCTGCTCACTCCGGCACGGGGGCTGATTGATGTAGCTGGCCGCCGGCAGCTCCTCGCCCGTCACGCCGGCGTCGCGGTAGGCCTCCCGGCGAATCCGCTGAAAGGTCTCGAAGTCGCGGGCAATGTCCCGGAAAAACACCCGCTCCAGGACCACGTCGCTCATCCGGGCACCGGCGCGGTGCAGCAGCCGCGGCAGGCACCCGTAAAACTTGCTCGCCTGCTCGCCCGCAGTCCCCTCCTCAATCATCGGTCCGCACCGCACGAAGACCTCGATGGTCTGGGCCGTCGTCACCACGATCACTTCGCCACTGCACACGCCGTTGCCGTCCCCGCAGCACTGGCATTCCCGCCTCGGTGTCAACAGTGACGCCATTCCATCCTCCAGTGTGTGAATCGGGCTGGCTGGTGTACGTTTGGTGATCATGGGATGCAATGCAGGCCTCCTCGCACGGTGCCGCTCCCGAGCTCATACCTCGGTTACGTCTAGTATGGTTTCAGGACCCCTCTTCGTCGACCCGTCCCCGCCAAGTGCGTCAAGATGGAGCGGTTATGCCCTGGGTGATCCCCGACGGCATGCCCACTTGACTGGCCAACCCGCGGGCGGCGTGCGGGACCGCACGGACAGGCGGGGGTGAGCTTCCGCGTTCTTTACGCACCTGATGGCGAAACGGTTTACGTTTTCCGCCCGTCGCCGCCGGCCGGCCGAACCAAATGCGACGCGCCACGTAGCGAAACAGTGCCCAGCGGCGTGGCGGTCCCCCCCTAACGCGCCGTCCGCTCACGCGCCACCCCGTCTTGCATCGTCCGCCGCCGGCGCGCCGAGGCACTCCGACATCTGTAGAGGACACGTTCAAGTGATCGTAGCAGGCCTCTTCTCACGGTGGAGCTCATCTCCGGGCCGCGCCTGGCTCCTGGCTTGGATCGCCGCACTGGCGTCCCTGTCGCTCGCGGGCCAAGCCGCAGCGGCGGACCCGGTCCTGCGGCTGACCGACGTGACGGACCGCAGCGGCATCGATTTCCGCCATACGCTGGGCGATGATCGCATGTCCAATATCGTCGAAGCGACCGGGGTCGGGTGCGCTTGGCTCGATTTCGACAGCGACGGATGGCTCGACATCTACCTGGTCAACGGCATGTACCTGGATGACGTGAACGACCCCCGAGTGCCGGATCGGGAAGCGCTGCGGACCGCGACCGACCGCCTCTACCGCAACCGGGGCGACGGGACGTTTGAAGATGTCACGCAGCAGGCCGGGATCCTCCCGGGTGGGTACGGCATGGGGGTGACCGCCGCCGATTACGACAATGACGGCCGGGTGGACCTGTATATCACCAACTACGGTCCCAACCGGCTATACCGAAACCTGGGGGCGGGGCGGTTCGAAGAGGTGGGCGATCGAGCTGGGGTGTCCGACACTGGGTTCGGGGTCGGCGAAACTATCGTCGACCTCGATAACGACGGGTCGCTCGACCTATACGTCGGCAACTACCAGGATTACAAGCCCGACA
>JALOQX010000309.1 GCA_025459265.1 Pirellulaceae bacterium | reverse complement strand
CCCAAGGTGCGCGCGGGATGCCGTCGGCGGCTATCGGCCAAGTCGGTAGAGATGGGTGCGGGTGCGCAGATAGATGGACGAGCCCGCGACGGCGGGCGAGGCCATGCAGCCGTCGTCGAGGTCGTTGCTGGACAGAATCTCGCCGTCGCGCCCCGGACGGATCACGGTGGTCGTTCCCTCCTCGCTCGGAAAATACAGCTTGCCGTCGCCACAGACGGGCGAGGCGGAGAAGTTGCCCCCCAGCCGCTTCTGCCACACCGGCTTGCCGGTCCGCGCTTCCAGACAGACAGCCGTGCCCTGGTCGTGCACAATGTACAGGAGGTCGTCGACCAGCAGGTGCGAGGGTTTGGACCCGATGCCGCGATCGGTGTGCCACACGACGTGCGTGTCGGTAACATCGCCCCGCCCGTCGGGGCGAACCGCGAAGAGCTCGGCCTTGCTGAACCCGCTGTTAATGAACAGCAGACCGTGGCCGAAGAGCGGGCGGGCCGTCGCCGAGTGATTGGCATAGCGTAGCCGCCACAGTTCGCGGCCCGTGGTCGGCTCGTACGCAATCGTCGCGCGCGCGGCCGGACTGATCAGCTGCCACTGGTCTGCGACGCGGATCACGGTCGGCGTGCAGAAGGCCTTCTTAAGATCCCCGTCATCCGTCTCGAAGTCGATCGCCCGGTCGCTCTTCCAGCGCGTCGCGCCGGTGTGTTTGTCCAGCGCCACCACGTATTGCAGATCATAGCCGTCAAAATGCACAATCAACAGATCTTCGAACACAATGGGCGACGAGCCGGGTCCGCGCCAATGGTTGCAGGGAAAGTCCCGACGCTGCCACAGCACGCGCCCGGTGTGCCGGTCCAGGCAGGCGGTGCCGTAACAGCCGAAATGGACGTACACGCGTTCCGCCTCGACGACTGGCGTGGGGGACGCGTAGCTGTTCGTGACGTGGATCTCGTCCGGCTCCGGGACATCCCACAAGGCAAGGTCGTGGACAACCCGGCCGGATTCCCGATCGACACACAGGGCGAACATGCGGTGACCGTCCTCGGTGGCCGTCGTCAGCCAGATCTGATCGTGCCAAATCACCGGCGACGACCAACCGCGTCCGTGAATCGCCGTCTTCCAGACGACGTTTTCGTCTTCGCTCCAGCGTGTCGGCAGCCCGGTCGCCGGCGTCTGACCGTCTCCCTGCGGACCACGGAACTGCGGCCAGTCGTCTGCCACCGCCAGACCGCAGCTGCTGCAGCACAGCACCCAGACCCAGGTACGGACGCAGAAATTCACGCTGCTTCATCCTCCTGCGCCGCGGCGCGAATCTGGCAGGCCCAGGCCAACCGCCCCAACAGACGATAGTACCCCAACAACACCGCGGTCCAGACGCCACCCAATACGAGCCACCAGGAGGTCGCGAGATCGGGGTGGACCAGAGCGAGCGTCACGGCCACCAGCCACAGGAGCGCGAACGTGATGAGATAGAACGTGGCCCAGGGGAGAAAGTCCGATCGCACAGAATGCAGAATCGGGCGGGAGAGGAGCTGGGTGAGCGTGCCGGATTCGAGCAGCGAGGCCTGCACGACCGGCAGGAAGAGATACACGCTGACCAACAGAAAGAGCCAGCGGCTGCTGGCGGGCATGCCCAGAGCCCCGGCGAATCCAAACACCGCCAACCCGGGCAGCGCGCTGCTGAACAACGCGCTGGCAAACGGCAGGGATTCGATGGCCCAGTCCAAGGGGTTCGCCGCCGGCCAGTGCCGGACCCGCACATGACCGTAGGACGTTTCCTCCGCGACGGTCAGACACGTACTTCCCAGAAACGCGGCGGTCAGGACCGTCAACACCAGGACCGCGACGGAACCGGCCAGCGCATAGAACCACGTCACACCGGGCGTGCCAGCCCAGAGGATGGTAGCCATCAGCAGTTTGCCGATGGACGCCAGCAGTCCGGCGCCCACCACGCCCCGGGCCATGACCGCCGGATCGCGTGCGAACTGCAGTAGGCCGGTCCAGAAGGGGGCGAGGATCGGGTCGGGTTCCTCCACCTTCTTCTCGTCGTACTCGCGCTCCGCCCGACGCAGCGCGGCTTCACCTTCCGTGTTGGTCGTGACGCCGGTGCTGCCCGAAGCGTAACTGGGCAACGGCACCGGATCGCTCAACTTGAACAGCATCCCGTCGTACTCGGTCTCGACCACTTCGTTGACGCGTCGCGGTTTCTTCCGCGGGCGAGGGATCGTGACGGGGCTATAGCAGTCGGGACACGTCTTGGTGCTGCCGACTTCGTCCAGCGTGGCGTACACCAGCGTGTCGCACACGGGGCACTTGACGGAGAACTGCTCCGGCGGGGCAGGCGTGCGCGGGCGCGGGCCCTGATCGGTGCGGGGCGGCGCGACGGGCGGGGCCGCGGCGGGCGGGAGGACGAGTGCCGGCGGCACGCTGACCGGCACGACCAGCTCCGGCGGCACTCGGACCGGTTCATCCAGCGGGTAATCGGAGCTGGGCCGCACGGGAGGACGCGCCGGTGCGGAGGTCGGAGCCGGGAGGGGTGGCACCGCAGCGGTCGCCGGCCGGGTCGGCGCCCGGCGGCGACGGGGCAGGCCGGGAACCTTGATGGTCTTGCCGCACTGCGGGCAGGACACCGCCTGCCCCGCATCGGCCGTCCGCGCGGTCAGAGCGGCCTGGCACTGCGGGCAACGATACGCGACGGACCCTGCACCAGGAGTCGTCATCCCAGCAGCCTTTGCGGTTCAGTCCATCACTTCCTGCTCGCGCACTTTCGCCAGTTCCGTGGCTTGCGCTTCGTACTTCTTGGTCGCCTCCTGGATGTCGTCCTTCAGGCTATCCCGCTCGTCCTCGCTGATCTCCTTGGCCTTCTCGGCCTGATCCAGCGCCTTGTTCGCGTCCCGCCGAATGCTGCGGATGGCGATCTTGGCCTCTTCCGCCAGCTCCTTGATGCGTCCCACCATCTTCTTGCGCTGTTCGTTCGACAGCGGCGGCACGTTGATGCGGATCAGACGGCCATCATTCTGCGGGTTGAAGCCCAGGTCACTGGCGATGATCGCCTTTTCGATGTCTTTGAGCGTGCCGGGATCGTAGGGCCGAATGACGATCTGCGTCGGTTCCGGGGCCCCCACGGTCGCCAGCTGCTTGATGGGGGTCGAGGCGCCGTAGGCGTCGACGCGCAACGTATCGACAAGTCCCGGGTTGGCGCGACCGGTGCGAATGCCCGCGAGACTCTGCTTGAGGATCTGGACGGCTTTCTCCATCCGCTCTGCTGCATCGAAGACGATTTCGTCCGCTGCCATAGTGGCCACCACCCGCACCATCACAATCACCTGCCAGGTCCGTCCAACTCCCACGCTGCTTTTCAGTCTATCCCAAGTCGCCCATCACGCCAACTCAGGACCAGTCGGACCCCTGGGGGACGGCTCAGCCGGACGCCGGGCGCTGCTTTGGGCCGACCATGGTCCCCACCTTTTCGCCGCGAATGGCGCGCTGGATATTGCCGTCCCGCTTGTAATTGAAGACGAGGATTGGGAGCGATCGCTCCATGCACTGGGCGATGGCCGTGCTGTCCATGAATCGCAGATTCTGTTGCCGGACGGCGTCGTAGTCGAGGGTTTGATAGAGGACGGCGTGGGGATTTTTCTCCGGATCGTCACTGTAGACACCATCGACGCGGGTCGCCTTGAGCAGGATCTCGGCCGCCAGTTCCAGAGCGCGGAGGGCCGCGGCGGTGTCCGTAGTCACGAAGGGTCCGCCAGTCCCCGCCGCCAGGATGATGATCCGTTTCTTGCGGAGATGGGACTGGGCGCGCCGCCGAATGTAGGGCTCCGCGACACCATCCATTTTGATGGCCGTCATCAGCCGCGTATCGCTGCCGAACGATTCGAGGGCGTCCTGCAGGGCCAGGCCGTTAATGACCGTGGCGAGCATCCCCATGTAGTGAGCCGTCGCCTCTTGGATGCCCGACTCGCTGTGCGTGAAGTGCGCGCCGCGCAGAATATTCCCGCCGCCAATGACGACGGCGATCTCGCAGCCGGTCGCCGCCGCCTGGTGGATCTGCCGCGCGATGTCGACCACTTCCTCCATGGCAATGCCGCGTTCGCCGGCGTGCGCAAAGCTCTCGCCCGAGAGCTTCAGCACGACGCGCCGGTAACGCGGTGTATCAGACACGTCGTTCATGGGGGGGATTCCTCGGTTGAGCGTGAGGGCGAACCGGCAGGAACGGCGTGCGCCGGGCCGCCGGAAGGCATCACGATTACGCCTGGCCCAGTTCCCAGTGCACGAAACGCAGGATCTTCATCTGCCGGCCGGCCGCGAACTTGCCCACCGTCTGCTTGTCGTCCCTCACATACGCCTGCTCGAGCAGCACGGTCTCGGCGTAGAAGGACCGCAGGCGGCCCTCGACCATCTTGTCGACGATGTTGGCCGGCTTGCCTTCCTTGAGGGCCGCTTCCCGCAGGATTTCGCGTTCCTTGGCCACCAGGGCCGGATCCAGGTCCGCGATGGCTAGCGCCTTGGGGCGCATGGCCGCGACATGCATGCACACGCCCTTGGCCGACTCGTCGTCGCCCCCCTCCACGGCCATCAACACGCCGGCCACCGTCTTGGCATTATGGCTGTACCCGCTGCAGGGGCCATCGATCCGCACCATCCGCCCCACGTTGAAGACTTCGCGGATGCGGTTGAACAAATCGCCTTTCTGCTGCGCCAGCGTCTGGCCGGGCTTGCTGGGTGAGGGCTGTGCGAGCAACTCCTCCGGCGAGGCCGCCCCCGGACCGGTGGCCAGCTGCTGCGCCAGATCGTTGGCCAGCTGAATGAACTCTTCGTTCTGCGTCACCGGCGCGCTCTCGCACTTGAGTTCCACCATCGCGCCGGCCGGGCGGTCCAGTCCGCAGAAGATCCCGAACCGGCCAAACTCGGTGGCGCGATCGGCCCGCTTGGCCTCCAGCTTCTCGCCCGCCTTGCGGAGCATCTCGATGGCCTTCTCTTCGTCGCCGTTGGTTTCGGTCAACGCGCGCTTGCAGTCCATCAAGGGCAGCCCGGTTTTCTCCCGGAACGCTCGCACGGCGGCCGCACTGATCTCTCCCATGACTTCTTCTCCTCACTCGTGTAGTGGATCGATGGCTCCGCCGGCGCCCAGCTGCGCCGCGCGCCGGCGCGCGGCCGATCGGGTCGACTCAGGAGCTGACGCCGTCGCCGCCGGCGCCCGCCACAGGCTCGCTGCTGACCGTTTCGGCAATCGGCGGGCTGCTCGGCACCTCCGCCGGCGGCTCGTGCTTCGCGTGCACCGCAGTCGCCTTGCCGGCCAACACCGCGTCGGCCAGCACTTGCAGGACGAGTTCGATGGAGCGAATCCCGTCGTCGTTTCCAGGGATCGGCAGATCCACGTCGTCCGGATCACAGTCGGTGTCGATCAGGGCAATGGTGGTCAGCCCCAACCGGCGTGCCTCCCGGATGGCGTTCTTCTCCTTGCGGGGATCGACGACCACCAGGCACTCGGGCAGGCGGTTCATTGCGCGCAGACCATTGAGGTTGCGATACATCTTGCGGAATTCGCGGGCCAGGGCCGACTGCATCTTCTTGGAATACTCTCCCAGCCGATCGCTAGTGCGGAGGGCTTCCAGCTCCTCCAGACGCCCGAGGCGGCTGCGGATCGTGCGGAAATTGGTCAGCGCTCCTCCCAGCCAACGCTCGGCAACAAACGGCATGCCGCACCGCAGCCCTTCCCGCTCAATCGCGGCCGCCGCCTGCCGCTTGGTCCCCACAAACAGAATCAGACTGCCGGAACTGGCCACCTGCGTCAGGTACTTCTGCGCTCGCAACAAGCCGCGCAGCGTCTCGCGGATGTCAATAATGTGAATCTGATTCTTGCGCGCGTAGATGTACGGCGCCATCTTCGGATTCCAGAGACTCACTCGGTGCCCGTAATGGACACCCGCACTTACCAGTTCCTTGATCATCGTGTCAGACACAGAATCACTCCTGCCGTTCGGGAAGCCCGCCGGTCATGCCGCCCGCCCACCACTGGCTCCCCCTTGGGCTCCCGTCGCAGGACAAAGGGCGGCACAGGTCGCTACCTTGGCCGTGCCCAGCTCCAGCTCAGAACAAAATCGAAACGTCCACCCGGCGCCGGCCCAAGCCGCCGCCGCATCGCCCGCGCGATAAACCTCGCACTGTAGCAGTGGGGGGAAACCGGGTCAATCGGCACTGGCCTGGGGCGTTGCGCGCGAGCCTCACCACTACGCTCTCACCCCGCCGACCCTGTGTCGGCGGCTCGCTGGACTGGTGAGCTACAGGCAGGCGTGGACTGGGGCAACGTTCCCCGCCGACCCTGCGTCGGCGGCTCGCTGGACTGGTGAGCTACAGGCAGGCGTGGACTGGGGCAACGTTCCCCGCCGACCCTGTGTCGGCGGCTCGCTGGACTGGTGAGCTACAGGCAGGCGTGGACTGTGGCAACGTTCCCCGCCGACCCTGCGTCGGCGGCTCGCTGGACTGGTGAGCTAC
>JALOQX010000308.1 GCA_025459265.1 Pirellulaceae bacterium | reverse complement strand
GCGTGCGTCGCTGCGCGACGCCCTGGCCCCTGGCTATGGACGGACGCCTCTCCGAGGCGTGCCCGCGAGGGATCTACTGTCAACCGCTACGGGGATGAAATAGGGGATGAAATGGGGACAGGTACAATTGCCGCGGCGGTTGAGGGGATATGCACAGAGTCGTCGATGCCAGACGGCGTGCCGGAGCCCGCGGCGAGACGGCCCGGCCTGACCCACGCGCCGGTGGCCGCGGCCACCGGCGCGGCGTTCGCCGGTTTCGGGCGGATCGCGGAGTTGGTTGCGTCGCGAGCAATCGCACGCCCACTTGCGGGCCGGACGCGTACAGTCGGCACTCCGCTCTTCCGTCCCGAAGGGGCAAGTGGACCCAGGGCGGCGCCCACGCTCGCTCCCGCGAGGGCAGCAGCTCACTGCGTCGCGCGTCAGGCTGCTGGGGAGGCCGTGTTCACGCGTCTCGGACAGTTGTGCCTATTCCCGGTCGGCCAGTGGGTATCGTTCAACCGTTCAGGTCTCAAAATCGCTCCGCGAGATTCCCGACTGCCGGGTAATCGACCGCAACATGCCGACGCGAAGCACACGGTGATCTGGTACAGGCACGGTAGTAGTTCCTCCTGCACTCGCGTGCTGCATCACAAGATGACTCCCCCGCCGGCGCACCTCACGGAATCCTTGCCGTTCGAGGATCGCGCAGACCTCCAGGCCGGACAGGGCACGCAGTCTACCCAACGGCGACCTCCAGTACCCAACGGCGACCTCCAGTTGCGTCACGAACACTTCGCCGCCCATTCGCTGCTGAACCTCCTCGGGAGAAGCACACGCGAAGAACAACTCAAGCGCCTCGCGCAGATTCTCTCGGGCCGACTCAACGGTGTCACCCTGGCTCGCGATGTCCAGCTCTGGACAGAGCGAGACGTAGCCATCGCCTTCACGTTGAATGATCGCAGTCAACCGTCTGTTCATGCTACCTCCAGGTGGTCATGCAGGGCCGTGGCGGAACATCTCCGCTCTTCAGCTATATCGAGTGCCGCGGGCCGAAACCAGTCCCGCGAATGGACCTCACGCCCATCGCCCGACAGGATCGTCTTTCGACAGGATGACCAGGATGATCAAGATGAGAACAAAGTCAGCACCTACGGTGCCGATCGTTCGTACGGGAGGCGGCGGAGGCCGTCGGGACAGGCATCCAGGAGCGGGCAGGTCGGGCACCGCGGACTGCGGGCATGACAAACCTGTCGTCCGTGTCGGATCAGCAGCACGTGGAACTCCAGGACATGCCGCGCCGGCACGAGTTGGGCCAGCAGCTCATGCGCATTCGCGGCCGACGTGCGCGGCGGCACCAGCCCCAACCGCAGGCTCAGTCGATGGACGTGCGTGTCGACCGGCAGCACGCGCTGGCGACAGGCGAACAGCAGCACACATGCGGCGGTCTTCGGACCGACGCCCGGGAAGGCCCGCAGGTACGCCAAGGCTTCCGCGGCCGGCAGCGAGCGCAGGAACTCCAGCGACAGCTCGCCGCGCCGCGCGTGCAGCGTCTGCAGGATCCGCTTGATCCGCGCCGCCTTCTGCTGCTGCAGCCCCGCCGGCCGAATCGCCGCCGCAATCGCCGCGACGCGCGCCCGCCGCACACCATCCCAAGTCGGAAACCGCTGGCTCAGCCGCTCGAACGCCGCGCCGCTGTTGGCGTCCGTTGTGTTCTGGGACAAGATCGTCGCGACCAGTTCATCCAGCACCGGCAGCGGGGCCGGAAACTCAACGCGGCCGTAGCGTCGACGTAGCCGACGGCATAATTCCGCAATGGAGATGTGCTGCAACGTGTTCAATTCCATCGAAACCAGCGCAGGGCCAGCGCAAAGCTGATGCCACCCCAGGCGAAAATCAAGGCCAGCTGCGGCGCAAGTGAGACCAAGCTCGTGGATTCCAGCATCACGCTGCGCAAGGCGTGAATCAACGGCGTCAACGGCAAGAAGGCCAACAGCGGCTGGACACTCTCCGGAAACCGCTCCGGCGAAAAGAAGATGCCCGAACCGATCCACATGGGCAGCATCACCGCGTTCATGATGCCCGAGACCGCTTCGATCGTCTGTGCTCGGCTGGCCACCAGGAGCCCGATCCCGCAAAACTCGAATGTCCCCAGCAGGATCAGGAACCCCACGGCCCAGTAACTGCCTTGACTGGTTACACCGAACAGCCAGTGCGAGAACAGCAGGACCAGCAAGACCTCCGGGATGGTGAACAGCAGCCGGCTGGTCATGGTCGCCAGCAGGAACTGGGAGCGCTTCATCGGCGTGGCCAGGTACCGTTTGAGCAACTTTCGCAGCCGCAGATCCACAATGGCGAAACCGACACCCCACAGGCCGCCTCCGAGCAACCCCATCCCCAGGAGTCCCGGCACCAGGAAGTCGACGTACCGCCCGCCGGGTTCGGTCGCGGCATGATCGCGCACCGTGACGGCGTCGCGACGATCAGCAGCACGCTGCAGGACTGCGTCCGCCAGCTGGCGGGCGAGGACACTGTTGGCCTGCGTCGGATCGAAATAGTAGTCGTAACCTGCGGGCGAATCCGCCCCGGGGGCGATGAGCAACTCCGCGCGACCCGTGCGCATTCGCCGCCGGCTCTCCGCTTCGTCACAGACCGAGACACGGAATCTCCCGTCGTCGGTGAGCACCTGACGTACGTGCTCAGCGATCGCGCCCGCCTGCACGACCACGGTGAACCCGCCCACCGGCTTGTCGCGGAACGCCAGACCCAGGGCCAGGACCATGATCAGCGGAAAGACGTACACCCAGAAGATCGCTGCCGGCTCGCGGATAAATTCGCGTACACGGGCGGCGATCAGGCTGACAAAAGGGTGCTGGCGACGTTCGTACGACCCCGGAAGTTCATTCATGCGGCTCTTCCTCGTCGTCCGAATCAACGTCGCTTTCAAGCGCACGCCCGGTCAGCGTCACGAACACGTCGTCCAGGCTCGCATGCCGCGTCACCAGACTGGCCAGCTCCCAGCCGCGCCGTTCCAGTCGTTCCACCAGCGCGGGCAACACGCGGTGCGGCTGGGTCACGGTCAAATGAATCGCCATACCCTCGTGGCGGCAGCTCACGACCGTGGGCAGATCGATCCAGAACGATGGGGGCTGTTCGGCTCCCTCTCGTGCCGTCAGCGAGAATTCGACAACATGGTGTCCACCCAGTTGCGCAATCAACTCGCGCGGCGTCCCGCTGGCGATAACGCGGCCATGGTCGACGATGGCCACTCGGTCACATAACCGCTCGGCCTCCTCCATGTAGTGCGTGGTCAACAGCGTCGTGCGTCCTTGGCTCCGGAACTGGCCGATGATCTCCCACAGCTGTCGGCGCGAGTGGGGATCCAGTCCCGTCGTCGGCTCGTCCAGGAACAACAGTGCGGGATCGCCGATCAGGGCCACCGCAATCGCCAAGCGCTGCCGCTGGCCTCCCGACAAGTGTTTTACCCACGCGTTCGATTTCTCCTCCAGACCGACGCGACTCACCACTTCGTCGGGCCGTAGTCCACGCGGATAGAAGCTGCGGAACAGCCGAGCCGTCTCGGCCACCGTCAATTTGTCCGAGAACCGCGTCTCCTGCAGCGAGATGCCGATCTGCTGGCGAATTCGCGCGCCATGATCACGCCAGTTGAGACCCAGCACGGACACGTCGCCGCTGCTGGGTTCGAGCAGCCCCTCGAGGATTTCGATCGTCGTCGTCTTGCCCGCGCCGTTCGGGCCGAGCACGCCAAAACATTCGCCTTCGTCGATCGCCAGATCGATTCCCCGCACCGCCTCCACGGGTGGTTTGCCAGGATAGGTCTTCGTCAGGGCGCTGCAATGGACGGCACAGGACATGCGCATGATTTCCTGATGAACGGGACTTCGGGAATCGTACCCTCTGGGAGTCCGGCTGGGGAGGGCGGGCTAAACAGAACCGCGTCAGTGCAACTGCGCAAGTCGCGCGACGGTCCACCGGCGGCCGGTGCCGCGCCGGGACGTGGAGCCGCGGGCACTGCTTTCAATCCCGGTGCCGGCGCGCTACGATGTTCTGTTGATGACTGAAAGGGAACGCCATGAAGCCAAGTCACAACGTCCGCCACTGGGGTGCGGCCGCAGTGCTCGTCGGGTTTTGGCAGGGAGTACTTTCCGGGGCTGCGGCCGAGCAGACGCTGACGGCCACTTCGCTCCGCTGCGAGTACCTCATCAATCCGTTGGGGATTGATGTCGAGAAGCCGCGGTTGAGCTGGGTCCTGCAATCGGATGTCCGCGGTCAGCAGCAGACAGCGTATCGCGTGCTCGTGGCCCGCAGTCAGGCCGCGCTGGCCCAGGGGCGAGGCGACCTGTGGGACAGCGGCAAGGTGTCGTCGACCCAGTCGGCTCAGGTCGCGTACGCCGGCCAGAGCCTGGCATCGCGGACGCCCTGCTACTGGAAGGTCCAGGTATGGGATCGGAACGACAACGCCTCCGCGTGGAGTGAACCGGCCCACTGGTCGATGGGTCTGCTGCGGCCTGAGGACTGGCAGGCACAGTGGATCGCCCATCCGCGAGCTGCACAGCGGAAGCCGAGCGCCCCACACAACGGCTACCACAGTCAGTTCAGTGCTCAGGCGGAAACGGAGAAGTGGGTCGCGGTCGACCTGGGCGTCCTGCGGCAGATCGACGCGGTGCGACTCTATCCGGCACGGCCGTTCGACTGGTCGCCGGACACGCCCGGGTTCCTGTTTCCGCTGCGGTTCCACGTCGAGGCGTCCGAGCACGCCGATTTCGCCACGGCGACGACGGTCGTGGATCAGACGGCCCAAGACGTACCCAATCCCGGGGCGGACGCGGTGACGTACACGTTTCCGCCGATCACTGCCCGGTACGTCCGGCTGACTGCCACCCGACTGCGTCTGCGGGATGCCGCCCACTATGGGCTGGCGCTGGCCGAGCTCCAGGTACTGTGCGGTGAACAGGTCGTCAGTGTCGGCGCGAGCGCTACGAGCGGCGATTCGATTGAAGCGCCGGGGTGGTCGATCGCATTTCTGCTGGACAGCCGTGTCGCGTCTGAGCGCGGCGACATGGCGTTATTGCCTCCCGCGATGCTGCGCCGCGAGTTCCGCATCGAGGGAGACGTGCAGGCGGCGACAGCGTATGTGTCGGCGCGCGGTCTATACGACCTGTACATCAATGGCCGACGTGTCGGCGACCGTGTGCTGGCCCCAGAATGGACCGAGTACGACCGTCGGATCCAGTATCAGACCTACGATGTCACGCCGCTGCTGCGACCGGGAGTCAACTCGCTTGCGGTGACCTTGGCTGACGGATGGTATGCCGGTCGCATCGGGTTGGCGCCTCCCCCGGGAAGATTTGTCTACGGCTCATGTGCGCAGTGTCTCCTGCAACTGGAATTCGCGACCACCGACGGACGGCGTGAGTGCATCGTCAGCGACGGCACGTGGCGCACCACGGACGCGGGTCCCATCCGTTATGTCGATATCCTGGACGGTGAGGTGTACGATGCTCGCCAGGAGATCGCCGGCTGGGCGGAGCCTGGGTTTGATGATTCCTCCTGGGAGCGCGTGCACGCAGCGCCGCGGGGTGATGCGAAGCTGGTCTGGCAGCGCAACGAGCCGATGCGCATCACGACCGAACTCATTCCGATCGCTCTCACCGAACCGGTTCCTGGCAGCTACGTGTTCGACCTGGGCCAGAATATGGTGGGCTGGTGCCGTCTGAAGCTGTGTGCCCAGCGGGGAAGCCGGATTCAGCTGCGGCACGCCGAGCGGCTGAACGATGACGGCACGATCTACGTGGCTAATCTCCGGGGTGCGCCGCAGGTCGATCAGTACATCGCGGGGAGTGACCAGCCCGAGATGTTCGAACCTCATTTCACGTATCACGGGTTTCGCTATGTCGAAGTGACCGGGCTGCCCGCGCGACCCCAACTGGGAGACCTGACCGGGTGCGTCGTGCATTCGTCCTCACCGATTGTCGGCCAGTTCACGTGCTCCAACGCCCTGGTCAACCAGCTGATGCACAATATCCAGTGGGTGCAGCGGGGCAACATGCACGGCGTGCCGACCGATTGTCCTCAGCGCGATGAACGCCTGGGCTGGATGGGTGACATTCAGGCCTTTTCCCAGACCGCGATCTTCACGATGGACATGGCCGGGTTCTTCAGCAAGTGGGTGCATGACATACGAGACTGCCAATTGCCCGATGGCC
This sequence comes from Pirellulaceae bacterium, assembly GCA_025459265.1. GTDB lineage: Bacteria > Planctomycetota > Planctomycetia > Pirellulales > Pirellulaceae > JAAYDI01. The sequence goes on along the minus strand of JALOQX010000308.1, from coordinate 1,054 downwards.
GCTATCCCAACTTCGCTCCGCGCGCCTGGGCGCGGCAACTGGAGGTGGGCATGGGCGTGCCCGCCTGGGCGGACGCAGGCACCATGGTCCCCTGGCGCATGTACCAGAACTACGGCGACCGGCGCATGCTCGAAGAGCACTTCGCGTCGGCCGTCAAGTGGGTCGATTATGTGCACGGGCAGAATCCGAACCTGCTGTGGCTCAATAGTCGCAGCGATGATTACAGCGACTGGCTCAACGGCGATACGCTGATTCTGGAGGGTTATCCCACCGGTATCAGTGCCGTGCCCAAGGAGGTGCTGGCCACGGCTTTCTTCGCCGAATCCGCGCGCATCGTGGCCCGGATGGCCGCCGTCTTGGGAAAGGACGCCGAGCAGGCGAAGTATAGGCAACTGGCCCAACAAATTGAGGAGGCCTTCAACCGTGCCTATGTCGCGTCGGATGGCCGCATCCAAGGCGATACGCAAGCAGGCTACGCGTTGGCGCTGCACTTCGATCTGCTGCCTGACGCGCAGCGAACGAAGGCCACGACTCATTTGCTCGAAGCGATTGCCAAGTATCGGGGACACCCATCCACGGGGATTCAGACGACGCACCGCATGATGCTCGAATTGACGCGCAACGGGCAGCATGCGGAAGCCTGCCGGCTCGTCCAGCTGAAGACCGTGCCCTCGTGGGGTTACACGATCGAAATGGGCGCCACCACGATCTGGGAGCGTTGGGACGGCTATGTCGCCGGGCGCGGATTCCAGGACCCGGGCATGAACTCGTTCAACCACTGGGCGCTGGGGTCGGTGGGGGAATGGGTGTGGCGCGACATCGTGGGCATCAATCCACTGGACGATCACCCGGGATACGAACAGTTTGTCATTCGTCCTCGACCTGGACCGGGGTTCACCTGGGCCCAAGGGCAGTACGACTCGATTCGCGGCCGTATTGTCAGCGACTGGCGCACCGACGGCGGTCGCTTCATCTTGAAGCTGCAGGTGCCGCCGGGCGCCACCGCTCGGGTGTACTTGCCGAGTGAGGATCCGACGGCGACCACCGAAGGCGG
>JALOQX010000080.1 GCA_025459265.1 Pirellulaceae bacterium | reverse complement strand
GCGGTCCGGAGCCTCGGCTGCGACGCGCGTCGAGTACGCCGGCACGCGGGACGTGGCCGTCGACGGTGGCGGTGGCGGCGCGTCGGACGTGGTGGCGATCCACGGCACGGGGGCCGGCAACGCGTACACGCTCTCGGGCACGACCCCGCTGGGCGGTAGCGTGACCATGGACGCCTGGCCGCGCGTGGCGTTCGACAACCTGGGAACGACCGGCAGTGACATTCTGTTGGCCGGGTTCGGCGGGGACGATACGTTTACCGTCGGCTATATCCAGGGGTGGCAGATCGCCAGCGTGACGATTCTCGGCGGCGCCAGCGCGGCCGGCGATCGCGTCCGGTTCGTCGGCACGACCGCCCAGGACGTGGTGAGCTACACGCCGATTGGCGCCGATGCCGCCACGCTGTCGGAAAATGCCAGTCCCACGCTTGTGCGCGCTTCAGAAATCGAATTGGTGGACATTGACGGGCGGAGAGGGAACGACGCTGTGTCGGTGTACTCGGGCACGGGTAACAACGTGATCACGGTGACGCCGGGTGCTACGGGGGATGCGGGCTACGTCCAGGTGGATGCGCAGGTGCCGCTGAACTTCTCCAATCTCGGCGCGGGAGGACTGCTGCTGTTGTTTGACGGTTCCGCAGCCGACGCGGACACGCTGCTCTATAACGGCACGGCGGCCACCGACGCGTTTACCGTGGCCAATGCGGTCGTGTACCTCAATGCCCGGATTCCGGTCGCGACAGCCAACGTGACCGACTATCACCTGCGGGGACTCGGCGGGGACGACAGCTTCACGATCCTCTCGCCACTGGGCATCGACATCCTGGTCGAGGGTGATGAGCCGTCCGGGAGCGACACGCTGAATTTCGCCCGCGATGCGGCCGGAGCGCCGGAGGTGCTGGTGCGCCTGGATGCGGACAAGAACGGCGTCCCGTTTGTCCAGACCATTCAGCAGGTCGGTTACGGTGTAATTACGCATACCGGCATTGAGCACGTCAATGTCGACGTCGAAGACGGCGCGCTGTACGTCTCAGGGACGCGGGGAGACGATGTGATTGAGTTCACGCCGTTGAGTCCCGATTCGGGTGTCCTGACGGCGGCGTACATTGCGACGACGTATCTGATCGATGACGTTCCGCCCGCCAACCCGCTGGTCATCACCGGTGGCGGTCCGGGACGCGGCGGACCGACCAGTGGCGGCTTTGCCGACAAGGTGGTGTATCACGGCACGGACGGCTCGGATCTCCTGCGCGCCGACACGCCCAATCGGACCGCGTCGCTGGCGATTCTGGGCTTCGGCTACCCGGCGCCGGTGATCGAGAGCTGGCGGTCGATCCAGCTGGATGACGGCACCACCACGTTTGGCGAGCCAGGCATCGTGGAAGTGCTCGACGTCCGCGCTCGCGACGGCAGCGACACGATCGTGGTCGTGCCGGCCGAGAACGTGGGAAATGGCTTATATGTAAACGTGGACGGTGGTTCGCCGCGCGCCAGTGACGCGCTGGTGATCAGCAACCTCGATGCCGAGGGTAATCCGGTCGCGCTGGATGCGACCGATTTCGTAGTGGTGGGACAGAGCCGGGTGCCGGACTCCGGGAACATCCTTGTGTTTCAAGGTAGTGTGCGGCGTCCCAGCATCGCCTATGACAACGTGGAAGTCGTCTCGCCGCTGGTGCCCACGGGGGACAACCTGCTGATCCTCGGGCCGGACCTGTACGAGCAGAACGAATTTCCGCAGACGGCGGCGTTCCTGGGTGCGGGCGGCGTCCTGAACGTGCAGAATCTGGCGATCTTCCCCAACCGGTTCGAGCATCTGGGTGTGCCCGCAGACCAGGATTACTTCCGCGTGGTGGCGGCTCAGACGGGTATCCTGGACTTCCAGGTTTATTTCCACATGTATGATCCAGCCATCTTCCCGGCGGCGGGCGACCTGAGCATCGAAGTGCTGGACACGTCCGGTGCCGTCATCGCCGGCGGCGGCACCTTCGGCAGCCACGACACGACCCCCAACGCGCGGGTGCGGATCCCCGCCGTGGCCGGCCAGTCGTACTATCTGCATGTGTCGGGTGCCAACGGGGACGTCGTGAACGGCTACGACCTGACGGTGCTCAATTCGGCGCCGCCGGTGCCCTACGACATCGAGCTGGTCGATCTGCCCGTCGATCCGGACTACGATGGCACACAGGATCCCCCGGCCGACAACAGCGACACCGGGCGGTCTCATCTGGACAACGTGACGATGGACGCCTCGCCGGGCATCCTCGTGCGACTGGACGACGGCATCTTCCGGCATGACCTGCCCGGCAATCCGACCAACGGATCGCCGCCGGACGAAGTGATTCCGATTCCGTTCAACGCGTCGGTCAACCCGGCGTCAACGGCCGCCGGTTACCGGGTGGCGATCTACATCGAAGGTGCCCCGCAGCAGCCGGGTGTCAGTCCGCAGACGGTGATCGGCTACGCGCAGCCCGGACCGGTGGAAGGCGTCTACGTCTTCGACTTCGACGATGCGATTGTGCCAGCCGCGGCCGACCTGACTGACGGCAGTCACTTCATCTCGGCGCGCGTGGAGATGATTGATCCGGCGTCGACCGCCCAGCGCGGATACGGAGATCGCAGCGCGCCGCTGGAGATTGTGGTCGACACGACGCCGCCGGAGATCGAGTTCCTGGGGCTGGTCGACGAGGACGAATGCCCCTGGGTGCCCGAGAACGTCACGAACGACCGGACGCCGTCGTTCTACGGGTTTGGGGAAGCCAATGCGATCATCCGGTTCTACCTCGACAGCAACAACAACGGCTCGCTGGAACCGGCCACCGATTTCCTGCTGGGGCTGACCGTGGCGATTCCGACCGATGGCAACAACCAGTTCCCGGAGGGGTACTTTGAGTTCACGTCGCCGGTTGATCTGTATGATCCGATGTTCGGCTTGCCCGCCGATGTGCCGCGCGTCGTGTTCGCGACCGCGGAGGATCTGGCCGGGAACGTCTCGCCGTCCGCTGCAGCGGCAGAGTTTGCGATCTTTGTCGACGCGGTCGGACCGCAGATCACGCGGGTCATCGTCACGGGTCAGCCGTCCTACGACCTGTTCGATCCCAAGCCGTCGACCGACGGCCCCACGCCGCTGGTCACCAGCCTGACGATCGACGTCCGGGACCTGCCGAATCGGCTGGCGCCCGATTTCCTCTATCCGGCGCTGGTCGAGTCGATTGCGGTGCATCCGGGGCACTACTCGCTGGTCGGCGATGCGAACGGCATCATTGCGATCCAGTCCATTACGTTTGTCAGCGCACCGATTGTCAGCGGGCAGCCGGCGCGCGGGTCGATCATCCTGACCTTCTACGAACCGCTGCCGGACGATCGCTTCACGCTCACGGTGTCCGACGCCCTGATCGATCCGGCCTGCAACCATCTGGACGGCGAGTCGAACACGGTCGAGCCGCAGGAGAATCCGCTCTTCCCGACGGGAGACGGTGTGCCCGGCGGCGACTTCGTGGCGCGGTTCACCGTCGACAGCCGGCCGGAGATTGCCGTGTGGGGTGCCGGCAACGTGTGGGTCGATACGAACGGGAACTTCCGGTTTGACCCGGACAATGTCGACGCCACGAACCGCGACATCATCTACCAGCTGGGCTTCACCAGCGACGACGTCTTCGCGGGCAACTTCGCGGAACTGGCCGGTGGCGTCGCCGACGGGTTCGACAAACTGGCGGCCTACGGCAGAGTCGGTTCGTCCTGGCGGTGGCTCGTCGACACGGATAACAACGGTGTCGCCAACATCGAGCGCGTCGATCCGCTCAATGTCAACGGCCTGCCGTTTGCGGGGAACTTTGACGGCAATGCTGCCAACGGCGACGAGGTCGGAGCGTTCTCGGGAACGACCTGGTACTTCGACCGCAACCACGACTATCGGCTGGATGCCGACACCGCGCTGGTCACCACCATGCGCGGGTACCCGATGGTGGGCGACTTTGACGGCGACGGGTTCGACGACCTGGCGACGTACACGGACGATCGGTTCCAGGTGGATCTGGCCAACGGGGCCGTGCGCGGCTGGGATGGTGCGCCGGACCACACGTTCCAGTTCGGGTATATCGGCGTGCGGGCCCGGCCGGTGGCCGCCGACATGGACATGGACGGTTACGACGACTTCGGTCTGTGGCTGCCCGACCGGACCGGCCAGCTGCCGCGCGAGATCGGCGAGTGGAACTTCCTCATTTCGGGTGGCGCTTCCGTGCTCAATCGCATCGAGGTGGATCCGATCACGGGTCAGCCGCGCGTGCGTTACACGCCGGTGCCATTCGGTAACGACATATACGCGGCGTTCGGCGACGACTACGCGCTGCCGGTTGTCGGCAACTTCGATCCGCCGGTCACTGTCGGTGGCGGTCAGCCCAACACGCCGCCGCACACGAATCCGCGGCAGCCGCTGGACGTCAACGACGACGGCATGATCTCGCCCATCGACGCGCTGATTCCCATCAACTACCTCAACCGCAACGGCGGTCACAAGCTGCTTGGAGCCGCCACGTCGGCGCCCTATCTGGACGTCAATGGAGACGGTTTCATCTCGGCCATCGATGCGCTGCAGGTGATCAACCACCTGAACCGGTCGCCGGCCGGCGGCGAGGGTGAGGGCGAAGGCGAAGCGGATGCCGCGTCGTTCGCGGCCGGAGCCGGCAGCTTGCGTGGCGGTGACCTGCTGGCGGCCACCGCGCCGGACCAGCTGTCCGCCGTGCCCGAGTCCGCGTGGCTGCTCGTGCCGGGCGCGGTGGCTGACGCCACCACGACGACCGACACCGGTCACCGGGCCGGCCAGACGCCGGTCGTCACCTCGACCGTCCTGTCGGTGGGTTACCTGCCGTTCGGCCAACGCGCGGCGGGGGAAACGCTGTCGGCGCTGGATGACCTCGTTGTGGCGGCGCTGGACGAGACGCAGCGGACGTCATCCAGCCTGGACGAAGTGCTGGAGGAACTGACCGCAACGCCACAGGATGACTTCGTGGCGGCAGTCGACACGTTCTTCCGCCGTGAAGAATGAGGGCCGTGGCGCGCGAGACGATGGACCTGGCGCGCCACAGGGAGTAGCGTGACTGCGGCAAACTCCGGTTGGCTGGGGACGAACGAAGTGAGCCCCCAGCGCTCGGGGTTTCGGGCGAGACGGGCGTCCTGGCCCGTCGCGCCGTAAGATGGACATAGCCGCCGGTCACACGGTGCGGCGGGAGTCGCTCACTCCTGCTCGAGATCCGCGAACCGCACTTGCGCGTGCGTCACGGTGGAATTCGCCTCCAGGTACGTCGCACTGGACACACCACGGAAGCAGCGGATGACCTGCAGCACATCGTGCACCTGCTGCGGTACGTCACCCATCGGTCCTCCGGCGGCTCCGTCCGGGTCGAAGCCCATCGACACCTGGAGACCGTAGTCGATCCACGGTTCGATCGCATCGATCAGACGAGGGAAATCCAGGTGGCCGGCCGCGGCCAGTGGACGATCGTCTTGGGCCAGTGGGCCTTGGCCCGCCAGTGGCGTCCGCGCGAGCAGGCGCGCGGTGAACTGCGGCAAGAGGCTGGCGACCATGAACTCTTTGGAGAGCCCGGCGTTCGGGGCCAGCTGTGCGTCCAGGCCGCTGTCAGCCGGCAAGGCGTAGTAATACACGCTACCGTCTCCCACGTCCTTGCTTTGCGGCGGGACCAGCTGCATGGCCGGGATCTCGTTGGGGAAGGCGTCCTTCAGGTCGCCCGTCGATAACTCGTGCAGCTTGTCCACCATCCGCTGGGCGATGTCGAAGTAGGCACTGAAGGCTTCCTTGACCAGCGCGGCATCGCTCACGCCGCTGACGATCCCCAATTCCAACATGGGCAATTCATTGTCGGTGAACATCCACGCCAACCATTTGTCACTGACCGATTTCGCGTCGAGCACGATCGCGCCCTGCCCGTCGGCGAAGGCCGGGACCAGTTTGTCGCGCGTGACGGTGGCCATTTCGTCAAACAACGGCAGGATCTGCTCCTTGACCTGGGCATACACGTCTCGCTGGTCCGGGTCCAATTGGTCCAGCGGAATGTTCTCGGCGTAATAGACGAGTCGTGTGAAGAGCTCCGCCAGCATTTCCGCCTGGTCGGGGTCGGCCTTGCGCCGCGCCGCCCAGAACGCTACCGGATCGCCTCCCAAGTGCTGGAGGATGGTGAGCTTGGCCGATGCGTCCCATGCGCCGTCCGTCGACCAGCGATAACTGAACGATTCCCAGCCTTCGGCCGTCAGGAAGCTGTAGGCGGACATGGCGGCAGGTTTGGGTGCGTGGGTCGCGACATACGCAAACAGCCGGTCCAAATCCTGATTCAACTCGTTTTTCAGATCGTCACTCAGGTCCGTCAGCGACACCAGGCCCTTGACCACGTCACCCAGTTGGCTGAGCTGGTTTTCCATCGAACCCGCGGTCTCGATGAAGGCAGCGCTCGCGTATGTCACGCCCGTGATCGGTTTGTTTGCCGCCGCGCGGATGGGTGCCAGTTCGGCGCGGTCATACAACAGAGTCTGCTGCCCCAGTTGGGACAGGTGTTGATTGTTGTCGCCCAGCGAAACGAGCAGGTAGCCGTCGCGGACGCCCAGCGAGATGGCCAGTTTGAGCGCCGTGAGCTTGGTGATCAGCTGCTGCAGCTGCTGGGGGTCGACGCCCTGGGCCTGCTGCAACGCCATCTGCCAGGGCACGAGCGACCCGTCCAGCCGCAAGGTGAGAAACTCGGCGCCCGCGACCTGTTCCCGGACGAACCGCTCCTTCAAAGCGGGCTGCTGGGCCAGCGCCGCGGTGAGAAAGGTCTCCAGGCGCTTGAGCTGCGCCTCGGCGACAGCCGCGTCAGTCAGTTTCGCGCCGATGACCAGGGCGGGGAGCTTCAGGTTGTCGCCGCGGCGGTCGAGCGCTTCGAGAATCTTGCGGAACTGAATGGTCGGGAGCTGTTCCATATCACCGCTGGCGGCCGCCTCGATCTGTGCCGCGTTGGACGCCATGTTCAGCTCATTGATCAGCGCGATCGCCTCACCGAAATCTGCGCCGCCATAAACGAACAGCTCGTGCGATACCGCATCTGTGAGCATGCCGATCAGCTGCTGGTTCTGGGGGTCCGCCAACAGCTGCTTGATGGCGGCGATCTGCGGAAACTGGGGGTTCTGCCATTGGGTCATCGCCATCCCCAGACCCATCTGCACGACGGGCACCTGCTGTAACTTCGCCACGGCGCGGCTGGCCGCCACCTTGTCGAAGATCTCGCGCATCCGCAAGCTGACGCTGTAGAACGCAACCGTGTCCGGAACGAACTTCAGCGAGGTGGCATCCTTGAGCGGATCGGCGGCGCTGGACCGCGTGCACACGCTCGCCAGCATCACCGCGCAGAGTGCGAGGCCCATGAGCCGCCGCAGGAAGCCGGATGGAATCGCACAGAACATTGGTTCTCTCCCCTTGTTGACAGGACCGCTTAGCACCGAGCACCCAGGAAACTCCTCCTGGTCCACCTGAGATACGTCCCCGCGAAGCCGCAAGAACAGCTCACATTGTTCGAGCGGCGTGCGGAGTTGTAAAGCCGGCATGATCAGTCTGCGGCGCGGATGCGCACGTGACGGAACTCCACGCGCTCGCTGTGGTTCTGCAGCCCCAGAAACCCACGCACACGGCGCTCGGCCAGTTCGGCACAGTCGCGCGCCGAGGCCTCCACGACGAGCTGTCCGTTGTGCACGACCGTGTACTGGAGGCCGGTGCAGCGGATCTCCAGCGAGTTCCAGTCGCCGGCCGGTCGCGTCGAACCGGGGCGCGCCGGTGCGATCGCGTAGAGGCTGCCGGTGAACTGATAGGGTTGCAGGTCGCGGTAGCGCTCCGCATGATCGTCAAGAATCTGCACCTCCAGTCCGGCGCCGGGGCCGTGGTGATTGCCGTCGGCGGGCACGCGCACGTAGACCCCCGAGTTGCCGCCCGGCAGGAGACGATACTCCAGACGTAACGCGAAATCCCCATACTCGCGCATGCTGCGCAGCCAGGGCCCGCGCTGGCCGGTGCATTCGAGCAACCCGTCGGCCACGCGCCAGCAGGTCGCCGCGTCCTCGCCCGCGCCCGTCCACCCCGCCAGGCTCTGGCCGTCAAAAAGCGGCGAAAAATCCCGTTCCCACACCCGCAGCCTGGCGATCGCGAGCGACGAGGCGACGTCGCCCGCGACGCGCAGGACCAGTCGGCCATCACCCCCACCGTCCGCGCCAAGCTCGATACGGACCCGCTGCCACACGCCGGAGCGGCCCGCCAGGTGCGCACGCCGGCCCAGCACTCCGTGCCGCAGCCGGTCCGCCGGTCGCGCTAACGAAACCGCCTCGTCGGCCACCAAGACTCTCCCCGCACGTTCCTCGGCCCCGACCAGCAGAATCGGTTCAGCGGCGCACGGTCCGAGCTGGCGATAGTCCAGCTCCAGCATGCAGCGACCGTGTTCGTAGTCGCTCAGCACGACCGTCGACCCACCCCACACGCGTAACGCGTCATCGTCGTGCTCGACGCGACCTGCCAGTAACCGCCAGACGGAAGCGTGTCGGCCGACCACCAGCGGCAGCGGGTAACCCTGACCGGCCGTCACGGGACCCGGGAGCTGCCAGAACAGCCACCAAGCCGCACCGACGACGATAACGCCGCGCCACGCCACGCAGGCCAGAAGTGTCCAAAGGAAGCAGCACCCAGCGGCGCGTCGTCCACAGCGGCGTGTCGGCATCATCATTCGGGACACACTCGTGCCGAGAGCCTCCACGATTCTCCGGGGCTGGTTTCAGAACGCACTGGGCACCGCGCGGGGCGGTACCAACTCACCACCCGCTTTGCACCGCATCACCATCGTCACTTCGTTCCCGACCTCGTTGAAGGTCACCTCATCCATGAAATTCTTCATCAGCACCAGGCCCCGCCCGGCAAACTGTTCGAGCGTATCGGGGTCGTGACGATCCGGCACCTGGGAGACGTCGAAGCCGGGGCCCTCATCGCGAATCACGAACACGGCATGGTCTGGCGAGATATCAGCCTTGACGCGCGCCACGCGCCCCGCGTAGGGAGGGGCTGTCGCCCGTTGCCTGACCAGCGGCGACACCGCGCCCTGACGCAACAGGTTGCGGGCCTCGAGCACCTCCTCGCGGTTCATCTCCAGATTGCCGGCAAGCACGGCGTTTAGCAAAGCTTCCTCGAGCGCAATGCCGGCGTGCATCCGCCCGGTCGCATCACAGCACCGCATCCCCGCCAGCATCTGTTGCAGCAGATCGACCAGCGGCGGGATCAGCGCCGGATCGTTGTCCAAGGCGAACGAATACTGCGTATTCTCCAGACATCCGATGAGGCGAGAATAACTGCGATCAGCTTTGGACAACGCCAGGACCTGCTCGACCGTCTCCTGCAACTTGTCCGCCAAGAACTGCTTGGGGACATAGCTGGTGGCCCCCTTCTCCAACGCCTCGACCGCCAGCGTCTCATTCCCGTGGCTGGTTATGAGGATCACCGGGATGTGCGGATAATCCATGCGGATATTGCTCACCAGCTCCATGCCGTCCATCTCCGGCATGAGCATGTCGGTTATCACCACGTCCGGCAGCGACAATCGCATCTTGTCGAGCGCTTCGCGGCCGTTATCCGCAAACTCCACCAGCCACTCGAGGTCCTTGGGAAGCAGGCCGCCCACGAGCCGCCGGTCGACTTCGGAATCATCAACGATCAGGACGACAGGCATCGATGTACCCCTCCGAAATACGGATTCTCGGAGCGTGCGGGCGGCCACCGGGGTCGCGCGACAGCACGGCGCGGTTGAGGATACCGCGCTGCAAGCGGTTTCGCCACCAAGAGCCACGAAGAAATGTGAATTGGGCGACTGTGTGAATGCGCAATCTGCGGCGATTGCGTTAGATGTGCGGGTCTGACATGCTTGTGCCGGTTTTGACGAAAGTTCCGAATGTAGGGTGTCGATAAAGTCGCTAACGGACGGCGCCAGTGTCTGTCCGCACGATCGGCACGCCTTATCGCGTAAGGATGGCCAGGATGAACGCCCTGATTCGCCGGCACTGGAAACCACTCGTGCCCGCTTTGACTGTTATGCTGTGCCTGGTCGCGGGTCGCCTGCCGTTGGCCGGCGGGCAAACGCTGCCCAGCAATCCCTTGCGGACTGCTACCCGGCCTGCCGTGGTACAGACTGCCCCGGAAGTGTCCCCCAGCCCTGCCGGCTTGGTCCGCCCGGCCGTCCATGCCGAACCCGTGGCCGCGCGACGCGCGGCGGCGCGCCCGGCGGCGAATCAGACGGCCAGTTACCCCTACGGCAGCCGCGTGGCGCGCGTCGAGCCGCGGGGATTCGTACCGCGTCACGAGCGTGTTGCGCCGACCCAAGCCTCCGAGGAAATCATCGAGACGCCGATGTTGGAGGACTCGTCGGCCGATGGGGAGTGGGGCGATGTCGAGATGTCGCTTGGCGGCGACTGTGACGACTGCGGCTCCTCAGCGGACTGCAACGACTGCTGCGGATCTGTGGCTGCCGCATGCGGTGGGTGTGGCGCCTGCACCGGCTGCCTGATCCCCTGTCCGATCGTGGCCTTTGACAACATCGAGTTGTTTGCCGGCACTCAGTCCTTCTCCGGGCCGTTGAACCGAGGCGAGACCGGCAGTTTTGGCTTCCATTACGGCGTGAACTGGGGGCTGCCGGTTCCCTGCATGCCGAACCAGCCGTTCGGGTTCCAAATCGGCTATCGAGGTGTCAGTGCGAACTACTCGGGTGCGTCGTTCTCCGAGGATTCGCGATCCCAGACTTTCCTGACCGGCGGACTGTTCCGCCGCGTGGACTGGGGGCTGCAAGGTGGCGTGGTTGTGGACGTGTTGAGTGACGAGTGGTATTACGACGACCTGAGCCTGACGCAGTTGCGGGGCGAGCTGAGCTGGGTCTTTCCCGCCTGTCATGAGCTGGGCGTCTTGTTCACGGCCGGGTCCAAGACGAGCGAAGTGGCGTCGTCGCGGCTGGTCAACGGTCAGCGCGTGACGCTGATCGAGGAGTACGAGGCGACCGACTTGCTGGCCGGCTTCTACCGCCGCCGCTTCGAAGCGCTGGGCAACGGCTACGGGAGGGCCTTTGCGGGTTTCACCGGCAACAGCGGCGGGTTGGTAGGTGCGGACTTCAGCCTGCCGTTGACGGAGAACTGGGAGCTGCGGACCGGGTTCGCGTACTTGATTCCCCAGGACGGCAACAACCGGGTTGCGTACCGCGAAGAGGCGTGGAACGTGGCACTCACGATGGTGTGGTATCCGGGGCAGCGCAAGGCAGTCGGCAACGACTATTTCCGGCCCTTGTTCGATGTGGCGGACAACGGCATCTTCATTCCGCGCCCGGTGGCGCCGTAATGTGCCGGGCCTGTACCGACTGCGTGATCGCGGGTCGGAACACCTCGCCGCAGGACGGACCTCCTGGTCCGTCACGGGGCCTTCAGGCACGCGCGTACGGTGAGCGAGCGCGTCGGTCCGTCTGCCTTCCCAGGGTGTCTGACAGCCCTTATAATCCGCCCATGGGCACATGCGGACGCTGGCGGAGAATTGCCGCCTGGTCCGGTAACGGTGTCGGGTCCTGGTGACGAGCCGAATGTGTACGGCCGAGGGCGTTTAAGAAACGGTGGTGGCCATGAGTGGCGCGGGAGCGGGTGAGGAGAAACGGCAACGCTGGCGCATGATCGCGTCCCTCCTGGGTGCGCCGATCCGCGAAGAACCAGAACCGGCGCCGGAAGTCGCGGACCAGCCGGTTGCCAGTACCCCCGAGACAGTGACGGGAGCACCTGCCGGTCGTGCGGTCAGGCCCAAGCCGTCCCGTGCCGGTCGCCCGCCGGGTGATTGGCACTCGCTCTGCGCCCAGCTGGGCATTGAAGCGCCGCCCGCCCCGGCGGCGCCTGCGGAGCCGGTCTCGCCGGCTGGGGATGCCAGCGCCGCAGAGTCCGGCTGGAGGGTCGGTGTCGAGCCGGCTGCCGCGCCCACACCGGACGCTGGCGAGACTTGGGAAGCGGTCGAGCCCGACGAACCGCACGATGCGGTGGAGGATGCGGCAGACGACGCGACGCCCACCTATTTCGACCCCGACGCGACAGGCGATGACGACTCGGTCGACGACTGGGATAGCCAGCGCCGGGCGAGCCAGTGCGAGCTGGAAGCGGCGGAAGATCGGCGCGAGCCGGAGGATGCTGCCTCCGACGGGGACGAACCGGTCGAGCGCAGGCGGCGTCGCCGCCGCAAGCGGCGCAGCGGCGCTCGGAACCGGGACGAAGCCGAGGTGGTTGCCGACGAGCGATCAGCCGCGGACGAGAACCTGACCGATGACGACGTTCTGGAGGCCGAGCAGTTGCGGGACGACGATGACGAGAGCGAGCTGTCGCGCGGCGAAGAAGCCCGCAGCCGCCGCGCGGCACGCCGTGAGCGCCGGGAAGGCGAGGGCACGCGAGACGCCGACACCGTACCGGAACTCGACTTCGAAGAGGGCGACGCCGACGAGGAGGAGGATTTCCGCTATCGCGCCCATGCCACGGATGACGATGACGACGGGGATGATACCCCGGGGGGGGAGGGGCGAGCCAAACACAAGAAGATCCCCACCTGGGAAGAGACGATTGGCGTCATCGTCGCCAACAATCTGGAGCTGCGCCGTCGAGAGGGCAGCAGCAAGGGCCGACCGCCGCGCGGCCGCCGGCGCGGGGGACGCAACGGCAATGACCGCCGCTGAAGGGTCCGTTACTTGATGGCAATGGCTTCCTGCAGCGGACGCAGAACTTGCTCGGCAATGTACTCCTGGATCAGCCGCTGCGAGATGGCCGCCAGGCGGTGCATCACGCCGATGTAGGTTTCGCCTGCGTCCAGCCCGCCGTACCGCCGCGCCGTGAGATAGACACTTAGCTGCTCTTCCGGATACTCCCCTGTCCGCACGTGATAAGCGCTGGTGCGCGATTCGATGCTCAACCGGCACTGCGTGCGGCATTCGTCATCCAGGGCCAGCTGAAGCGACGGTTCGTGACCCACAATCGAAGCCCCGGGGACGGCCGCCAGCGATTCGAATGCCGGCACCACGCCCAACGCGTCGGCCAAGAGCTGATTGTGATTGCCCCGGTACGTGAAGTCGAAGCCGAGCATCACGTTGAGCGACTCGCAGTCCAGGGGCGTGACCGTCAGGGCGTAGGGAGCGATGTCGAGCACGCGGGCATGCTGTGCCAGCGCATCCTCGATCGAGGCCGGGTTGACCTGACCCGAACAGATGCGACGCGGCTCGACCGTGGCCCACCGGTAGCTGCCCCGCTCCTTTTCCTCTTCCAGTACGTATTCGCCCCGCTCCCGGGCGTAGAAATTCCGCATCTGCGGGTAGGACTTCTGGAGCTGTTCGAAGAAATGCAGCACGCTTTCGCGGCTTTGCGGCAGGTCCATCTCCGTGTTCAGGTTCATGTTCACATAGTAGTCATCGCTCAGCGTCTCCAAGCGACACATCGGCATGGCTCCTTATCTCGATCCGGAGACCGGTGAGGTGCGGCGACCGGCCTGCCGTTAGTCTGTCGCAAAAACGCAGTATAGGGTGCCTGTACTCAGCCTGTCAAAGAGGCAACCCGTGCGGGAAATGCGGGAAACACGTGCTCGCCACCACCTGGCCACCGGCGCGCCCTGGCCTGATGACAAGGCGGGAACCACAAGTCCCCTCTCCCCCGTCACGTGTGGCGGGGGGGATCCACCACAACGCCAACGGCCGATCGCCACACGTGATGGGGGAGAGGGTAGGGTGAGGGGGCGAAGTGGCGGACGCGCTTCCATGCGCAACCGCCGTTGCACTGCGATGACGTCATCAAGACGCTTCGCGCATTGCATGACGTGCCGCGGTCGGGTAACGTACGCGGCGGAGGCGGAAGATGATGACAGCGCCAAGCGAACCACCCCTCGAAGATCAGGTTGCGGTGTTTCACACGCGGTTAGGCTGGATGGCCGTGCGGTGGCGCGCGGAGCGTCTGCAACGCGTTGTTTTCGGACACGCATTGCGCGCAAGCGCCCTGACGGCACTCGGACCGCACGTTCCCCTCTGCCGGCGGTTGACCCCGTCGATGCGTCGATGGATCGAGCGTTTGGAGGCGGCGGCCGCGGGGCAGCACGTCGATTTCTCCGATGTGCCGCTCGATATGGAGGGCAGGACGCGATTCCAGCGGGCCGTCATGGAGGCCTGCCGCCGGATCCCACGTGGCAGCGTCATGACCTACGGAGAATTGGCCGCGCGGGCAGGATTCCCCGGCCGGGCCCGCGCCGTGGGCAACGTCATGGCGTCCAACCCCCTGCCGCTGGTTGTGCCGTGTCACCGGGTGGTGGCCGCCAACGGACGTCTCGGCGGCTTCTCCGCGCCGGACGGAATCGCCATGAAGCGCCGCCTGCTGCGGTCGGAGGATGTGCCGCTGACACCACGCGAGTCAAGGGTTCCTCTGGGCACAGAGATGTGCTAGGATGTGCGGCGGAATTTCTGATGCGCCCTTAGCTCAATTGGATAGAGCGTCGGCCTACGGAGCCGAAGGTTATAGGTTCGAATCCTATAGGGCGTACTGAGCGACAGCCGGGGACACGGGCGTCGCGCAACGACGCACGCCGCCCCTGGCTTGGGTTCCGTTTCTCTCAATACGGAGCCCTGGAAGGGCGACAGTCACTGGCGCAGGTGATATCGCGGGTCGACGTTGACTTGAGCGGAGACCGGCGGATCCGAAACCACCCTGCCGTGCATGCTCTTGGGGTACAACCTCGGCCGGTGGCGCCAGCCATCGGTGAGCAGGCGAATCAACGACGATCAGGCCCAAAGGGCCGACACAATCAGGCAGGTGTCGGCCCTGCGGGCCTGGAGGAGTTCTGAGAGAGCATGCGACCGGGGCCGGTCGGCCTCGGCCGAGGCTGGCCCGGGCCTGCGGCCCTTGGCTCCGCCCGGCCGACACGGGGCGGATATGCGGCGGTTCCTTCGGGCCTGGCAGACGCGCGACACTCCCGCCTCCCGCCTGACAGGCGCGAGAATCGTGGCCCCCGCCCACCGGCCGGCGGACCCAGACCAAACAGCGACCAAACCAGAGTCTCTGGTTCCTTGCGTTGGCCGCGATGAAGATGGCCTCCGCGTGCCACCAGCGGAACCCGCCACGCTCGCCCATACGCGAATCCTCCTTCGCCGAACGACACGGATGACGAGGCGGCGGCCCATCACCCTCCCGTCACGCTGGTCCATCCTGTGGTTATGCCAGGACTCGCATGTTGTCGTAGAAAAACTCCGACGCAAGATCGGCGCCATTCTCCCAGACGACGGTCTGGAGTTCAGGGTCAACGCGGAAGCGACGAAACTGGGCGGTAGCCTTCACCGGTTCAAAGACTTCACCCTCGAGTTCTGATTCAAGCTTGATCTCACCCTCAGCCCCATCATTAAACTTCAGCCAAAGCACGTAGTCGCGACGTCAGGCGGGCAACTTCCACACACGCAAACCCGCTCCACAAGTGCAGTTCTTCTGGTACCAATGAGTATGAGCACCACAGGCAGAGCATGACCATTCAAAGGCCTGCCGTTCGAGCCAGATCTGAATGCCGTGTTCCCGGATGAACTGAAGGTTGGGAGACATGGTCCAGTGATGCGGCCATTTGTCATTCATGAAGTCAGACAGCTACAGGCATGGATAGTCGGCGCAGAAGCAGCATGCCACTATGCTCGCGTCCTTAGCACATTGCCTGAACTCGCATGTTCTAACATGGTCGTCAATCAAGTCACTTCGGCAGCCATTGCAGTCTTCCACAGCAGTTCGGTTAAGTCGTGCGCATCGCGCCGGTCGGTCTGGGTGGCCGATCGCCCCAGCGGCTGAACCACCAGTACCAGCTGACACCGTTCATCGTGTTGCAGCGACTTCACCAGCCAGTCGTGGAATCCACAGACTTCCACGATGGCCACATACTTCTCGTCGCCGGCCGCGACCTGTCGCAGTTGCTCCCGGAACTCCCTGAGCTTCGGCCAACGCGTGCTGACTTGGCGACGGAGGAGCACGTCGCCGCCTTGATTGCGCAGGGAAATCGTCATTTGCCTGAGATGTAGGTCGATTCCGAGAATTCGACACCTTGAATGTCGTAACCCCAAGGCAAATGCTACAAGAGGGCGAGTGGCCGCGCAAGTCCCGTGGGATCATTGCAGAGTTGCGCGTGGAGGTGGCGTTTGCCGCGTACGCGGCTGGCAGTACGGAGTGACGGATGGCTGAACGCGTCTACGTCGAAACGACGAGTCCTACCTTCTACCACACGCTACGTACCGACGCTGAGTCGGTCGCTCGCATGCACTGGACCCGGCAGTGGTGGGCGGAATACGCATCGCAATTCGAGCTGTTCACTTGTCCGGCGGTGATTGTCGAACTCCAGCAGGGTTCAAGCGAGAAAACGACCGAACGACTGGAACTGATTGGCGCGATCCCCTTGCTGGACATCAATGACGCCGTCGAGCGGATTGTGACGACGTACATCGACAGGCGGGTGATGCCGAATGATGCTGGCGGAGATGCCCTGCACTTGGCCGTCGCTTCCCACTGCCGGATGGACGTATTGTTGACCTGGAATTGTCGGCATCTAGCGAATCCCAACAAACTCGGACACATCCGCGCGGTCAATCACGAGTTGGGTCTGCCGACGCCCCTCGTTACGACACCGCTCAACTACGTTGGTGGAGATGACAACGATGGCTGATGAAGTAATCCGCGAGGTGCGTCGAGTGCGTCACGAGATATCGCGTCGCTGTGGCCACGACCCACGCCAGGTCGTGGCCTGGTGCCGGAAGTATCAGGATGAACTGAAGCGATCAGGCAATTTCCGATTCTGCCAACCACAACCCGACGAATCGAATGCTCCCTCCACGACCGAGTCGGGCACCAGCGAGCGTGCCTGCTCGTAACCAGCGGATCGACCGGAGCGGCGGCTGGGGGTAACCGTTCACGGGCCGCCAAAGTCGCCTTTCGCTCCGCGAAAGTAGCGCCACTTTCGCGGAGAAAGGCGACTCTCTGGGCCAAATCGCGGCTAACATGGCGCCGCCCTGTGAACGGTTACGGCTGGGGTCCTCGACGATGATGGGATGATTGTCGGCCACCGTGTCAGCCCTCTTGTTCGCTGACGCACGTTGCCCCCACCCTTGCGTGCAGCCTCATCCTGGTTGCGCACACGGGTCACATCCCCCCATGCGCGTTGGATGGAACTTCGCGTGCCATCGGAATGACACATCGATCGGTATCGCTCGCGTTGACTCCAAAATCAGATTGACGACGCGCCGCAACTGCAGCAGGTCTGTCAGACCTGGGTGCGCAACGGACCTGTCGGAAATCGCCTCAGTGTGCGCCACCGCCGTTCCAATGTCCGGCAAAACCTGGCCGATTCAGGGAACCGCCGGCACGGCCGCAGAACGAGTTGGGGAGGGTCGGCAGGTCAGAAGGTACGTTATGTCATGTGAACAGGCGGGCAACTCTCTGGCGGGGTCGGGTGTTGTGTCAAAAACCTCGGCTCCCACCGGTTGATGACGCTTTGATTAACGAGATGGCAAAATGGGACTCACCCAGCGGGAAATACGGTGGAATGCCACTGCCGGGGTAACTGAAGCGTAAATCGAAGGAATTGCGGAACGCCCCGAGGAGCCGGTTAGCCGCGGGTGGTGTCCCGTTAGAGACATCCGATAATAGCCCAGCGATTCATCGCTGGGAATGCGGTTGCGAGTTCCGAGGTTGAGTCCCGTTAGGGACGACTGATGTGGGGCGTCGTTAGTCCCAGAGATACCGCGGATCATATTCGATGTGGTGTTTCTCCAGAAAGGCGAGGAACTCATCCTGATAGGAGCGTCTTCGGTGGTGTTCCGCTTGCCGCTCGATGTAGCTGACGGTGTCGTCGACCTGCGTGATTCCGATGCTGAAAGCACCGTATCCTTCTTGCCAAGAGAAGTGACGCTGCTCAGGAAACGTGTCATGTGCCCACTTCGACGATCCACCTTTGATCAGTTGGAGCGATTTCGATACGCTGACATTCGAGGGCAGTGATAGTAGCACATGAATGTGGTCTTCACCACCGCCGATAGCGCGAGCTTTCATTCGATTCTGCTTAGCAATACCGCCGATGTAAGGCCAGAGCCGCTCCCGCAATTCAGGGGTGATGATCCGTTGACGCTGTTTCGCGCTCCACACACAATGATAAAGGCAACTCGCGTAGGAATGTGCCACGGCGAGGTCTCCATTCAGTCGTCCCTACGGGACTCCGGTGCGGTTGTTCCGTATCGCGTACCCAGCGATAAATCGCTGGGCTATTATCAATCGTCCCTCCGGGACGAACAACCCACGCCTCCATCGTGCAAGACGTCCCACGAAACCACCGGTTTTTGAGAGGAAGGCAGCATGACGCGCCGATGAACGGTCACCGTATCAGCTTGAGTTCGTTGTTGCTTTCGTTCGCGGCTGCGCTATTTGGGTGTTTCTGATCGTGGCAGTTCCTCGGAGCACTGGTTGGGGCTGCAGTCCGATGCGGTTCGTCATGGCCCCACTGGTTCTTACCGGAATTACTGTCGGCGTATATCGACTCGTTCGAGGTCACCGAAATGCCTGGGCCATGGCGCGTCACTCGCAGTCAAACGTATTTCGAATTGACCCGCTGACACGCGAAAATCATGCTGATGAATTGTTAGACAACTGAAACCTTCGGTCAGACTATCAGGGGAGGTCGATTTCTCATGAGTGGGACGACAGTCGCGGTGGCCGTTCATACGATCGTCGAGCTGGCCGTCATCATCCGGGTGATGCTCCGACCGCACCGTGAGCCGGCTTCACGGATTGCGTGGGTGGCAGTCGTCGCTGCGCTGCCCGTCCTCGGCATCCTTGCCTACCTTCTCTTCGGCGAGGTCAACATCGGCCGTCAACGCGTGGCCCGCATGCGACAAGTGCTGGCGCGGATGCCGGACGCTGCCGGGGCCGCAAAGGGTGACGAGACGAATCTCCAGGCTCATCTGCCCGAGCGTCATGAGCATCTGTTCCGCTTGGGGCGTTCGATCAGCGGTTTCGAGCCCGTCGGAGGTAACTCGGCGCGCCTGCTTGCCGACTCCAACGCCACGATCGACGCCATGGTGGCCGATATCGATGCTGCCGAGGAGCATGTCCATCTGCTGTTTTACATTTGGCTGGCGGACCATAACGGGCGGAAGGTGGTCGAGGCGCTCAAGCGCGCGGTCCGGCGGGGCGTCACGTGCCGGGCGATGGCGGACGACCTGGGCTCTCGGTTACTGATCCGCTCCGAGCATTGGAGGTCCATGCAGGACGCCGGCGTCCGCGTGGCCGTGGCGCTGCCCATTGGCAATCCGCTGCTGCGGCCGCTCCGAGGTCGCATTGACCTCCGGAATCACCGCAAGATCGTCGTCATCGACAGTCGCATCACGTATTGCGGTAGTCAGAACTGTGCCGATCCGGAGTTCCTCGTCAAGGCGAAGTATGCGCCCTGGGTCGATGCGGTCATGCGATTTGAGGGACCGATCGCCCGGCAGAACCAGCACCTGTTCGCCGCCGATTGGATGACGTACACCGACGAGAACATCGACGACTTGCTGCAGCAGCCCATCAGCGCACCGCAGCCGGGCTTTCCCGCGCAGGTGATCGGCACAGGGCCGACTGTTCGCTACTCGGCCATGCCCGAGATGTTCGAGTCTCTGATTTATTCAGCCCGCCGCGAACTCGTCATCTCCACGCCCTACTACGTGCCTGACGAGTCCATGCAGAATGCTCTTTGTTCTTCCGCGTACCGGGGCGTCGATACGACGATCATCTTCCCCGCCCGGAATGACTCGTGGATCGTCGGCGGTGCGAGCCGAAGCTACTACGCCAGCCTGCTGGACGCGGGCGTTACGGTCTACGAGTATGCGGGCGGGCTGCTCCATACCAAGTCGCTCACCGTGGATGGAGAAGTCACGTTGATCGGTTCTGCCAACATGGATCGCCGCAGCTTTGAACT
The DNA here is from genome assembly GCA_025459265.1 of Pirellulaceae bacterium. Classification (GTDB taxonomy): domain Bacteria; phylum Planctomycetota; class Planctomycetia; order Pirellulales; family Pirellulaceae; genus JAAYDI01. The sequence continues at coordinate 1,507 of JALOQX010000080.1, read as the reverse complement.
CAACTATGAGAACAACATCCTGTTCTACGACGCGAAACGCACCGCAGACGTCAGGGAGCGCCAGCAGGAATACATATCCCGGTCGAAGGTGATCACGCGTCAACAGGTGGCATCGCTGCCCTTGCCGCGTCGCCTCTGGAACAACACCCTGGCGTTGCTGGGTCCGGTGCTTTGACTGTGATCACGATCGTGTGATGACGCAGAATCAAACGACCCTGTTGTGCGCGGCGCTCGCCTGCCTCCGCAGAGGCATCCGGTCGTCAGTATTTGGCGACCGGGTGGCCAGGAGTAGAATGAGGCCGTAGGCGCGTCCCGAGAATGGAAGGTATTGCGGTGCCGTGTTATCCGGCAGTGTTTTTTCCCGGTAGCCGCCTCGACAACGTTGGTCTGATCAAATGTTCATCTCTTGCAGGGCCCAGTCTGAACTCGAATTCGACGCTCTTGTTACTGACTTGCAGCGTGCCTTTCCGGATTCGATCCGGATTTCCGACGACTACTACGCCGATCGACTTGGAAGTTGTCTGGATATCGCACGAGAAGACGGATGGCCGCTGGATTCCCCCCCGATTCAATGCCTGGAACGCGTCGGTGCCGAACACGGAATTCAACGACATCTGGCAATTCGCATCTCCGACAAGCGTTCGATCGACGCTCGACTTGGCAAAAAGGGTGCCCTTCTTGTCACACAAGACCTGTCCAACATCGCCCAGAAATGTTGCCGCATATACGAGCGTGCGAGATGCAATGTGCAGCGTCATAGTCACACCGCGCTCCACGACGGGGAGAATCATGACAGCACCGGGACTGGCATTCAAGTCCTGCGCCTGTTGTTCCGCTGCGTGCTTCTCAACTGGGGTTCCTCCCAGAACGCTGATTCCGACGATTGACATCAGCGGGATTACCAGAGCCTCGATTATCCCTGCAGCGGCACCGAAGCCGGTCAGTTCTGTAAGTGCGAGCTTTGGAACCACAAACAAGAAAAACAACGCCGCGGCTCCGCGCTCACTGATTGCAGACACCAGTCCCTGTGCGATCGCCAGCCAACTCCGCGTGAGGTGCTTGTGCAGAACCGGAACCACAAGGCCAGAATAGAGGAGTCCTGTGAAGCCCACGGCGCCGAGGGTATAGGATAAGGCGCCATATCCCATGACCTCGCGTGATACGCCCAAGCCCAGGGTGAGGTAGAATGCGGCACGGATGCCCAGTTGAGCCACTTCGCATCGACGGTCTACTTCTTAACGGCGAACCCTGTGCGCGGTTGGCGACCCTGCTCCAGGGGTGCCCTACCGGGGTCGGTACCGTTTGGCCGAAGGCCAATTGCGGGATGTCACCGCTTCACGGTGACGAAATGGGCCGTCCCTGCGAATGGGCCCATCCAAGGAACAGATTTCGCAACGACAACCGGTTCAGACATCTCCGTTCCGATGTTCTGAAATGTGCTCCCCAGTCGCCGATATTCGCACTGCGGCTGGCAGCGACTCCGTGTCCCTGGTCGTCCACCCAGTTG
>JALOQX010000079.1 GCA_025459265.1 Pirellulaceae bacterium | reverse complement strand
CAGTTTGAGCTGCGGCACCTCGACGGCCGGCTCCTCAACCCGCTCACGCCGCCAGCCGACTACCCCGCCGACGCGCTCGTCCGCGTCGACGAAGACGCCGGGCTGGTCTATTACACCGCCTACAGCGGCGACAATCCGCTGGACGCGCAGCTGCACCGCGCGCGACTGGACGGTACCGAGCCGGTCCGGCTCACCACGCGCGCTCGCCACCACTCGGCGTTCGACATCGCGCCGGATCACAACTGGTTCGTGGCCACCTACGAGTGCGTGGACCAGCCGCCCGTGACCGCCCTGTTCAACCGCCGCGGTGACGAGGTCGCCGTGCTGGCCGCGGCCAACACGGACAGGGAACGCGAACTCGGCCTGTCGCCCCCAGAACTGTTCACCTTCCGGGCGGATGACGAGCAGACGCTCCTGCAGGGCATCCTGCACAAGCCGGCCCACTTCGATCCCGCGCGCAAGTACCCGCTGCTGATCAGCGTTTACGGCGGGCCCAGTTCGCGGGGGATCACGAACCGTTACCAGCCGACCAACCCGCACTGCGAATTCGGCTTCCTGATGGCGACCATCGCCAATCGCGGGACGACCGAGCGCGGCAAGGCCTTCGAGTCCGCGACGTACCTGCGATTGGGTGACGTCGACCTCAAAGACCAGGCCGACGGCGTGCGCTACCTGTGCCAGCGCCCGTATGTCGATGCCACACGCGTGGGCATCTTCGGCCACTCGTACGGCGGCTACATGTCAGCCCTGGCGGTGCTGAAGTACCCGGACCTGTTCCACGCGGCCGTGGCCGGCGCGCCGGTCACCGACTGGCACAACTACGACACGATCTACACGGAACGCTACATGACCGCCCGCTCGACCGTCGGCAGGGTCGCCGTCAGGAGGTCGTAGTCCTTGTGCAGCAGACCGTACTGCATGACCCGCGTTTGCTGCTCCTGCATGGTCTGGTCGACGACAACGTGCATCCGTCCAACACGTGGCAGCTGATCGATGCGCTGATTCGGGACGAGCAGCGATGCGATCTGATGGTGTTCCCGCGCGATCAGCACGGACTGCATGCCTACTCCAACACGCTGCGGTGGCTGTATCTCCACGAGCACCTGCGTCCCGAGCCCCTGCCGGCGCCGACGCCCGCGCCGTGACGCGGCACCGCGGGTTCCGGCACGATCAGTCGAGCGCCGCCTGTGGCGGTTCCGGGAGCCAGAAGCAGAGAACCGACCCGGCCAGGTAGACCAGCAGGGCGACGGTGGCCGCCGCCAGTGCGACCGATTCGCCCGGCATGCTGGCCGCCAGCCACGTGGTCAACAGGGCCGCGGACGTCCCCAGCACGCGGCCGCCGATGTTGGCGGCAAAACTCTCGCCCGTCCCCCGCAGGTGCAGCGGATAAACCCGCGGCAGATAGTTCCCCCAGAAACTGAACTGGGCCACCGTCAACAACCCCGCCACGAAAATCCCCAACTTCAGAAGGTCCAGGTTGTCGCGCGCCGGGAAGAAGTACACCAGCGGAATGATCAGCAGGCCCGGCAGCTGGAAGACGCGCAGCAACCCGCGGCGGCCGACGATCCAGACGGCCAGGCAGGCGAACACCAACCGACCGCTCAGCCCGCCCACCTCCTGATACGCATTGACCGTGGCGGCCACGGACTGCTCGATCCGCTTCTGTTCCGGGACGGGCTTGCCGGCGGTCATCTCGCGTACCTGCGGGAGTGACGGCACGATGCGCGGCGTGTGCTGCAGCGCACCGAACGCAGCTCCGTAGCTGCAGGCGAACATGAGCGTCGTGACGACCGTGGTGCGCCGCAGGTCGGGCGCAAAGAGCGCGCCCAGGCTCGGGCGGCGCAGCGTGCCAGCCGCCTTCTTGGCCGCCCACTGCGGTGACTCCGGCAGGAACGGACGAATCACGATCAGCGGGATGGCCGGGATCACGCCGGAAATCAACGTGTACCGCCAGGCCTCGTGGCCCCCCATGATCGCCGGCAGCTGCTCGCCGTAATGCACCGCCAGATAATTGGCACCGGTCACCAGGATGCCCCCCAGCGAGGAGAAGGCCTGCGTGAAGCCCAGCACCGCTTCGCGCTGTTTGGGGACCGGAAACAACTCGGCCAGCCAGGCCACCGCCGCAACAAACTCGACACACACACCGATGAACGTCGTGCAGCGGAAGAACAACAGCATCTCAATCGACGTCGAAAAGCCGGCCGCCAAGGCCGAGAACGCATACAGGAGAATGCTCATCACCAGCACACGTCGGCGACCCCACAGGTCAGTCAAGTAGCCGCCCAGCAGACCGAACACACCCCCGACCATGGCCGGCACGAAGAACAGCACCCCCACCCAGAACTCGAACGTCGGCGAACCCGGTTGCGCACCCACCAGGTCCACGAGGGCCGGGCGCAGGATGAGCGGCAGCATGAGCAGCTCATAGATGTCGAACATGAACCCGATCGCCGCGATCACGCAGACGGTCCATTGGACCAACGTCAGCCGCGGCGCGGACTGCGGACCGGCAGTCGTTTCCATCGACATCACTCCCCACGGCACGAGTCAGCGCGCGCCCGTCTATTTCGCCGGCGCGCTGGAGGCACCCTGTTCGATCGCAAAGAGCCGGTTGCGGTTGGCGATATAGAGCACATTGCCGGCCACGATCGGCGTCGTATAGACGGCACTCCCCATGTTGATCTCGGCCAGCAACTCGCACTCCTTGGCCAGCGTGAAGATCGAAATGTCCCCGTCCTCGTCACCGATGTAGACCTTGTCTTCCACGATCAGCGGCGAGGCCCACGAGGCGGCGAGCATATCGTGGGTCCAATACGCCTTGCCCGTTTTCGCGTCGAGACAGTGGAACAGGCCACTGAAGTCGGCCACGAACAGCAGGTCGTCCTGAATGGCGACCGTGCCGCATGTGCGGTGCATCGTCTGCTCGAACTCCTTCGGATTCTCGCCAATATAGTGCCAGACGGCCGCGGAGTTCGGGTTGTCGCGCTCGAAGTCCCCCTCCTCGGCCACCAGCGCCTGCAGCCGCTTGTGCGGCACCGGCGTCTGCGGGTCCTTCACGTTGTACACGATCGTCGGACTCACGTCGCCCCGCTTGGTCGGGTCGATACACCACAGATGTCCCTCCCCTTCGCCATGCTCGGGATCCTCCCCCACGCCCACGTACACCAGACCGTCATAGATCACCGGCGTGGCGATGATGTGGTTGCGCGTCGCGCGGCCGCCCAACAGGTACTTCGACGCCTTCGGGTTGCAGTCGAATTTCCACAGCAGCTGGGACTGGCCGTTGGCCCCTTCCGCGGCGAAGCTGTAGAGCCAGCCGTCGCCGCCGCCAAAAATCACCTGCGGCACGCCGCCCAGCACGCCGTAGGCCGGGGACGACCACTGCCCGTGCAGGATGTTGCGGCCGGGGGAATTGTCGGTCCACAGCACGTCCCCCGTCGACTTGCGCACGCAAAGGAAGCTCGGCGCGTCAAAACTCGGCAGCGTCACGTGGCTCTCGTCCACGCCGTTGGACGTGTTGACGAACAGCAGATCGCCCGCCGCCGTCACGCTGCAGCTGCACATGTTGTGCTGCGACACCTTGAGCTGCTTCATCATGTCCAACTTCCAGATCACATCCGCTTCATCCTGGTTCTCATTCGGCTCGTCACGAACCGGTCCGTCGTTCTCCCCGTCACGGAATCCTTCCGTGTCCAGGCACACGACTTCACCCCGGCTGGTGACGTACCACAGGCGATCCCCTTCGACCAGCGGCGCGCAACAGATTCCCTGGTTCGGCCAGTCGTGCACGCGACCGGTCGGCAGTTTCTCACTGCTGTGCTGCCAGAGGAAGTTGCCGGTGGCGGCGTCGATGCACAGCAGCACGCCCAGGTCGACCTTGCCGGGATAGCGTTCCAGATACCCTGCGGCGTTGTTGGTGCCGACGTACACCTTCCCGTTGGCCACCACCGGGTTCCCGTACGTCTCGGAGCCGAGCCCAATCGACCACTTGATGCCCGCGCCCGATTTGATGTCCCAGTCGGTGGGAATGTTCGTCCCCTCGGGCACGTTGTTGCGCGACGGCGAGCCGGCCCACTGCGGCCAGTCATGCGGGTCGACCTGCGTGCTGGCGATATGAGCCAGCGCCTCCCGGGTCGGATCAAAATCGCTCTTCTCGGCGGCCCACGTGCCTGGGACAGAAACAACACAGCCGCCAGCCAAAACCAGCCAGGCGCGCAGGACGAAAGCGTTCATGAGATCACGGTTCCTTGGCTCAATCGCGTAAGTCATGGGTTGGCGTAAACCTTGACGTTGTCGATGTAGAATTCGGCATCACTCGCGTTGCCGAACATGCCGGGACTGCCCACGGTGTTCGGTGTGGCGTCGGCCGCCTCGATCGACCAGTCGGCCGGCTCGATCCCGTCGCGTGGCCAGACTTTGCCGCGCAGCACCGCCCGCCCTTCGTCGTTCTCGCTGCGGAACTTCATTCGGTACCACGTGCCCGCCTGCCAGCTCCAGGGGATGGTCTTGGCAAAGCGCAGCTCCAGCCGCGACGTCCACGACCGAATCTGCAGCTCCTGCAGGCCGTTCATGACTAACGTGTACCGCTGGTTGATCAATCCCATGTCCGGGAGTTTGGCGTTCTTTTCGGTGGCCAGGAAGTCGGCTTCGATCGTGTAATCGTGCAACGTCGTGGGCCCCATCCACAGCTGGCTCCGCGTCCCCTTCGGTACGGTCGACACCTTCACCAGGACCGGCTCGCCTTCCAGCTCGCGCGCCTGATGGCGAACCTTGGCCCCGATCCAGGTGGCGGGGACCTGTCCATCTGAGAAGTCAAAGGTCCAGGGCAGCGACGGAACGACACGCACGCGGGCGGTACCTTCCTGCCCGCTCCCCCGCGCGGTCACCGTCACCACCGCGTGTGTGCTGTCAGTGTGGGCGACGAGCTTCCCCTGCGCATCAACTGTAGCCGGACCTTCCACGGTCCACGAGACGGGCACGTCCTCCAGCCGCTGGCCGCGCGCGTTGAGCAGCCGCGCCGCCAGCTGCAATGACTGACCAGACTCGATCAACCCTTCGACCGGCACCACCTGCAGGCGGGCCGGCTGCGGATCCTCTGCCACGGGCGATTCCTCCGCCTGTGGGGGCAACGGGTCCGCGTCCGCCGATGGGGCTCCCGTGCCGAGACAGTACAGAGCGGCATTGGTCGGCAGGTAGACGCGGCCGCGCGAAATGCTCGGCGACCCGAGAATCTCTTCGCCATTGAGCCGCAGGCGGTGCACCGTGTCGACCCCTTTTTCGCTCGGCTTGAGCACGTAGCAGCGGCCGGTCTCTTCTCCCACGTAGAATTTCCCGTCGCCATAGACCAGGCTGCCCGTCATCCGCGTTCCCAGCTTCTGAGAGGCTATGTCCGCGCCCGTGTGGGGGTCCATGATCCACAACTTGGCACCATCGTCCACCGCGTAGAGCCGGTTGTCCACCAGCAGCGGCGCGCTCTTCCCTACGGTCCGCGCCGGGATCTTCCACAGCAGATCGGATTCCGTCACGGTCCCCGTCCGGCGTCCATCCAGCGCAAACAGGGCCCCGAGCACATCCGGGCTGTCCGCGTTCTGTTCCGAATGCCCGCAGTACACGATCCCCTCGTGCACCAGCGGGGTCGTGTTGATGCCGCGATTCGACGCGTGGTACTCCCAGATCATCGCACCGGTGCGCGGCTGGAGCGCGTAGAGCCAGCCGTCGCCGCCCCCGACGACCATCGCCGCCTGACCGGCAAAGCACGTGACGATCGGCGTCGAGTATGTCGTGTCCTCCGGCCGTGGGCGCGTGCTGGCCAACCACACCGCATCCCCGGTGCGCTTATCGAACGCCACAAAACGATGGGCGGGCACCGCCAGATCACCCCAGCCGGTCGTCACGCCGCTGATGATCACCAGATCCTCGAAGACGATGGGGAAGTTGGTCCGCCCGCCGTACGTGGATAACATCCCATATTCTTCACTCATCGATCGTGCCCACAGCACTTCGCCCGTCCGGCCGTCGAGGCATTGGAAGTAGCAGCCCAACCCCAGCACGTACACGTTGCCGGTCTCGGGATCCGCTACCACGCTGGACCACCCGACGCGTTCGGCCGGCGCGTCCGACAAGAACACGTTATTGACGGTCTCCCAGATCAGCTCGCCCGTGTCCGCACGGACGCACACGACCTTTTCACCTTCCTGGGTCGTCTCCGGGTGAGAGCGACAGACGACGTAGAGACGCTCGTCCAGCACGACGGGCGTCGAGCGCGTGGCATACTCGGGCTTGCGCCACAGCAGGTTCTCGCCGTCCAACGACCACGTGTCGGGCAAGTTGCGTTCCATGGACACGCCATTCTGCTGCGGACCGCGCCAGTGCGGCCAGTCCCGCGCGCTGAGCGACGGCTCGGCGGCACAAGCCGGGCCCACTCCACCACGGAGCACGCCGACCAACAGAAGTGGCAGAATCAGCAGACTGCGTCGGGACATGGTCAGAGCCTTGTTCCAGTCACGGCGGGACGAATCAGTTGGGCAGGTGGAGCGCGGCACCCCGAACTCCTGGCGCGGACGTGTCGCGGCAGATTGTTCTCTTTCTATAGCCCGCGACCCCCTTTTGACCACCCCCAACCTGTGTGGGTGGCTCGTTCCCTCGAACACGGCCAGACAGGGGTACTGGTCAGGCCAGCAATTCCGGAATCACGCGGGGGTTTTCCACCCCGGTGAGCCGCTGATCGAGCCCCTGGAAGTTGACGGTGAAGCGCAGGTGGTCAATCCCCAGACAGTGCAGCAGCGTGGCATTGAAGTCGTTCACATGCACTGGGCGATCGACAACGTTATAGCTGAAATCGTCGGTTTCGCCGTACACTTGTCCGCCGCGGATGCCCGCGCCGGCCAGCCACATGCAGAAGTTGCGCGGATGATGATCGCGCCCGTAGTCCGTGGCGGTCAGCGTCCCTTGGGAGTACACCGTCCGCCCGAACTCGCCCCCCCAGGCCACGACCGTCCGCTCGAGCAACCCGCGGCGTTTCAAGTCCTGCAGGAGGGCTGCCGTCGGCTGGTCCGTGTCCTCGCACTGGGCCCGCAGATCGCGCGGCAGGTTGCCGTGCTGGTCCCAGCCGCGGTGGAGGATCTGCACCACGCGCACGCCGCGCTCGACCAGCCGCCGCGCCAAGAGCGTGCTGGCGGCGAACGTGCCGGGCTTGGTCACGTCCGGTCCGTAGAGGTCCAGTGTCTCCTGCGTCTCGCCGCTGGTGTCCGTCAGGTCCGGCACGCTGGTCTGCATGCGAAACGCCATTTCGTACTGTGCGATGCGCGTCTGCGTTTCCGGATCGCCGTACCGCCCGAGGGCCAGCCGGTTGAGTTCTCCGAGCGTGTCGAGCATGGCGCGACGCTCCTCGGCGCCGATGCCGGGGGGATTCTGCACGTACAGGACGGGATCACCCACGTGCCGCAACACGACGCCCGTGTAGTTGCTGGCCAGAAAACCGCTGGACCACATGCGTGTGAAGAGCGCCTGCGCTGCGGCGCCGGATTTCCAGTTCGGAGTCAGCACGACGAAGGCCGGCAGATCGTCGTTGTCACTTCCCAATCCGTAGGCCAGCCACGAACCCAGACTCGGTTTTCCCGGCACTTCGCTCCCCGTCATCACGGACGTGCAGGCCGGGTCGTGATTGATGGCGTTGGTGTGGACGGTCTTGACCAGCGCGATATCGTCCACGCACCGGGCGGTGTGACTGAGCAACTCGCTGACCCAGGTGCCGCTGTTGCCGTGCTGCGCGAACTTGAAGATGGAGGGGGCCACCGGCAGACGCGACTGGCCGCTGGTCATCGTCGTGATGCGCTGTCCCATCCGCACGCTGTCCGGCAGGTCCTTGTCAAAGAACTCGGCCAACTGCGGTTTGTAGTCCCACAGGTCCTGCTGCGCCGGCCCGCCGTTCATATGCAGATAAATGAGGTGATCGGCCTTGGGGGGGAAGTGCGGCAGACCGGGCAGCGGCGGGTGACTCCGCGCGACACCGCCGTCGGCCGCGCCGCCCGCGGCGGCGCGGGTCCCCAGCAGCCACAACGCCAGCCCGCCCAGGCGGATGCCGGCCGATCCGAAGAAGCTCCGCCGCGTCAACAGCTGTTGCTGCTCCAACCACGGGTCCATGATTCTGTCCTGTCTGCTGTGATCCTGGCCGCGCGCCGGCGGCCCCGGGTCAGTTGCGATTGAGCGATTCGTCCGCGTTCAGCAGGACGTTAGCCACCATCGTCCACGCCGCGGTATCAATGTCCGAGGCGATCCGGCGCGGCGCGGATTCCCCCGTCTCCACCAGTTCGGTCGCCCGGTGCGGTTCGGCTGCGTACAACGCCCGCTGCCGGTCCAGCCCGGCGCGGACAATGTTCAGTTCATCGGGTGAGGGGGGACGCGCCAGCACGGTGCGGTAGAGGAACGTAATCCGGTCTTCACACGACCCGCCTCCCTCGCTCAGCGCCCGTTCGGCCAGCGCGCGCGCCGCTTCGACGTGTTGCACGTCATTCATCAGCTGCAACGCCTGCAGCGGCGTGTTGCTGCGTTCCCGCACCAGGCAGGACTGCTCGCGATTCGGACCGTCGAAGTTCGACATGAACGGCGGCGGCGCGGTCCGCTTGAGGAACACGTAGAGGCTGCGACGATACAGCGACCCGCCGTGGTCCTGGAGGTAGAACCGCGTGTTGCTGTCGGCGTATCCCACGGGCTCCCAGATGTTGGGCGGCTGGTAGGGACGTACGCCCGGTCCGCCCATCTCGAGGTTCAGCAGCCCGCTGACGTACAGCGCGTTGTCCCGGACCTGCTCCGCGTCCAGCCGGAAGCGGGGCCCGTGCGCCAGGAGCCGATTCGCGGGATCGAGTGCGAGCATTTCCGGCGTCGCGAGCGCATCGCGCTGGAACGCGTCTGACAGGAGCAGCCATTTCACGAAGCGTTTGACGTCCCAACCCGTCTCGCGCAGCTCGGAGGCCAGATAGTCCAGCAGTTCCGGATGCGACGGCGGATCGCCCCGCGTCCCGAAGTCATAACTCGTCTTGACCAGTCCCGTGCCAAAGAACTGCTGCCAGAACCGGTTGGCAATCACGCGGGCCGTCAAGGGGTTTTCAGCGGCGACGAGCCATTGCGCCAGGTCGAGCCGATTCAGGCGCGCGGTCGGATCCGGCTTGGCAATCTGCGGCAGCACGCGCGGCACCCCCGGCACGACGGGATCGCCCGGTTTGTCATACTGCCCGCGCAGCATGACAAACGACTCGCGCGGCGTCGCCTGGTCCCGATAGATAAACGTGCCCGCGGCGGATTCGTCGGCCACCAGCCGGGCGATCCGCGCCGCCTCCCAGATCTGCCGCGCCGTGGCCAGCTCGGCGGTCACCGGGCGGGCAATCAGCGCGACGTAATACGTCCGCAGCTTGAGCGCGTCCTCGGCAGACAACTCCTTGTCAGCTCCGCCCTGAATCAACGGATGCAGCTCGGCGGGCAGCTCGGGCGGAATCGCCTGTCCCAACATCTTGCGCCACGCGGTCAGTGACTCCAGCGGGTCGACGGCCGGCGCCGACTGGCCCGAGAGAATCAACTCGTCCCAGTCCACGACGCCGCCACGCTGCGCCAGCGTCACCCCCTCGAGCCGATCGCCCGGCTGCAGGCCCAGGTCGGCCGCCGGCACACTCAGCCGCACCCAGGCCCCGGCCGGAACGGGCGACTCCGCGTGGCCTTCCCGCACCAGCGTCTCGCCGTCCCGTTGCCACGTCACGCTGCCACGCCCCAGAGCCGTCAGCCGCAGCGATTCGGGGATGTCGGGAGCCGCCACACGCACCTGCCATTCCACACGCGCATCGTGCGGTACGACCATGGGACGCAACTTGAACTCCACCGTGTCGTCGCAGTCGACGGCGTGGGCCTGGCGAATCACCCGGCGTCCCGCCGCGGCACCTGGGACCGGGTCGACGACCCACCGAATCGCATTGCGTGACGAACTGCGCGTGACCGCCCCGGGAGGAAACGCGTCGTCAAACAGTACTTCGCTGACTGGACGCCGGGCGTCCGGGTCGCCGACCGCGGCGGGATCGCGGTACTCGGTCAACGTGGCGAGCGACATGAGCCACTGCCGGGCCTGTTGTTCAATGTGCGCCGCAGACTCGCCCGCCGCCCGCTGCTCCGGCGTCGGCACCTTCAGAAACGGGGGCGTCGTATTGATGTTGCCGTCCATCGGTGGATCGGCCGCGTCGTTGAAGAAGGCGTACAGTTCGTAGAACTCCCGCATGGGCAGCGGATCGTACTTGTGGTCGTGACAGACGGCACAGCCGGCGGTCAGTCCCAGCCAGGCCTGGGCCACGGTGGTCGTCCGCTCCACGGCATACCGATAAGCGAATTCCGCGTCGATCGCGCCCCCTTCGCTGGTGGTCACGTTGCAGCGATTGAACCCGGTGGCCACGAGCTGTTGCGGGGTCGGATCCGGCAGCAGGTCGCCCGCCACTTGCCAGAGCGAGAACGTGTCGAAGGGCAGGTTCTGATTGAACGCGTTCACGACCCAATCGCGGTAGAGCCACATCTGTCGCTCGTTGTCTAAATGCAGCCCGTGGGTGTCGGCATAGCGGGCCACGTCCAGCCAGTGGCGAGCCATCTCCTCGCCATAGCGCGGCGAGGCCAGGTACCGGTCCACCATCCGTTCGTAGGCCTGCGGGGAATCGTCGGCCAGGAACGCGTCCACCTCGCTCAACGTGGGCGGCAATCCGGTCAGGGCGAACGCGACGCGCCGAATCAACGTCGCACGATCGGCTACCGGCTGGGGCGTGAGTCCCGCTGCCTGCAGCGGGACCGCAAGAAACGCATCCACGGGGTGCGTCGCGCCCGGCCCGCTGGGCGGTGCGGGCCGCTCGATCGGCTCGAACGCCCAGTGTTTCTGATACGGCGCCCCCTGCTCGATCCACTGCCGCAACCGCGTTTTTTCGGCCTCCGTCATCGGCTTGTGCGCGTCGGGCGGCGGCATGACGACGTCCTCGTCGTCGCTGGAGATGCGTTCCCACAGCGCACTGGCGTCCGGGTCGCCAGGCACGATCGCTTGCGAGCCACCCAGGTCCGCGGTGGCGCCTTCGAGCGTGTCGAGTCGCAGGTCCGCCTCACGCGCCTTCGCGTCCTGCCCATGACAGGCAAAACACTTGTCCGCCAGAATGGGCCGAATGTCGCGGTTGAACGAGAGTGGGCGTGCGGCCCCCGCGTCGTCCCCGTCCGCTGCTCCCGCGACCTGGGTTCCCGCCAGGACGCACGCCGCCAGACACAACACCCACGCGATCCCACGATCCATGTGCGCACCTTTCACTCTCCGAAACGAAAGCGTCACAGCCTCCTCCCATCCTAGCCGAAGCCACGGCCGCCACCAACACCCGCCGATGATCCCAGCGCCGTTGGGGCTGTGCGCCACATCTGCCGCACCGGCGACGGGCCGAGGCCGCCCCCAACCGGCGGTGACGGACGTGACTGGCTCTTGTTGACAGGATGGACAGGATGTCCAGGATGAGCGCTGCGTGTCGTCTGGCACGGGTGCAGGTGCGGGCCGCCGGCCTGCAGCGCGCGGGCCGCCGTCCGCCTGACGGCGGACCTCTGGCCCAGCGGTTAAACAGATCCGTCCCCCCGTCCCGCCCCTGCGCCCCTATCCTCCAGGGGACTGTAGTCCTCTCGCTCCGCGAGAGCATGTCATCACGCGGAGCGTGATGACTACTTTGATCCACGATCCGCCCGGCTTGCCCGGGGGTACTTCAGGTTCTTTTCGCCCGAGTCAGTCGACGGTCGACTGGCCACCGGAGAGGATCGCTTGTGGGTCGGGGTCGTCCGCAGCCAACCGAATACGGGCGGGTGGGACCGCGGCCAAGAATCGGCCAACCTGCGCCTAGCAGGCGACGACAAGCTGATCATCGCGGCCACGCGCGCGGCGCGGGGCGGCTCAGCGCAGCAGGATGCACGACGGGCTCGGTACAGGGATCGGCCGTCCGATGGGGGCGAGCGTGCCATGCTCGGCATCGATGCGGAACAGGGTCACCTGGTTCCCGGGCATGTTGGCACAGAGCAGCAGTCGGCCGTCGGGCGTAATGGCCAGGTTCTGTGGTCCGGCACCGCCGCTGGGGACGGTTGCCACGTGGGTCAACCGGCCGTCGGCGTCGATGCGGTACGCCGCAATACTGTCATGGCCGCGATTCGTGCCGTAGAGGAACTTGCCGTCCGGCGTGACCTTCAAATCGGCGCAGAGGTTTTCCCCTGCGTAGTCGCTGGGCAGCGTGGGGACCGTCTCGCGTTCCACCAGGAAACCGCTCTCGCCGAGGTACGAGAAGTGCGTAATGGAACCCGCCAGTTCGTTGATCACATACAGGCTGTGACCGCCCGGATGGAACACAAGATGGCGCGGTCCGGTCCCGGGCGCGGTGCGGACAAACGGCTGCAGGTGCGGAGTGAGCTGCGCCCGGCTCGCATCCAACTGGTACACCAACACCTGATCGAGCCCCAGATCCGCGGCCAGCAGGAGGCGATTATCGGGACTGACCACGGCGCAATGCGCATGCGGCCCCTCCTGCCGCTCGTGATCGACACTGCGGCCCCGGTGCTGTACGAACGCGGTGATTTCGCCGAGCGATCCATCGCTCAGTCGGGGCAGGGCGGCGACGCTGCCGGTGTTGTAGTTGGCCACGACGACCGTCTTTCCGCTCGCGTCGACATCCAGGTAACACGACGCGGAACCGCGAGTGGACTGCCGGTTGAGCAACTGGAGCTGACCGTTCGCGTCACGAATGTCGTAGGCCGCAACGTACTCGTCAGCAGCGCCGCCAAATGCGCCGGGCGCGTGAATCGCGTACAACGTCCTTTCGTCGGGAGCCAGGGCGAGGAAAAACGGATGCTCCACGTCCGTGGTGCGATGCAGCAGTTCCCAGTGGCTCGTCCCGGTGTTGACGCGATACGCATGAATCGCCCCCTCGTCGCCGGCGGCAAACGCGGACACGAACACCAGCACGTCATCAGCTGCCATGGCTCGCGTTCCCAGCGTCACGATGCCCGCTCCAATAATCCAGCCGCAGCAGCACATCATAATGCGTCGTACCAGCATCGATCGATCCTCATGTTGACTGCCAACCGTCCGGCGGTGTGGAGATCCACGGTGGGACCACCGCGCCCGCCGCGGGTCCCGTTGCACGCGTGTGTGTATCTTGCCCCACGCTGTCAGCAGTGTCTACATGGCCTGGCTGCCATCCTGGCTTGTGTCCCCCGCTTAGGAGAGTACGATGACGTGCACCCGGATGGTGCGGGGGACGGGACCCGCAGGAGTGTCGGCCAGCCGACGTCGGGGGCGTCGGCTGCGGGGTGCGGAGGATCGTTCCACAGGGCGGCGATCTGGGCGTGAGACACGGGGGACACGATGCAGCTTCTCGAGAAGATTCTGGTGCCCGTCGATTTCTCGGACGGCACCGACGACATGTTGCGACTGGCGGCGGCGCTGGCCAGCCGGTTTCGTTCCGAGGTGATTTTGCAGTACGTGTTGCCGCTGTCGGGTGAATCGTCCTTGGCCGACACGGCCGGGCTATTGGACGCCGCGCAGGCCAGCGCGCAAGCGCGCCTGGACGCGTGCCGCCAGACGCTGGTCGCAGCCGGTGCGCCGGTCCATTCCGTTCTGGTCGACGAAGGCATGCCCGCGGAGCGAATCGTCACGCGTGCCGACGAGCATGATGTGAATCTGATCATGATCAAGGCGTCGAGCAACGAGGCGAGCACGGGCCTGCCCTTGGGAATGACGGCGGCCAACGTGCGGCGGAGCGCTGCGAAACCCGTCTGGCTGGTCAAGTCGACCGTCGGGCTTCTCCCGCGCGTGATTCTATGCCCCGTCGATCTGTCCGCGGCGTCGGAGCGCGCGTTGGGGAACGCCATCCATCTGGCCCGGCACTTCGGAGCCCGCCTGCACGTGCTGACCGTCGTGCCGCTTCTGACCGGTTGGACGTCACTGCTGCTGAGCGTGGACGAAGCGGCGGAGGCGGCGCACGTCCGCGTGCAAAGCGAGCGGTTCGCCGAGTTTCTGCGCCGCTTCGATTTCCACGACGTCACCTGGGAACAGTCGGTGCGGCGGGGTGACCCGTCCGAGCAGATCCAGGCGGCCGTGCGGGAGCTGCAGGCCGAGCTTCTCGTGATTGGCTCGGCGGGACGTGGCGGACTGTGGCGGATGTTCGCCGGGAGCGTCGCGGAGAAGACGGCGACGCAGCTCCCCTGCTCCCTGCTGACGATGACCAGTGAACACGCCATCCGACTGAAAGTCGACACCGAGCTGTCCGACCTGGAGACGCACTACGCGCGGGGCCGCGACTTGCTCAAGAACGGCTTTCCGGAGGAGGCTGAACACCAGTTCGAACATTGCGTGCACATCAATGACATGTTCGCGCCGGGCTGGGAAGCACTGGCCGAAACGCACGAACGACGCGGCGACCCGCAGCGGGCACGGGAGTGCCGGGAGATGGCGGCCCGGATCCGTGAAGCGCTCTCCTGGCGAATGATCGAAGCCGATGTGCGGGCCGGCCATCCGCTATGGAACAGGCTCTTTCGCAGGAAGTGATCACCGCCGCCTGCCGGTGGCGACGTGAGACAGGGAGTGACATCTGATGACACGTGTCCTTGCACCGCTGTGCTTGTCGCTGCTGCTGCTCGTGGTGCCCTCGGCCCGGGGCGCAGAGCCCGCTCAGGCCGTCGTGTCCCGCGATGGCGCGGTCCGGCTCGCCCGCGGCCACACAACGCTTCTCGAACTCCGCGCCGGCCTGTTTGACAGCCAGTGGCGTGGTGCCGAGGCCGGCCACGATGCCCAGCCCTCGGTCGACCCGCCGGCGCACGCGCTGCGACTTGCGACGCCTGCCCGGCAGGCCATTCGGGGGCTGGTGACAATCGTCCAGGCCGGGCAGCGCCTGCAGGCCACGTACGTCTTCACACCGCAAGAGGACGTCGTACTCAATTCCCTGCACGTCGCGTCCGACTTCCCGATTGCGGCCCTGGCCGGCGGCCGGTGGCAGGCCGACGCGCAGAGCGGTACGTTTCCGGCCGAATTCGGCGCCATCAGCCTCTTCAGCGGGGCGGTCCGCACGCTCAAACTCACGCTCGCCAGCGGCGAAGCACTCACCTTCGACTTCCCCCAGCCGACACACATCCTGCTCCAGGACAATCGCCAGTGGGGTCCGTCGTTCGTCCTCCGCATCTCCACGTCCTCGACGCCCCAGGCGCCGTTTCGTAAAGATCAGTCCGTCACGCTCGGCTTCACCCTGGCAGCTGCCGGCGGGATCAAGGTCGAACACGACGCGCCGGTGACCATTGCAGCCGGCAACGACTGGATTCCGCTCAAGCTGCAGCTCGATATCGACGCCGGCTCGGCGTTGGATTTCGCTCACCTGTGGCCCCACGCCGCTCCGGCGGGCCACTATGGCTGGCTACAGGCCCACTCCGACGGTACGTTTCGCTTCGAAAAACAGCCCGATCAACCGGTCCGCTTCTACGGTGTGAACCTGTGCTTCTCGGCGCACTACCTGACGCACGAGCGCTCGGACCAGCTGGCCGAACGGTTTCGACGCTTGGGCTACAACACCGTCCGGTTCCACCATTACGAAGGCGAATTGACGCAGGAGAGTCCGGACCGGACGCGGCTGGATCCGCAGAAGCTCGATCAGCTGGACTACCTCTTCGCGGCGCTCACCAAGCGCGGCATCTACGTCACGACCGACCTGTTCGTGTCACGTCCCGTGAACATCGCGGCCCTGCTGCCCAACTTCCCCGCCGGTCGCCGGGACCAGATGAACGCCTTCAAAGTGCTGGCCACGAACCACCCGGGGGCCTATGAGAACTGGAAGACGTTCACCCGAAATCTGCTCACCCATGTCAACCCTTACACCGGTCGCGCCTACACGGACGATCCGGGGCTGGCCTGGTTGAGCCTGATCAATGAGGGCAACCTGGGGAACTACATCAATCTGATCCGCGAGGTGCCGGAGTTTCAGCGCGGGTGGAACGACTGGCTGCTCACGCGGTATCGTGACCGCGCGGGTCTGGCCGCGGCGTGGGGCGCGGTTCTTCAGGACAACGAGG
Source organism: Pirellulaceae bacterium (assembly GCA_025459265.1). Taxonomy (GTDB): domain Bacteria; phylum Planctomycetota; class Planctomycetia; order Pirellulales; family Pirellulaceae; genus JAAYDI01. The sequence goes on along the minus strand of JALOQX010000079.1, from coordinate 6,405 downwards.
ACCCAGCGAAGGGAACCGTCCGGCTGGAAGGCAATATCTATGACCAGGATCTGCGCGCGCGGGATCTGATCTGCTACCTGACCGGCGTGGACCATGATTTCTTCGTGCGAGCAGCCCGGTTCCTGCGCGAAGAACTGGGGGTGCGGGCGTTGCTGACCAATCTCAACGCCTGGACCAATCATGCGGTGACGCAGCAGGTGCGGGCCGAGATGGACTACGTCGACGACCACTTCTACGTCGACCACCCGGAGTTTCTCGAGCAGTCGTGGCGGCTGCCGAGCCGGTGCTCGAACACGAGCCCTGTGGCGGGTGGTGCCACGGGCGGGCGACATATCACGTTCACGCGGCTGTTTGACCGCCCGTTCACCCTCTCGGAGTACAACTACTCCGGACCGGGACGCTACCGGGGCGTGGGCGGCATCCTGACCGGGGCCATGGGGGCGCTGCAGGATTGGGGCGCGATTTGGCGCTTTGCCTATTCCCACAACCGCGACGATCTGTTCGAACCGGGGCGGATGGACTACTTCAATATGGCCAGCGATCCGTTGAGTCAGGCGGCGGAGCGTGCGAGCTTGTGCCTGTTTCTGCGGGGCGACCTGCAGCCCGCGCCGCACAGCGTCGCGCTGGTCATGACGCCGGACGACTGGCGGCAGCTGCCGCCGAAGCTGCCGAACCTGGCCGCCCCCTGGCACTGGGCGGCCTGGATCACGCGCGTGGGGACGCGTGTCGTCCCGGACCCGGCGGCGGCTTTGCCGCACGACGTCGTCCTGCCGCTGGGCTGGGGCACTCCCGCGGCCGCCTATGCCGCCGGACCGATCGCCGACGTCGGAGCTCCGTATGCGGCATCCCGCGACCAGATCGACGCACTGTTGCGCGAGCGCGGCCTGATCGCCGCCGGCAATCCCACCGACCCGCGCCGCCAGATCTATCAGAGCGAGACCGGGGAGATCACGATCGATGCCCCGCGCGACGTGCTCACGCTGGACACTCCCCGCACCGCCGGCGGATTCGCGCCCGAGGGGGAGACGATTCGGACCCGCCACGGGTTGACCGCCGCGATCTCCGGCGCGCCGGCCACGGTGTGGGTCAGCGCGTTGGACGACGAGCCGATCGCGCGCAGTGGCCGCCTGCTCCTGACCCATCTGACCGACCTGCAGAACACGGAGATCGAGTACGCCGAGCGCGCCCGACAAACGCTCCTGGCCTGGGGGCGTCTCCCGCATCTGGTGCGGGCCGGCCAGGTCGAGGTGCGGCTGCGCGTGGCTGAGCCGCAGGGACTGCAGGTCTGGGCCCTCTCGACCAGCGGGGCGCGCGTGGCGCAGGTGCCGACGCGCGTGGAGAACGCGGAGCTGATTTTCACGGGAGATGTGGCGAGCGTGCCGAGCCACGGCGCCGTCCTCTGTTATGAAATCGCACGTGCGCAGCGTTAGAACACCGGTCCAGACACCTTCAGACCCCAGGAGAGTCGCCGTGGTGCAGGACACATCGAGTTCGATGAATCGGTCTCGCCCGTACTCCCGACGGAGGTTTCTCGCGGTGACGGCCGGTGCCGCCGCCTCGGCGGCGTGCTTGAGCCCCGCGCAGGCTTTCGGCACGGCCGCCAATTCGCGGATCAAGGTGGGATGTGTCGGCTTGGGGGGTCGCGGGGCCTGGATTGCCCGGCACGTGCACGGCCATGGCGGCTACGAAATCACGGCCGTGGCCGACTACTTCCCCGAGGTGACGCAGAGCGTCGGCGAGGAATTGGGCGTGCCCGCCAACCGGCGCTATTCCGGGCTCCAGGGATACCGGCGTCTGATCGACAGTCAGGTCGAAGCCGTGTTTCTCGAGACGCCCCCTTACGCGTTTCCGGACCACGTCGAGGCGGCGACCGCGGCGGGTTGCCACATCTACATCGCCAAGCCGCTGGCGTGCGACGTGCCCGGCGCGCTGCGTGTCGAGAAGATGGCTCACCGCACGACCCAGGAAAAACGCGTCTTCCTGTGCGACTTCCAGACGCGGACGGATGCGTTCTATCAGGAAGCGATCCGCCGCGTGCATGCGGGCGATATTGGCGAGCTGGCCCTGGTGGAAGTCGTCTGCGGCACCGAAGGGTTTGCCGACCCGCCCAAGACAGACACGATCGCCAGTCGCCTGCAGGGGTTGATCTGGGTCAACGATGAGGAGCTCGGCGGCGGCCTGCTGGTGAACTTCGACATCCATGCCGTGGACGTCGCGCTGTGGATCGCCGGCCAGCGCCCGTTGTGCGCCCTGGGCTGCGCCCGCCGCGGCGCCGGACACATCACGAGCAACGCCCCACGCGTGTACTCGTTGACGTATCAGTTCCCTGGCTCGTTCCTCATGACCCACCGAGCCGAACATCTGCCTAACCTGCGCGAGGACGGGATCGTCTGCAACGGGCACGGCAGCCTCGGGTTCATCGAGACGGCTTACAGCAAGAAAGTCTGGATCCACAGCAACAAGGAATCGTACAAGGGGGGTGAAAGCCCTGACATCTACACGGCCGGCATGCACGCCAACGTCGAGACTTTTTACCGCAGTGTGAGCGAGGGCCGGTATGACAACCCGACCGTGGTGCCCAGCGTTGACGCGACGCTGACGACGATCCTCGGCCGCGAAGCGGCACGCCGCAATGACCTGCTGACCTGGGACGAAATGCTGGCGGAGAACAAGAGCCTGGAAGTCGACCTGCGCGGCCTGGTGGAGTAGCGCTCCTTACGCGCCGGTCAGTCGCGCAGGAAGCTTGTGCTCTGTCACAGCTGACAATGGGGGTGGCTGGGGACGAACGAAGTGAGCCCCCAGCTGCGAAGAGCTGGAGGCGAGCTGACGCTCGACTCCAGCCACCCACTGCAGACGGGATGAGGGAGCACCGTATGTGCGACGTCACGTTGGCCGACGTGCGCCCGCTTCTGCAGCGCGGCGTGGTGATTCCCGCCAGCCCTTTGGCGCTTTCGTCTGCGCGGCGACTGGACGAGCGCCGGCAGCGCGCGCTGTGGCGGTACTACAGCGGCGCGGGAGCAGGGGGAATCGCGATCGGCGTGCACACGACGCAGTTTGCCATCCGCGATCCGCAGGTTGGCCTGTACGAGCCGCTGCTGGCGCTGGCGGCCGATGAGTGTCGCCGGCTCGACGCTCGGCGGGCCGAGCCGCTCGTGCGGGTCGCGGGCCTTTGCGGTCCGACGCCGCAGGCCACGCGCGAAGCAGAACGGGCACGGCGATACGGCTTCCATGCCGGTTTGCTGAGCCTCGGAGCCATGGCGAACGCCACCGCCGCACAACTGCTCGACCACTGCCGCGCGGTGGCCGAGGTGATTCCGCTGTTCGGATTCTACCTGCAGCCGGCCGTCGGCGGTCGCGTCCTCGATTACGCCTTCTGGCGCGACTTCGCCCTGATCGAGCAGGTCGTCGCGATCAAGATCGCGCCCTTCAGCCGCTACCAGACATTGGATGTCGTCCGGGCCGTCGCCGAGAGCGGCCGCGACGACATCGCCCTGTACACAGGCAACGATGACAACATCGTGGTCGATCTGTTGACCGAGTATCGCTTCCGCGTGGGCGAGCGGACCGTCACGCGACGGATCGTGGGAGGCTTGCTCGGCCACTGGGCCGTCTGGACACACGCCGCGTGCGCGTTGTTTGCCGCGTGCCGTCGCGCGACGGCACGCACCGCAGCCACGCCGGGCGATCCAGACGCGCGCAACGCGTGGCGGACGGTAGCCGATGCACCCGCAGGGCCGGACGAGCGTGACTGGCGGGAGCTCTTGACCGCCGCGGCCGCCGTGACCGACATGAATGCCGCCGTGTTCGATGCGGCCCACAGCTACGCCGGCTGCATCCCGGGCATTCACGAAGTGCTGCGGCGCGACGGGCTCCTGGAGCAAGTCGCCTGTCTGGATCCGCTCGAGACGCTCAGCCCGGGGCAGGCCCAGGAGATCGACCGCGTGTGCCGCAGCTACCCGGAGTGGACGGACACCACGTTCATCCGCACGCATCTGGCCGAGTGGCTTCGCGACTGAGACGGAATTACAATCAGAGGCACGAGGGTGCCTATGGAACACGAAGCGGCTCAACCTTCCGTCGCGTGCGACGCCGCAGGCGCCGGCCCGCGTCGGGATTCCGCGGCGCATGCGACGATCTTGACTGAGGCCGAGCGGCGGACCTGGGCCACGTCCCGCAAGATTGCCTTCGCCGTCCTCGCGGCCACGTCGCTGGCGGCCGGTGGTGGCGCCGTCTTCTTCTGGTACCTGTGGGCCATCACGGTCCGCTTGTGCGTGGACACCTACCTGCTGCATACGCGGCCGTCGGTGCTGCTGATGCCCGAGCAGGCGACATCGTGGCGTGACTACTTTTCCGGGCTGGATATCTCGTCGTTTTCCGCCTTGATTCTCGCCCTGCTGTGCACGCGGCTGGCATATGTGGGAGCCCGCAACACACTGCGGTATGGCTGGCGCGACGGCGGGGGGTATTTCGCGCGGGCCTACCACAGCGTGTTGTTCACCGAGCGCTTTGAATCGCTCTGTATTCGGCTCGGCCTGTTGGGCACGTTGCTGAGCTTCCTGCTGGCGGCCGTCGCGCAAATGTCCACACTCTCCCCACGCGCCCTGGTTTCGAACGGGCCAACGTTGACGGACCAGATTGCGCGCGTCGCGGAGGGACCCGGCGCCGAGTCCCCGGCAACTGACGGCAGTGATGGACTGGCGCCGGAGGGGTTGACTACCAGCCAGCTCTCGGAAGACATCTTCCTGCTGCTGTGTGCGAGCTTGGTGTCGACGTTCGTGGGGACCGGTGTCGCGTACGTGATTACTCCCGCCCTCAACTGGCTCCACGATCGCGCGGTCGGGCGTCACCAACTGCGGGAGGTGGATGCTTCGCTCGCGGCCGAACAGTTCTTCCGGCAGATTGCCCGCACGAGTGAACGGTTGGAGCAGTTCGAGTTGACTACCGCGCGGCTCACCCACGCTGCCGGGCAGATCGCGACGTTTGAAACCGGCGTGTCGCAGGCGGCACAGCGGCTGGCCGAACTCCTGACCGGCCTCGAGCGGCTGCAGGCCGGGCTCGCCCACGCCATGCAGACGTTCGACGTCTCCACACGCACCGGCAAACAGCTCGCGAAACGGCTGGACCAGATCGACGCCATGAGCGCGCGGATGACCGAACTGCTCGATCGGCTCCCCGATCGGCTCAACGATCCGCTCAAGAACATGGCCCTGACGGCGATGAAGTTCCGCGAGTCCGCCATGTCCGGGGAGGCGGCGTTTCGCGAGCTCAAACACGCGGCGTCAACCGCGCGCGAATCACTCGAGATGACGCATCAGCACACGCACGACACCTGGCACCTGCTGCGGGAAATCCACACCAGCGTGTCCGAGTTGGCCCAGCAGGAGCCGCCCGCCGCCGACCCCGATTCCGCGGTGGCCGCGGCACACGTCCGCACGCCGTCCACGGTCGCTCCCGCGCGCGAGCCGAGGGCCGGGCGCCATCCCCGCCGGCGCCCCTGGTGGCGGCGACTGTTCGGTTGACGCGAGGGCCCGACATCGAGCTGCATCGAATCGTCCTGACATTCTGCGAGAGGTACTGCCATGGACCCTTTCCCGCTGCCGCCGGCGAGTTGGAATCGGGCGCGGAGCCAGCCGGGCGCTGCGCCCCAGACCGACATCGAGTGGGAACGCATCATGGTGCAGATCACGTTCGCCTTCGTGATCATCCTGGGCTTTCTGATCTCGAAGGGCATGTCCGAGTCGCAGAACCTGGCGCAGGAAGCGGACCGGCAGCGGCGCGTGAACGCGGTGCTGCAGTCGATCGTGGAGGGGTACGCCAAGAGCGAACTGGGTCAGGAACGTGAGCTGCGGATCGCGACGCAGCGGCAACTCCAGCTCGAGCGGCTGCTCAACCGATGGTTCGACCTGCGCCACCGGCGTGGATTCCACGAACTGCTGGTCAAGTTCCGCAAAGCGGACCTCATCCCGCTGGCCGACGATCTCGGCTGCCTGCCCGTCGGCACCGACTTCCTGACGTTCAAGTCGGAGATTGAGCGGATCTTCCTGGCCGATCGCGAGGCGGTCTCGGCGCAGGAAGTGCGCGACTTGATGCTGCGCGTCGTGGAGGCCGCCGGTTTTCGCCCGGATGCGGCCGCGCCGCTGCTCGACGCCAGTGACGTGTCACGCCCGGCACTGGCCCTCGTCGACGACCCCCGCGTCGTGACCGAAGAAAACCTCACGGCGCTTAAGAATCAGATTGTTGGCGATCTCCAGGACGAGCGCGTCGGGCTGGCGGACGTGCAGTACGACCTGGTCGCCAAGATCGCCACCGCACGCCTGGAGCGGCTCACGCAAATCCCGGTCGATGTAACCGCCGCTGACCCGTCCGACACGCAGGCCCCCGAGCTGGCCACCCGCGTTTTCGAAC
>JALOQX010000307.1 GCA_025459265.1 Pirellulaceae bacterium | reverse complement strand
CAGCCGCTGTTCATCGTGCTGCGAGATCAAGCCGAAGAACAGCTCCTCCAAATCCACTTCCCGATACATCTCGAGCAATTCGAAGAGCGATCCTTCGGCCAGGATATCCCCGCGATGCATGATGGCAATCCGATCACACAACCGCTCGGCCTCCCGCATGATGTGAGTCGAAAAGATCACGCACTTGCCCTGCTCCCGCAGTTCGGCCACCGTCTTGAGCAGTGCGCGGGCCACCAGCACGTCGAGTCCGACCGTCGCTTCGTCAAAGATCAGCACGGGGGGATCATGCACGATGGCCCGGGCAATGGAGACCTTCTGCTTCATGCCGGTGGACATTTTCGAGCCGAGGACGTCGCGGAACTCGCTCATCTGCAGCCGGTGAAAAATCGTCTCCATCCGCGCGTGCAACACCGCCTCCGGCATCGCGTAGAGCCGCCCGAAATACTCCACCATCTCCCACGCCGTCATGCGGTCGTACACGGCGGTGTTGTTCGAGACGAAGCCGATATGCTGCCGCACCAGCGAGGGCTGCGTGGTCACGTCGAACCCGCTCACCGCCGCCGTCCCGGACGTGGGCCGCAGCACCGTGCTCAGGATCCGCAACAGCGTCGTCTTCCCCGCCCCGTTCGGACCCAGCAGGCCGTAGATCTGGCCGGGCAACGCCCGGAAACTGACGGCGCGCAGCGCGATGAAATGACCGCGGCGCAGATCCGTATAGGCCTTCGTCAGGTTGTCGACGTGGATCATGCCCGTGCTTGCCTTCCGCGGCGCCCGGCTGCCGCGCACCCAGACCATCGTCCTGCTAAGACAGCTTAGCTTAAGAAGGCGTCCGGCGTGCCGGCTGCCACGAATGTGCCGGATGCCTCGGTCGCACCGGCTGCACCGCGCCGGTTGGCCTCGACCGCGCGTCGCTCCTGCTCCCGGCCGACCAGCTCGTAGTGCACGTTGCGCTGCCGCGGCACAAACCCCAGCTCCGTGATCGCCGCGCGGATCTGCTCGAGCGTCAGGAAGTGGACGGTCCCCGCCTGCGCCACCACGTTCTCCTCAATCATCAGGCTGCCCATGTCGTTGGCCCCGTAGAGCATGGCCAGCTGACCGATCTTCAACCCCTGTGTGACCCAGCTGGACTGGAGGTGGGCGAAATTGTCGAGATACAGCCGCGCCACGGCCAGCGTCTGCAGATAGTCCGCCGGGCTGGCATGGGGCAGGTGCGCCAGGGCCGTGTGGTCGGGCTGCATCGTCCAGCCGATGAAGGCGGTGAAGCCGCCGGTTTCGTCCTGCAACTGCCGCAGTCGCTCCAGGTGCTCAATCCGCTCGGCCAGCGTCTCCACGTGCCCGAACATCATCGTCGCCGAACTGTGTCCGCCCAGCTGGTGCCAGACGCGCATCACCTGGAGCCAGTCGTCGGTCAGCACCTTGCCCCGGGTAATCGACCGGCGGACCCGATCGACCAGGATCTCGGCCCCGCCGCCGGGGATACTCCCCAACCCCGCATCCCGCAGCCGCTCGAGCACCGTCCGCAGCGGCAGCCGGGAGAGCTTCGTGAAATGATGGATCTCCGGGGGGCTGAAGCCGTGCACATTGACCTGCGGATAATGCTGCCGGATGTCCTGCAGCAGCGCTTCGTACCAGCTCAGCGGCAAGGTCGGATGCAAACCGCCCTGCAACAGGATCTGGTTGCCCCCCAGGCGGACCGTCTCGGCGATCTTTTCCAGCAGCAGGTCGCGCGACAGCAGGTAGCCGTCTGCACTCTTGGGTGAGCGATAGAACGCGCAGAAGTCGCAGACGGCGGTGCAGATGTTCGTGTAGTTGATGTTCCGATCGATGTTGTAGGTGCGATACGGCTCAGGGTGCTTGCGGCGACAGACTGCGTCGGCCGCCTGGCCCAGGTCCAGCAGCTGGCGTGAGGCGAGCAACGTGTGCCCCTCGGCCGCCGTGATGCGCTCGCCCGCCACGGCCTTGGCCAGGATGTGGTCAATCATGAGACGGATAACCTGCGGGTCTCCTCGTGTCGCGGAAGCCGCGGCGCGCGGAGCGCCGCGGCGAAACGTGCAAACAACTCCAGCCCCTCGCGCTCGGCGGGACCGAGCGTGAAATGCAGATTGTCCCGCAGGTACGACAGGCAAACACCGCGCGCCAGACCCACCCGCGGTGCTTCTTCCGTCGCGATCGCCTCCAGGTGGGCCACGCCCCCGTCCCGCAGCCCGCCCAGCAGGTCGTCCAGCCCTGCCACGCTCACCCCGGGACGCGCTCCCCACATCGCGAAGACGAACGGCACCCCCATCGCCCGGCACCATTCCGCACCCAGGTCCCACGCGTCGCCAGCGTCCGCCTGCCGTGCGTGAATCGCGCGATCGCCAATCAACAACACGGCGTCCGCGGCGGCATCCTGCCAGTCGGCCTCCAACGGCAGCACGTGCAGCTGCGGTAAGCGGCCGAAGCGCTGCTGGAACAGAATCTGCATCAGCACGACACTCGTCCGCGAACCCGCGTCGGCAGCAACGGTCGCCACGCGATGCAGCGGCACGCGGCTCAACAACCGGACGCTCAACACCGGCCCGCGGCAGGCGATGCAGGCGTCCGACACGACACGGTAACCCCACTCCAGGCACTCGATCGACGGCACCAGCGCGACATCCAACTCGCCCGCCGCCAGCTGATCCGCCAGGCGGCTGGGAACATCCAGCACCAGTTCGGCGCAGGACGACAGGCCACCAAACCCGTGAATCAGCGGCTTGCTGTTGAGGTACGACACCGCCCCGATGCGCACCCGCCGCCCCGGCTTGTCCTCGCACCCGCTCACCACCCGACCGCTCCTTGCTGCTGACGATGCGGCGATTATAGACCCGCGCGCCGCATCGCCGAAGCCTCCCAGCACTTAACCGGCAAGAACCGTGTCTCCTTAACCGCCGGCCTCGGGCCACAGGAGCGGCAGGCCGCCCCAGTGTGCGGGCCACGGCGCGACGACCGTCTGCCACTGGTGCGTCATCGGGTGATAAAAGGAAATACTCCGCGCATGCAGGGCGATCCAACGCCCGCGCGGGTCCTCGCGCTCCGGTCCGAAGAAGCTGTGGGCGCCGTACTGCGTGTCCCCCAGCACGGGGTGGCCCCGCGCCGCCGCCTGCAGACGAATCTGGTGGTAGCGGCCCGTGTCCAGCTGGATCTCCACGCAGGTCCAGTTGTCCTGGTGATCGAGCACGCGATAGCGCAGCTGGGCCACCTGGGCATCGGGGTGATCGGCACTGACCCGTTCGGCCTGAGGCTGCCCCGGGATCTTGCGGAGCGTGTCGACCCACTGCCCCTGGCCGTGAAGTTCCCCCTCGAGCAGCGCCACGTAGCGCTTGTCCACCACTCGACGCTCGAATTGTCCGGCCAGCCGGCGCGCGGCGCGCACGTGCCGTGCAAACAGCAAGACGCCCGACACGGGGCGGTCGAGGCGGTGGAGGACGCCGAGATAGATGCGACCGGTTTTTCCCTCGCGCCGTTGCAACTGCTGCCGCAGGCGTCGTTCCAGGCTGTCGATGTGAGGCGGGGCCTGCGTCAACAGGCCGCCCGGCTTGTTGACGGCCAGACAGGGTCCCGCTTCGTACAGGAGTTCGCACTCGTCCGCTGGCATCTGCACGCCCGTCCCCTCCGCCTGACCCTGGGCCGCGACGACTCCGGCAGCCCGCTCCTATCCCCATCGTACCAGCAGGCGACTCAGCAGCGTGGGAGCCAGTCGCTGCAGCCACACCAGCAGTCTGCCGCCACCGGAGAGGACGATTTCGCGTCGCCCGCGGCGCATGGCGGCGAGGACCTGCGCGGCCACGCGATCGGCCGGCATCGGGCGCCCGAGCGCCCGGGGGCGCGGTATGTCGGACGCCACCAGGGAGTCGAAAAACTCGCTCTGCGTCGTGCTGGGGCTGACCAGCAGCACGGCGATCCCCTCTCGGGCCAGCTCGATCCGCAACGCATCACTCAAGCCGCGCAGCGCGAACTTGCTCGCGCAGTATTCGCTCTTGAGTCCCACGGCGCAATGTCCCAGCACCGACCCGATGTTCACGATCAGCGGCTGGCGGCCGCGCCGCAGCAGCGGCAGCGCCGCGCGCATCCACTCTGCCGGCGCGAAGAAGTTCACCTCCATGACCTGCCGCAGCCGCGCGGCATCCGCAGCGGCGAACGGACCGATCGCGCCGACGCCGGCGTTGTTGATCAACACGTCCAGCGCTCCCCACGTCTGGTCCACGCGCCGGCAGAGGTCCGCGCGGAAGTCGGCCGCCGTGATGTCGCCGGCGGCCTGGAGCACGGGGTGGGCGTGGCCGGTCAGTTCGGCGGCCAGTGCTTCGAGACGTTGCGTGCGGCGCGCGGTGGCCCACACGGCGGCATCACAACGCACCAGCGCGCGCACCAGCTCGCGTCCGATCCCGCTCGACGCGCCCGTCACCAGCACGCGGGCGTGCTGCAGGTCTCGCCGACCCATCCTCCAATTGCCCATGCCCGTCACGACGTGTCTCGCCCGCGCCCCTCATCACCCTCCGCCGCGCCGGCCCCGTGCCGGCGGTCCACTACGCCACGTCTTCCACGGCCGACGTGTCAGCCGGCGCGGGCAGCGGCAGCGGCTCGCTGAGTATCCGCACGCTCGCCTCACTGCGCGGAATCCGTCCGACGTACTTCTGCGGCAGCCGGCAATGCACGGTGACACGCGTCCCCTGGTACTGCTTGGAGAGAATCTCTCCATGCCGCGCCAGGTAGGCCAGCCACTTGCCGTTCTCGACCCCCATTTCCACATCGACCTCGCGGAAGGAACGGCTCAGCGCATCGCTCACCGCCCACGTGAGCTGGTCGAGCCCGTGGCCGGTCCGCGCACTGATTGGCACGGCGGCCGGATACCGCCGCAGCGCCGCGTCGAGCGAGTGCGTCGCATGCAGGCTGTCGGTCTTGTTCAACACCAGCAGCGTGTCCTTCTGCTGGATGCCGATCTCCTGCAGGACGTCGTGGACCGCCGCGATTTGGTCGCACACCGCGGGGTTGCTCACGTCGGCCACATGCAGCAGCAGGTCGGCCTGGCGCGCTTCTTCCAGCGTGGCCTTGAAGCTCGCGATCAGCCGGTGCGGCAGATCGCGAATGAACCCGACGGTATCGCTCAACAGCACCGGGCCCCAGTGCGGCAGCTGCCAGCGGCGCGTGCGGGTGTCGAGCGTCGCAAACAGTTTGTCCTGCACCAGCACGTCGGCGCGCGTGCAGGCGTTCATCAGCGTGCTCTTGCCCGCGTTGGTGTAGCCGACGAGCGACACCGTCATGTGCCCGTCGCGGGCCGCCACCTGCCGCTCCTTGCGCCGCTCCACCTCCCGCAACTCGCTCCGCAACTCGTGAATCCGGCGCTCGACCAGCCGCCGGTCTTCCTCCAACTGCTTTTCACCCGGGCCGCGCATGCCGACGCCGAGTTTCATGCGGGACAGGTGCGTCCACATCCGCTTCAGACGCGGAAGGGCGTATTCGAGCTGCGCGAGTTCAACGGCCAGCCGCGCCTCGTAGGTCTGCGCGTGCGTGGCAAAGATGTCCAGAATCAGCTCGGTGCGGTCGAGCACTTTGACGCCCACCGCCTTCTCGAGATTGCGCGTCTGTCCCGGACTCAGATCGTTGTCGAAGATCACGACATCCGCCTGGTGCGTGCTCACCAGCCGCGCGAGCTCTTCCACCTTGCCACGGCCGAGAAACGTCGTCGTGTCCGGCGCCTCGCGCCGCTGCGTCAGCCCGCATGCCACCCGTGTTCCCGCCGTCGTCGCCAACCCCTCGAGTTCCTCCAGCGGGTCGTCCTCAAACCGCTGCTGCGGCAGGATCACACGCACCAGTACCGCCGTTTCACTGACCACACTCTCCACGCGCTCTCGTTCACGCACTGCGTTCTCTTGCCTCCAGTCAGGTCACTCAAATATAGCTCGGGTGGGTGTCCCGAGCGAAGCCCCGGGGCGCGGTGATCTGCGGTTCGGCCCACCGTGTCGCGAGGTCAACGTCCGGGAGGACAGCAGGACGAGTAGCGAACAAGGAGCGCCGAGCTCAGAGGGGACATCCCGTCGTCGCCCCGAGCTCTGTGCTCGCAGGTCGTCACTCCCCCTCCGTTCATCCCCCCTCCACACCGGTCCTCCACCCTCCGCGTCCTCGGCACAGGACACGACCCCATCCGATCAGGTTCGGGATGTGTCGGCTCGGTGGGGCGGAGGGTGAGATCGAACGACGCGTCGCCGCGGCTCGGCAGGAGCCTCGCCCTCCCGGCAGGAGCCTCGCCCTCCCTTGATGCTCTCCTCACTCCTCTCTCCTCTCTCATGCGCCGGCTCGGCAGGAGCCTCGCCCTCCCCGGCTCGGCAGGAGCCTCGCCCTCCCGGCAGGAGCCTCGCCCTCCCGGCTCGGCAGGAGCCTCGCCCTGGGCTGATGAAAATGTCCAGGTCAATAGCATTTTTGGGGTTGCCTGGATTTTGAACTTTTGTTTCGCTATGGGCAACGTGGTAAGGCGGCCCATTTTGCTGGAGAGCGGGACATGGATGTTGCGACGACGAATACGGAAAGGGGGTTTCGGGGATCGGATTACACCAGCCCGCGTCACGCGTTGGTCCGGTCGTTTCTGTTGAGCCGGAATCGGTGGAAGTCCAAGGCCCAAGAGCGGAAGGTG
>JALOQX010000539.1 GCA_025459265.1 Pirellulaceae bacterium | reverse complement strand
TTGGTGCGCGCACGCGTCATCGGGCGCAAGCTCGATCACGCGGCGCAGCGCACCCAGCGCGCCCTCGGTCTGGCCGATCGAGACCAAGGTCGCTCCCAGCGCTGCCCAGGCGGCTTTCGCGTTCGGATCCAGCGTCGCCGCGACCCGCAACGGCAGGACCGCCTCGTCCAGTCTGCCGGCCTTTCGCAGGACTTCGCCCACGTTCAGGTGCGGGGCCGCTTGGGCCGGTTCGCATTCGGATGCCTGCCGGTAGCATTCCATCGCATCCTCCAACCGGCCGACTTCTTCCAGCAGTCCTCCCAGGTTGTTCAGGATGACGCCCGAATGCGGTCGCAGTCGCTGCGCTTCCTGCATCTGGATGATCGCCGTCTCGTAGTCGGCCAGCTGGGCCAGCGCCATGGCCAGGTCATGTCGAGCGGCTACGTTCGCGGGCTGTTTCGTCAGCAGCTGTTCCAGGAGTCGCACCGCGGCCTGAGCCTGTCCACGCTCGAGTTCCAGCCGCGCGGCCTGATACAGCACCGTCCCGTCGTCCTTCTCCGGCCTGTGCTTTTCGTGTGATGCCGCGCACATGGTGTCCTGCCCTACCTGCCCGGTTCTGCCTCGGCCCGCAGCAATACGAACTCGCGTGGCGGCAGATCGAGACTCACCGTGATGGCACCGACACCACCGGCTATTCTCCGCACGCCCTCGGCCGTGACTTGATCGATCCGGTAGCCGCCATCCACCAGACCGTACTCGCTCGGCCGTATGGGCACGGGCACGGTGACCGTCCGGTCGCGGCACAAGTTCACCAAGAGAATGCCCAGTTTTCTCTGAAACGTGTAGGCCTGGGCCAGCACGACGGGTACCGTCAGCGTCGACGTCTGGGCCGGTGTGGACGGGATCGTCTGCATCGATGCGACCCATTGGGCTGTGTTCCAGTTGCCGTCTTTCGGCGGCACTTGCGTCGCGGGATCAGGCACGGCCAGGGCGATCTTGCGCAGCCATCCGTCAGGCGCCAGTCCGTGATCGATCTCCATGGTGCCAGCATCGATCGGCGGCGGTGGCTGGAGGCGGCCGTAGACAAGAAAGTCCCGGGCGAAGCCGGTCCGCGCCGCCGTCATGCTCTGAAGAAAGGCACGCCGCGCTGCCGACACCTCCACGCCTGGTGGGAGAAAATGTGCAACGACAAGTTGCCCCCAGAGGGTCGCGCGCGCCTCGGACCAGGACCACAGATCGTCGCCCTGCGGGGCAGTCCACGCGTTGACGCTGTAGATGCCCTGCATGGCCACAGGCCCGTACTCGTGGTACACGAACTCGAAGAGTGGAACGACTTCCATCTGTCCGTCGGGGATCCAGGTCAGGAACCGTGTGTACGGCATCGTTTCCATGAACAGATCGATTCCTGCGGTGCGAACATACGCCGTATCAAGGCACGACACATAGGGCTCGGCGACACACTCGGTGCCGACCGGGACGTAGTCGCCGCGTGTGCGGCTTGCAGCCGCTTGCATGTCCTGGATAAGCGAGACGTACGCGCTGGTGATGCCGCTGGGCACGCCCGCGCAAGGTCCTACATCGAAGAAGAATGAATCGGCTGTGCAACCGTGCGGGTTGGCGTCGATCCACACATTGTGGTGGCGGAGCGGGCCCGATCCTGCCAGATCTTCGGCGCTCTCCGTGGCAACCTGGCGCCAACCAGGCTGAACGGGGCACATCGCGACCCACTTCGGAACGACCGCCGAAGTGCGTGGAAACAGCAGGTCGCCCGGCTGGTGGGCGTACGTCGGTCCGTCTTCGAGGGCAACGAAGGGGAAGTAGAAGGGCCCGAGTCGATCGCCCGCCGCCCTCGCCTCGCGAACCGACGCTGCATCGGTCCACCGCAGCGGGAAATGCAGTAGTCGAGCTCCGAACGCGTCACGCGTACGCCGCACCGACTCGCGGATGTCCAGCTCAAATGGCCACCACATGGAGATCGCGCCGATCTCCTCGAGCAGCCAGCGCGACGCATCTCCTCGCTGGACTCGTTCCCACCGCGTACCGCGCGCACACCACGGCTGCGCGATGGCCCAGGTGCGGTACCGCTGGGCCGCCTCGTACCACGAGCCCTCCGTCAAGGCAGCGAGCACGACGGGATAATCCAGCGACAGATCGTTCCCGGGGCGCGCGTCCCATTGAAAGTGAGCAATCTCCCACGCGAGTTGTTCGGCCGGGCCGGTCTTGAAAAAGTTGAAGTCCTTGTCTGTGGACTGCGCGTCCTCTGCGGCCAGATAAAACCCGCCGATCCCGTCGACATAGTAGGCCGTCATCTGCAACGAAGCCCCGGCGAACGCGTTGGGATAGCGGCTGGGCAAGAATCCCCGCCCCTGTGGGATGGATGAACCGGCATGGAAGAGCTGGAACGGATCGCGGACGAGCGCTCCGCCTACGGCCGGGTGCAGTAGTCGGTTGGCGGCGCCTGCGACGCCCAGAGGACCGATGCCGGAGAGCCGCGGACAGTTGAGGGCGATGATCGTTCGATTCCCGCCGTTGCGTGCCACACACCGCATTTCCAGCTGGTCGGCGTCATCGGCGAGCGTGAGCGTCATCCGCACCGTGATGCCGTAGTCTGTCGTCCATTGCAGGTCCACGGCCTGACGGCCTGGCGCTTCTCTGCGCACCGCCTGGAACTGCCGGCTGCGACTGACAAACTCGTTGCCGTCCAACAGCAGGAGCCAGGGCTGCCGATCCGCGCTCAAAAGCGTGATCAGCTCGAGTCCCGCACGCTGGTTGCGGACTGAGACGATCGTTCCGTCAGCTGCGTCGATGCCCACCGAGAGAGCGGGGTTTTCGAGCCGGATGACGCCGGCAGGCGCTGACGCCTGGCAGACGGCGGTGATCACGAAGCAACCGAGCAACAGCATCAGCCGGGCTCCCGTTCCATTTCGGCAGCATTCGCGGGACGCTGTGCCTCCCGACGGGAAACACGACGTTCTTGGATCGCAGGCGGTCTCACGTGGCGCAGGCTGCCAGCCGGTGCGCGACAACACAAAATGACGCGTACGCAGCGCGTATCGGCACGCGTAAGACTCTACCCGGAGAGACACGCTGTCGCAAGAGTTTTGGGAATAAGGGATATGTTGACTGACATACGTCGTCCGAGCACGATGTGTCGACGGCAGTTTGTCAGTGAGCTGAATCGCGAACCTGGGTGTCGTCGATCGCCTGTCCACGAAAGAACCCGTCATCCTGGAGGATATCCAGGGCTTGGACGTGATGCCGGCAGCACGTACACCTGGTATCCGAGCAGCACGGGACCCTATCAGGGCGAACACGTCTGGCTCAACACCGGCACCTGGGATATCGACCCGACCGAATTCCCCGATGAGTTCAAACCGTTCACCGACTGGATTCACGCGCGCGGGCCGCCAAAGTCGCCTTTCGCTCCGCGAAAGTAGCGCCACTTTCGCGGAGCGAA
>JALOQX010000306.1 GCA_025459265.1 Pirellulaceae bacterium | reverse complement strand
CTGCGGCTGCGGGTTAAACGAGACGAAGCCTCATGACAGGATACTGTCACATTCACCCCGCAGCCGGGGGACGTCCCGGACGTCCCCCCCATGACCTCGGGTCATGGGGGACGAAGATCATCGGCTACGCGCGGCCACCACCACTCCCGGCGGCCGAGTCCCAACGCCTCCACCACACGCGCGGCCGGTCGAGGCCGCCACAGCCGGCGGTAACAATCGTGACGGGCTTTTGTTGACAGGATGGACAGGATGATCGCCGCATGTCGTGTGGCACGGGTGCCGGTGCGAGCCGCCGGCGTGCAGTGCGCACGGTCGTCCGCCTCCCGCCCAGCGGTCAGGCAATTGCCGGCCCTCGGGGCGACTGCGCGCTCAGCCGCCGGACGGGGCCCGCACACAGGACTGGAAGCTGCAAGCCTTGTGGCTGCCGTCACAGAAGGGCGCGTTCTGGGACTGTCCGCAGCGGCAGATCGCAATGGACGGCTTGGCGGGATCGCAGACAAAGTCGTGCCCTTCGGCATCGACCAGCCGGACCGGGCCTTCAATCAGCAGGGGACCGTTGTCGCGGATGCGAATCGTGACGTCAGCAGCCATGGTGCGCGGCTCCTACGGTGGGTTCTCAGCCGGGCCCGCCGGCTCGGCCGGTGCAGCGGCCGCTGGTTCGTTCCACAGACGCAGCAGGAGGTAAATGATGGTCAGCTTGTCGTCGGCCACGTCCGACTGCTCGGCCAATGCGACCACCTTCGCCTGCTCACGAGCTGTTGTAGCGTTCTCCTTGGACTTGCCAAGGCCGGCCGGCGGCAGCTCGGCCGGGTGAGCCTTCTTCTCGACGACAGATTGTACGGTGTCGCCAAGCTGCTGCGAAACGCCCTTGCGATCAGCCAGCGGATCGAGCGTGACGGGTTGGATTTCCACACCGTGTCGCGTCGTCAGACCGTTGAGCGACTGGCGGATCTGTTCGCTCGACCCGTCGACGATCACCGTATTGGGAGTCATCAGCCCCAGCTGGAGCTGTCGCAGCTCGGTCTCGTCCCGAGCCGGAACTTGCAGGGCAGGGAACCTGCCGGCCGCGCGGGCATCCGACGTGCCGTCCGCCAGGGTGGTCTGTTCGACGGGGACGACGGACCCGGAGGTGGTGAGCACATTCATGCGGTTGGAGTTGCTCAATTCGACGAGCGTGCGGGACAGCTCGCGCTCCGGCAATTGGACACGCACCAGGAGCATCTGATCCTGATGCAGCTGGGACACGATCTGTTCCACGATGTCCGGGCGCGCCGCGAGGTCCGCCTCCGACAACGCTCGTTCGGCATCAGGGCGGAGGCTGTCCGCTGGACTGAGCCCCGCACCGGGCATGCCCGGCATTCCCGGCGCCGACAGCGACTCGGGAGTCGCCGCCGCGGCCGCTGGCGCCGACATGGCTGGCGCATCGGACGCCATTTTGCCCATCATCATTCCCATCCCCGGTGCTGCCGGCGCAGCGCCGGCTCCGAAGTACATGGCATTGGACTCGTTGGCAGCCGGCTGGCCGGCAGACATGCCCGGATAGCCCATCGCTCCCGCAGCGGCACCTGGGCCGGGAACGACACCCGCGCCGCCAACCATGCCACCTGCGCCGCCCATCCCTGCCACGTCATCCGTCCCGGCCGGTGCGGGCGGAGCGATTCCAGCTTCGCCGGCGGGCGGGCTGGGGATCGCCGCGGGGGCCGCCACGCCGCCACCCGGCGTCGGGGGCAGCGGGGCCGACCGGAGCATTCCGCGGGCGAGTGCCTCACGGCGCACGGACCGCTCGACCGAGTCCGCACGGTCCGTCGGCTGAACTTCCAGGGCCGTGCCCAGCGACGGGACGTCTGCGTCGGCACCGTACCGTTCCTCGCGCTCCGACAGCCCGCGTCCCGCTTCCGCACCCGTGGCGTACGCGGCCGCCTCCGGCGCCGGCGTCGATTCCGGCCGCGCTGTCGGCGCCTGCGCCACATCCCGTGCTCCATTTCGCGGCAGCACGATCATCACCAGCCCCACCGCAGCCACCGCGGCGACCGCCGAGGCGACGATTCCCCAGGCCCGCACGGGCCGCCGCACACGCGGCCGCGCAGCCGTCTCGGCCCGCTCGGCCGCCGGCTGGAACGGACTCCCACCCGCCGGTTCCCCGGCCAGCATGCGCCGTTCGGCCTGCCGCAAGACGCGTTCCGCCAGGTTGTCCGGCGGTTCGGCTACCGGCATGGCCTGCAGGGTCCGCCGCAGCAGCCGCAGATCGTCGCACATCCGCCGCAGGTCCGCGCGCTGGCTGAGCTGCTCTTCGACGAGCGTCTGCTGGTCCGGCGTCAATTCGCCGTCCAGGTAGGCGCTAATCAGTTCGTCGGAAAACGGCGGTGTCACGAGTTTCGATGCTCCGTCTGGAACAGCTCCTTGAGCGCCTCGCGCAACTGCAACCGCGCTCGGTGCAGCCGACTCCGCACGGTACCCACGGGCAGCTCCAGGATCTCCGCAATCATTTCGTATCGACAACCCTCGATGTCACGCAACACGATCATCGCCCGATGTTCGTCTGTCAGCCGGCCGATGGCCCCGCGCACCTGCTCCAGTTGTTCTTCCCGCTGCAGCCGCTCCTCCGGCTCCTCGCCCGTCTCCGCAGGTTCAAACCCGGTCCGCTCGCGATGCACCTCCATGGAGACTTCCGCCCGCTTGCGGCGGCGACGACTGACGGCCACGTTAAACGCGATCCGATAAAGCCACGTGTAGAACGCGCTGTGGCCGCGGAAGGAACCCAGCTTCATGAAGGCCTGGACAAAGGCCTCCTGAGCGATATCTTCGGCATCTTCCCGCGACCCCACGACGTGCACCAACGTATTGAACAGCCGACCCTGGTGTCGGCGGACCAAGGCGCCAAACGCGGCGCGGTTGCCGGCCAGCGTCTCGGTGATCAAATCGGCGTCGTCGTTCACAGCCGCTCCATTACGTCTGACGTGCGATCCGCGCCACAAGTTCCCGCGACACCGAGTTTTCCGCAGAGGCCCGCCGGCCGGCGTCCTATCATCCCGATCGGTACGCGCATTGTCAAATGTGCCCCCAGCCACCCGGCATTTCCCGGAACCGCACCATCCTATTCAACGACCACCTCCCTTTTGGGGGGGAATGCAGTACCTCGCGGCCGCGTCAAAAGGAAACACCACAGCAGCGCGACCAGCACCAGGAGGATGCCGCTGACGGACTGCGAAATCGTCCAGCGGAAGCTGGTCGCCAGTACGCTGCGTTCGTCGGACCGGATCATTTCTTCGAGGATACGGGCCAGCGGGTAGACGGTGATGAGCAGCGCGAACACCTCGCCGTCCCGCCGGCGCAGCGGGTAGTAGCTCCACAGGAACCAGCAGATCAGGGCGGCCGTGATCGAACTCAAGATCTGCGACGGGTACACAGGATGACTTCGGGCCGGCAGCTCGTCAAACCGCCAGCGCACGAGGCGCCCTTCGCTCAACTGGAGGGACACCAGCGCGTCCGGCACCGGCTGACCGCTGCGCATGCGATTGAACTGTTCGGCGTCCGGAAACAGGATTGTCTCAACGACGTCGCCTGCGCGCAGCTGTTGCCGGTCCGCGGCTCCGCCGGGCACCACTGAGCGCACGACCAGCTGCTGCGTTGCATCGCGTTCGAGTTCCATGCCCACGAGGGTGCCGCGTTCCAGCTGGTCGACGTACGGCGGACTTCCCGGCGGGAACGTGATGCCGAGATAACCGTGGTCGCACATGCCGCCCCAGCAGCAGCCGTTGAGCAGGCAACCGATCCGTCCGAACGCCAATCCGAGCATCAGTCCGGGTGCGAGCAGATCCGCCAGTGCCAGCAGCGGCAAGTGCTGTCGCCCGGCGTAGATCACGCAGGCCGCCACGGCACCGATGAAGCTGCCGTAGACGACGAGTCCTCCATCGGTCAGTTTGGCGACCTGTGCCAACGTGGCAGGGACCGTCGGCCGGGCGAACTGCTCCCAGTACTGTGCAACGTAGAAGACCCGCGCGCCGACGAACCCGGCGATGACGATCCAGAAGCACAGAGAGACGATGGCCTCGGGGTCGACACCGACGCGGCGGGCCTGCCGTACGGAGAGGAGCATGCCGGCGGCGATTCCTGTGAGCACCATCAGGCCGTAGGCGCGGATGGGGATCCCCAACGGTGGCCCGGCGTTGGAGGGCTGTTCCAACGCCGGCGCGGCGCAGGCCACGACGGCCAACACGAGGAGCAGCGGCAGGTCGGCCCAGACCTGGCGGGTCCAGCCGCCGGACCAGCGCCGGTAACCCACCGAGATCACCACCGCGGCGGCGATCAGCCCCAGCAACCAGCCGAAGCCGAAGAGGGGGATCCCCCAGACGGGATCAGCGTGCGGGATGTAGAAGAGAGTGGATCGCACGCGGGGTCATTCCTTGAGTTGCCGGTTATCGATCAGCCGCGTACCGCCGACAAAGGCCGCGACGAGGGCCACGGTGTCCGCGTGCACTTCCTCGACTTCCGTCAGCGTGAGCGGGTCGACCAGGGCGACGTAGTCGATGCGCGTGATGCCGGAGCGCGTCAGGACATCGCGCATCTGCTGGCGCATCATCGCCGCGCGGGTTTCGCCCTGCGCGGCCAGCTGCGCGGCGTGGAGCAGGCAGCGCGAGACGGCGACGGCCTGCTGGCGTTCCGCGGGGGTGAGGTAGCGATTCCGCGAGCTCATGGCCAGTCCATCGGGTTCGCGTACCGTGGGACAGGCTTCCACGCGAATCGGCAGATCCAGGTCTTCCGCCATGGCCTGGATCACGCGCCACTGTTGATAATCCTTGCGGCCGAAATAGGCCACGTGGGCTGGCACCAGGTGGAACAGCTTGAGCACGATGGTGGCGACGCCGCGGAAGTGGCCGGGCCGACAATGTCCCTCCAGGGGTTGGGCCACGTCCGGCGGGTCGACGAACGTGGAGAATCCCGGCCGATAGATCTGTTCGGCCGTCGGGGCGTAAACGAGATCGGCTTGTGCCTGGGCCAGGGCTTGCAGATCGGCCTCCAGTGTCCGCGGATAGCGCGCGAAATCTTCCTGTGGTCCAAACTGCGTCGGGTTGACGAAGATCGTGACGACCGTGAAGTCACATTCACGGACGGCCCGTCGCACCAGGCTCAGATGGCCGTCGTGCAGCGCACCCATCGTGGGGACCAGTCCGATCGTCTGTCCGTCGCTGCGGACCTTGGCGAGCACGGCCGCGAGCGTGTCGCGATCGGTCACGATCAGCGGTTTCGCGGGCGCGTCGGTCCCCGCAGATCGACTCATACACGCAACTCCCTGGGTGCCGCTCGGCCACCGGGGACGCACACCTCCCGGCCGTCGGCAACGTGGCGGCTGTGCGAATTGTCGCCGATTCAGCGCATGGCGTCCATGGCGGCGGCGAGTTCCGCAACGGCCAGGGCCGGCGCGCTCACCGGAGCGCGCAAAACCGGACTCTGTCGCGGTAGCGCGGCGATGCGGGCCAATTCGCGGGCCAGTGCCGCCGCGTGCGGACCGGCCATGCGCTGGTCGCCGCACACGGCGCGATCGGTGTCGCGCGCCAGGGGCGTGTCGTGGGTCAGCAACAACACGCACTTGGGCGGCGGCGTCTGCTGCAGCACCCGCGTGCACGCGGTTTCCACGTCGTGTCGCGCCGCGTCCTCCAGCGCCACGCGTGCCACCGCCAGCGACTGGGGGAGCCAGTAGTCACAAACACTCCAGGCGGGCGGCGTTGTGCTGCGGGCCGTCGACAGCGTGTCCAGTTGCTGCCGCCGCGCGGCCAGCGCCGCGAGCTCGTGCGCGACCAACGCGGCCGCAGGCAAACCGCGGGCCGATGGATCCAGCGGACGGACCGGATCGCGGAGCCACCGTGTGCGGGTTTCCCGAGCCACCTGCTCGGCCACCCGCGCCCGCAGCGGCAGATCCGCACCGGCAATGGCCACATAGTGAGGCGGGTGTGCCAGTCGTTCCCAGAGCTGGCCGATCGTCCAACCGGTCGCTGGATGCAGCATGTCGGCGGCGATCTCGTGGGCGGGTTCGAGCACGAAGCGGCGGACCGCCATGCGTGGATGCGGCAGCACCAGCGCGTCGGTCTCCATCACCAGCGTGTCGTAGAGCAGCAGATCGATGTCGATGGTGCGGGGACCCCAGCGCTGGCGGCGCTCTCGCCCCAGCTGCTGCTCGACATCCCGCGTGGCCGCCAGCAATGCCTCGGGGGACATGTGCGTGTCGATCCGCAACACGGCATTGAGAAACGCGGGCTGGCCGGCGGGCCCGCCTACCGGTGCCGTGGCGTAGTAACCGCTGCGGGCCACACCGACGACTTGCGGCCAGCGGCACAAACGGTCGCACGCCTGATCGAGCTGCGCTGCGGGCTCACCCAGATTCGCCCCCAGACCGATCAGGCAATGGGCCATCGCCGCCGCCACGACCGAAGTGCGGATGCACCTGCGGTCAAAACAAAGAGGCGGCACGGGCGCGAATCCAGTCGTCCCGGGCCGCCGCATGCATCGAGTGCGCGGTCCATGCGTGAGATGCAGTCAACAAATGAAGCACGTTCCTGACGTAATAAAATGACGACGGGGGGGACCTCCGAACCACGACCAAGGCCGCCGACAGTCGCTCCGATCAGTCGCCGCCCCCCAGGTCAATCTCCTCGAAGCTGCAAGAATACCGATGCACAAAATCG
>JALOQX010000078.1 GCA_025459265.1 Pirellulaceae bacterium | reverse complement strand
CCCGCGTAAACGCGGGGGCTTCTGCGCGCGCGGGCGCGGGGTGGCGTAGGGTGGAGGTGAGGCTCCCCCGCGTAAACGCGGGGGCTTCTGCGCGCGCGGACGCGGGGTGGCGTAGGGTGAAGGTGAGGCTCCCCCGCGTAAACGCGGGGGCTTCTGCGCCAGAGGAGACCGCCAGACACGCTGGTTTCTACCGGTGCGCACACGATGCGGCGGGTCGAAGACGGGACGTTCTGAAGCCGTGGTAGGGAGAAACGACGCTTCCAGCGTAGCGCACCAACCCCTGAGCCGGCGACGCAGCTTGGCGACCAACTTCTCGTCCCGTGCCGATTCGGCCACGCAGCGGGGATCCGGCGCCGGCACGTCGTCGGTGAAGCACTTGGCCAGTTGGGTGCTCGCAAGCCAGCGGCGGGCCACCTCCTCGGCGGTCCAGCGTTGGGCTGACAGGATCATCTTGAGAGAGGATGAGCCGGATGAACAGAATCAGTGCAGTCATCGAGCGGTGCCAGACTGGCGTAGCGGATGAGCTGCTTGCTCCCGGTGAAAAGCACAGGGAAGCCGTCGAGCACGTAGGGGAGTGACGTCGATGGCAAGTTGCTACACCACTTCCTGCATCGGTCTCACCCTGGGCGCGGGCAGGGGACGTCCTTGCGACTCGAAATGGGCGATCACGTCTTCGATCACTTCGCACAGATCTGCGTACACGCGTTTCGGATCATCTCCGTGAATTCCCGTGATGAGATCCGGACACTTGCCGATGTATACCCCGTCTTCGTCGCTCCATTCGACCCACTTGTGATATTGGTCGCTTTTTTTCATTCGTGCACCTCTTCGATCGCGCGACGGACCTGCTTCTCCTGATAAGGCTTTGCGTCATCGCCGAGTTGACCGCTCAGTGTCACGGCGCCGCGAAACCGAGGATGCGAGAGCCTACGGTGCGAACCCTTGCCTCCCGGAATCTCTTCGAATCCGGCGGACTTCAAATCCTGAAGCAATTCTCCAATCTTCTTGGGCATGGGGCGACGTGTCGATTGTCCACGTGAGTCCGATTGTATCAGGCTCGCGGGCAACGGGGCAAGCGATTCGAGCCGATGATGCGGACTGCGTCGTCGTCTGCATGTTCGTCGGCTACGTAGTCCGGCACCGGTCCAGGCGGCCTCGGCCGAGCGCTGGTTACGTGGAGGCGTTGGGCCTCGGCCGCCTGGAGTGAGGTGGTGGTCGCACGTAGCCGATGATCTTCTTCCCCGCGGTGACAAGCACCGGGAGGCCGGCACGCGCTCTCTGCTCCCCCATCGGCTGACGTTTACTGGATGCGGAGCCGGCTGAGGAACCGCTGTCCGCGCTGCGCGAAGTACGCGCCGTAAGTCTGCGGTGCGGTGGCGAACCGCACCGCGGCGCGGCTGCCGTGCACGACGGGGTACCGGTCGGCCTGATCCACGCGCACGAGGACTTCGAACAGCGCGCTGCGTGCCTCGAGCGAATCCGGCGTCACTGGGATGTCGCCGCCGCCGAGTTGGGTCAGTGACGGCGAGAACACCTGTTTCGATCCCTGGACCGCCACGCGCTCGATCGTGCCGGGCAGTTCGTGCACTCCGTCCGCCACCAGCCGGACGCGCACGCGCTGACCAGGGCCAGGTCGCATCTGGGCCATCTGTTCGGCGGTGGCCAGGCAGCGTACGACCCAATGACCTGCGGCCACGGTCGCGACGGGCTCGCCCTTCCGGACAAAGCGACCGGCATCGCGCTCATGCACCAGGGTCGCCAGGCGCCCGACCGCCGGCGCCCGGATCGTGAGTTCGTCGTGCTCACGCTCGGCGTGTGCCAGCTTGTCCTGCGCCTGAAGAAAGCGCAGTTGGGCTGCGCGGGCTTCCGACGGCGGGAGCGGGATACTGCGGCCCCAGTGCAGTTCCGCCAGGACCAGTTCTGCCCGCAGTTGCTCAAGCCGGGTGAGAGTCAGGACGTTGTCCAGGTCACAGAGCGGCTCCTGATCTTCCACCCACGTCCCGGCCCGTTCCTGGGGGCGCTGCAAAAACCCTTCACTTTGCGCAAAGACCACGCGATCGTCACCCGTCTGGACGGCGCCCGGAAGAACAACCGATCCGGGGACAGGGACCGCGAGCAACGCCACGGGGGGAGCGACCAGCACGGTCGCCCCGGCCACCGCCGCGCGCCAGCGCACCGGTCGCGTCTCGTCGGATCGCCACAGGTACGTCACGAGCCGGCGCACGCCCAGCACCAGGGCGTTCACCATGATCAACGCGGCCAGCACGAATCCCACCACACCGAATTTCAGGGCGATCATCGTGCAGATGGCGACGATCAAGGTCAGCTTGTAAGCGGCCGCTGCCGCACCATAGATTCGCAGGAACCAGCGCAGGCCGGCGGACCGCTCCACCGACACGGTCTTGAGCCCGAGGAACAGCCGCTTGCACAGTGCCGTCAACTCCTCCCCGCTCCGCTGCCGCAGATTGGGGATCCCCGTCAAATCGCTCAGCACGTAATACCCGTCAAAACGCATCAGCGGGTTGATGTTGAAGCCGATCGTCAGCACCGTCGAGAGGATCACGACATGATGCGCCCATGAACTGATCTGGGCGTTGTCGGTCCAGCACCACACCAGGAGCGCGGCGAAGGCGACGATCGACTCGAAGTACATGCCCGCCAGACTCACGATGACCCGCTGGCGGAGCTGCGGGAATCCCCAGGCACTGGAGGCATCCACGTATGCGCACGGCGTCAGGGCGATCAGGAACACGCCCATCTCGGGGACTTGCCCCCCGAATACCTTGCAGGCATACGCGTGGCCGAACTCATGGAAGACCTTCAGTCCCACCAGCGCGATCCACAGGAACAACAGCGTATCGTTCGCCAGCAACGACTGAAACGGACTCTTGAAACTCTCCCAGCGTTGAAACAGGATGACCCCTCCCGCGATCATCATGGCCAGCCAGGCCAGCAGCGCGGCGCGGGTGAACAGCCAGCTCGCATACCGGGCCGTACGCGTGAGCAGGGCGTCCGGGTTGAGCAGCGGGATGCGCAGGAAGAGGAAACTCGTTGCCTGCCGCCAGCGCTGCAACCGTTGTTTCTGGGTGTAGCGACGGTACAGCTCGGTGCCGTCGGACAGCGGCAGCGTGAGGTAGTTCAGTCGATGCAGCTCGAGAATGAACTGATAGAAATGCGGCTCCTCAGCGCGATCGAGCGCCCCGTGCTCGACCAGCCGTTCAAACACGTCGCTCAGCGGCACCTGGCTGTCCAGCGCCGTGAGAATCTGGTAATCGCCCGGCGAAAACTGGTGCGTCTGGAAGCTGATCGGGTCGCGTATCGCGTACGACGGCCGGTCGCGGAAGAGATGGCGAGTCACCTCGAGGTCGGCTCGCAAGCCCACCTCGACGGATCGCAACCGGCTGGCCAGGTCGTGCAGGGAGGGGGAATCACTCATTTCAGAACCAGAAATGGAAGCGCCCGTAGTCGATGATGCGATGCAGGGCCACCCACCACACGCGGCGCGCCCCGATTTCGAGTCTGGCCACCCCCTCCATGCCGGCCAGGTTCCAGGTCGCATGATCATCCAGTCGCGCGTGAGCCACGAAGACCTGCCGCCCGTCGACGACCTGCGCCGCCGGCTCGACACGGTCCACGCGGCAGGCCACGGCTTGCCCCGGCTGGGCCAGCGTGACGAAGCGCCCGAGCTGGCCGGGCCGCACGACGCCTCCGTGACGCCCATCGACACGCAACTCGAGTTCCCATTGCGTGTGCGGCGCGAACTCCAACAGCGACCGGCCGACCGGGACCACGTCCCCGACATGCTTCTTGACGTCGCCCGCGAGGATCGTGCCGTCGGCCGGGGCCCGCACTTCGGCCAGGGCGAGTCGAGCGGTGATGCCGGCCAGTCGAGCGCGGAGGACATCCAGCCGGGCCTGGGCCGCCGCGGCCGCCGCGACCTGCTGCGCCGCGATCTGCTGCGTGATTTCCAGGCTACAAACAGCCGCTTCGGACTCCAGCTCCCGCTGCTGCAGCTCGAGTTCTCGCGTGTCCATCGCGAACAGCAGTTGTCCGGACCGGACTTCATCGCCCGCCTCGACCTGGGCCGTTGCCACGACCCCTTCGAACGGCGCCGCGAAGTGCTGCACTTGACTCGGGGCAACCAGGCACGGCACGCTGATCTTGTACGGAATCGTACCGAGGCAGAACCAGGCGGCCAGCGCCACGGCAGCCAGACACGCGATCCGGCGCCCGGGTCGTTGAGGGGCCAGCAGCCACAGCAGCTGCGCGCGCAGCGCGTCGCGCGTGCGGGCAGGCCAGCTGCGGCTGGCGCGGTCCACCAGGTGGATCGCCGGACCGTAGGCCCCCACCAGTTGCTCGATCTCCTCCAGCTCGTCACTGCGGAACCCGACCCGGCCTGGCCGCACCAGACTCAGAATCGCCACGCATTTCGCGCCGCAATGGAGCGGAATCGAGGCCACCGCCGCGTCGCCGAGCGCCGCCCGCCACTGACGATGCAGCCGGTAGTCCCCTCCGGGCCCCGCGCCGGACCACTCACCCCGCGGCTTGGAGCAGATGCGATGCCCCGCGTCCAGACACTCCTCCATCGCCTGGCGAATCAGCCGGCTCCCAGGGCTGCGCGGATACAGTGTGTCCAGGCTCGACATGCTCACGATCTTGACGCCGCCTCCAACCACTTTCCCCATGACGACTTGTTCGCATTGGAACTTCGTCTTGAGTCCGTTGGTCATCGCGAAGGCGAGTTCCGTGAGCGACTCGAACTGCGCGGCTTTGGCGAGCGCTTTCTGGGCCGTGTCGGGATTACTCGCCGTGCCGTTGTGCGCAGCCGACAGCGTCGGCACCAGGGAGCAGGCCAGCAGCACGGCGGACCGGAGTCCCCAGAGGGCGGCACGCGCCGCCTCGCGGTCGTCGCAGCACATCACCAGGGCCAGCGCGCCCGTGTTGCCTCGGCTGTCCCGGAGCGGTGTCGCCAGGACCGCGATCCTCAGATCCGATTCGGCGATGTCGTAGAGCCGGGCCACCGCCCGCCCGCTCGCCTCGGATTCGAGCAGGCTCGCCTCCACGAGCTGTTCCCACGCCTCCGACGAGCTGCCCGCCGTCAGGTGCTCGTGCGATGATCCCGCCGCGTGCGAGATTTGCAGCGCCGCGTACACCGCGCTGAACTCCTGGCGCGTCCGCTCCAGTACGCCACGGTAGAAGGCCGTCGTGCCGCGCGAGACGGCCACCAGCTCCGCAATGCCTTGCAGCAGATCGGTGGAGTAGCCCGGCGATCCGTCGCCCGTCCGCGGAGCGGTCGTAGTTGCGGATGTCGTCATCGGTCAGGTTCCCCGTGTCGCGGCACACGCCCAGCGGAATCAGTCGAACAGACCCGCCGCATCCGCCTGCTCCAAGTTCGACAAGTCAACGGGCCGGAAGAAACTGAAGCCCGCTTCGAAAGCGTCCTCGCGGACCAGTCGGCAGCGCAGACACCGGGCGAACAGGGGTTCCAGGTCCAGCATCTCGCGGTCAAACATCAACCGGTAGACGTCGCCGACGGCGAGCGGATCCGAAAACAGGACCATGCACCCGCCGCTGGAGATGTCTCCGACGATTCCCTGCGTCCGAAAACCGTTTCGCGCGCTGGAGTTGGCCGGCTGAGCTGTGACTTTGGCGCGCACGGCAATCCGGCTGTGCGACCGCATCGTCCGCGCTTGCGGCGACGCATTCCGCTGGATCTCCGCCATCGCGGCCAGGGCTTCCTGCGTTGTCAACGTCATGGTCTTACCCCCTTCTGTTCACGGACACACGTCTTCCCGACTGTCCCTGTCATCCGATGCGTCACTCGTCCTCGCGACCGCGATAGCGCGTTCCCGCCAATCCCCGCAGCAGACCCCACACCGCTGCCACCACACCTGCCGCGGCGGGTTGGACCATCTCCTGTGCCGCGGGCTCTTCCGCGTTCAGCTCGGTGTGCCACGCCGGGTACACCGGCAACTGCACCGCCGCCAACGGCTCCGGACTGCTGTCCACTGCCCGTGCGACCGGAACCAGCGTGGGCGATGCCGGCCACTTGACGTCCGACAGACGCGTCACCGGAAGCACCTCCAACTCGAGTGTATCGCGGAGCACGATGTCCTGTGTCGGCGCTGGTTCGGTGTCATCCAGCTCCCGCTGCACCCAAGCTTCCGCCTGCTCCAGTTCCCGCCAGGCGTCTCCGAAACCGAACTCGTTTTCGTACGTCCGCAGTCCCCGCAGTTGCTCGGCCGACCAGTGCACGTCGCGCAGCAGTTCCCGCTCGGCCAACTCCGCGTCGCCGGCGGCGTCTCCGAGCGGCTCGCCCGGCACGATGGCGTCCGTGTCAGGCTGCGGTTCATCCACGTCGGGGTCGTTCGCGGGGGGAATCACGTCCCGGACCAGCACGCGTACCGCGTCGACAACCGTGCGTGTACCGGTCCCCACCGTCACCTCGAATACCAGCTCGGTATCCTCCGTGACCTGCGGCGACACAAATTGCGGTGCGAGCGACTGGCCGCCGAGCAGTTCCACACTGGGACCGCCGATCTGCGCCCAGGTAATCTGCGGAGGCCGTTCGCCGTCTGCCTGCAGGTCGTATTCGTACAGGCGGATGTTGCGGAACCAGCTGTTTCCGTTCGGGCTTGACACGTCATGATCGTTGACCAACACCAGGTGCTCGAAATCGCCGGTGAAATATTCGCCGACGGGAATCCGATAGTGCTGCCACGCACCGGCACTGCCGTCGTACGTGTCAAACTCCGCGCGTCCCCATCCTTGCGTGCCGTGCAGCTGGAACGTGGTCTGCGGGCTGATGTCATTGTCCGTATCAAGACCGATCCCATGGACCTCGCCTTCGGCAGTGCTGCGGAAATCGAACTCCAGCACCGTGTCCTTCGTCACGCTGTAGGGGAGAAACAGCCGCTTCCAGCCATTGCCTTCCAAGTGCAACGAGGTCCCGTCGTCCTCGACATGCACCGCCAGATCGACATCCTGCGTGCCGCCGTAGGAACGAATATCGCTGGCGTCGAACCGCACGACCGACGCGAAATCCGCGTCGAGCGTGAGTGCGTCACCCTCCACGATTTCCCGATCGGGCCCCGCGTCGATCACCCACTTCGGGTCCGGCATATTGTCGATGCGGACCGTGACGGTGTCCTCGGCAGACACATGGCCGTTGGTGGCGGTCACGCGGAACACAAGATCGACATCGGCATCAACTCGTGGTGCAACGAAGGTCGGCGTCGCCGTGTTCGCACCCACCAGCGTGACCTCCGGCCCCGCCACCTGCTCCCATTGGAAACCGTAGGCGGCCTGCGTCTCGTCCGCCGCTTCGTACACACGCAGGTTCCGGAACAGACTCTCCGCCGTCGGTGCGGACACGTCGTGATCGTTGGCAAACACCAGGTGCGAGAAGTCGCCCTGAAAATGGTCACCGACGCGAATGCGATAATGCTGCCAGCCGGCGCTCGAATCGTAGTTGTCGTACGCTTGATTGCCCCACGTCTGAGTTCCATACAACTGGAAGGTCGTATTCTCGCTCAGGTTGTCGTCCGTATCGAACCCAATCCCGTGGATCTCCCCGCGCGCGTCGCTCCGGAACTCGAACTCCAGAATCGTGTCCTTGGTGACGCGGTAAGGAAACTCGATTTTCTTCCAGCCGTTGCCGGTGATCTGCAGCGCTGCGCCCTCGTCCGTGATTTCGGCCACGCACGACACGTCTTGCGATCCCCCGTAGGACTCCACCGCGCGGCTGGTGAAGTTCAACGCCTGGTCGGATGTCGCGGTTGCCTCCAAAGCCACTCGTGCCCCCTCCGCAACATCCAGGTTTTCCCCGGCGTGCACGAAGACCGGGGGTGGTTCGGTCGTCACGATGTTCTGGATGCCTTGCGCATCGATGACAAATGAGCCTCCGTCCTCCAGACGCACCGTGATCTGCGAACCGTCGACAGTCACCCGGGTTGAATAGAAGGCCGACAGGTCCAGCACATCATCCGCGCTCCCGCCGCGGATGGTCACGACGTTGCCGTCTTGTCCCGCATGAATGACAACCGTGTCGGCCCCGGAACCCAGCTGGATGTTGTCGTTTCCACCGAAGAAGTGAATCTGATCGTTCCCGGCGCCGGCATCGATGATGTTGTTGCCCAGACCGGAGTGGATGACGTCGTCGCCCGTTCCGCCCCAGACCTGGTTGTCGCCTTCGCCGGTGTGAATGATGTCGTTTCCGGCGTCACCGTAAAGCCGATCGTTCCCCGCGCCGCCTTCGAGCAAATCATCACCGTCGCGACCATACAGCGTATCGTTGTCCTCGCCACCTTGCAGCACGTCGTCGCCACGGCCGCCATCCAGCAGATCGTCCCCCGCGCCACCGTCCAGCCGGTCGTTCCCGTTCTCGCCGTAGAGCCGATCCGTGCCGGCGCCAGCAGCAATCTGGTCGTCGCCCTCGCCCCCATACAGCCGGTCGTTCCCCGCATCGCCGCCCAG
Organism: Pirellulaceae bacterium; assembly: GCA_025459265.1. GTDB lineage: Bacteria > Planctomycetota > Planctomycetia > Pirellulales > Pirellulaceae > JAAYDI01. The sequence goes on along the minus strand of JALOQX010000078.1, from coordinate 28,850 downwards.
AAGGTCGTTGCCGTCGCGACCATACAGGGTGTCGTTCCCCTCGCCGCCTTGCAGCACGTCGTCGCCGCTGCCGCCATCGAGCTGATCGTCCGCCGCGCCACCGTCCAGCCGGTCGTTCCCGTTCTCGCCGTAAAGCTTGTCCTTCCCTGCGCCGCCGTCGAGGGAGTCGTTGCCGTCGCGACCATACAGGGTGTCGTTCCCCTCGCCGCCTTGCAGCACGTCGTCGCCGCTGCCGCCATCGAGCTGGTCGTCGCCGGCGCCGCCGTCCAACAAGTCGTTGCCGGTCTCGCCATAAAGCCGGTCGTTCCCCGCGCCGCCGGCAAGTTGGTCGTCGCCCGCACCGCCGTAGAGCCGATCGCTCCCCGCGCCGCCGTCCAGGGAATCGTCGCCGTCGCGGCCATAGAGCGTGTCGTTGCCCTCGTCACCGTGCAGCGTGTCGTCGCCGGCGGCGCCATCGAGCTGATCGTCTCCCGCGCCGCCGTCCAACAAGTCGTCCCCGGTCTCGCCATAGAGCCGGTCGTTCCCCGCGCCGCCGGCGAGCTGGTCGTCGCCCGCACCGCCGTAAAGCTGGTCATTCCCCGCGTTGCCATCGAGGAGATCGTTGCCGTCACGACCATACAGTGTGTCGTTGTCGTCACCTCCCTGCAGCACATCATCTCCGGTGCCACCATCGACCTGATCAGCTCCTGCGCCCCCGTCCAACAAATCGTTGCCGGACTCGCCGTAGAGCCGGTCCTTGCCGGGACCGCCCACCAGCTGGTCGTCGCCCTCACCGCCGTAGAGCCGGTCGTCACCGCGCCCCCCGTCCAACAGGTCGTTCCCGGTGTCGCCGTAGAGCCGGTCGTTCCCATCGTTGCCGAAGAGCAGATCGTTGCCGCCCAACGCGTCGGCGACATCAGCGCCGTTTGATCCGTGGAATACATCGGCATGCGGAGTCGGACCGGTCAGCAAGTCGTCCGTATCGCCGTCCGACCAGGTGGCCGACAACAGAATGCGGCTTTCGAGCAGCGCAAAGGTCAACGTGGCCGGTGGAGTAGCATCAGCAGTTGGTTCACGTGGAGTGGGGTCGTCGAGGATCATGGTGGTGAAGACCGGGGACGGGAGCCAGGTGTCTAATGGGTAGGTATCAGCCAAACTCGTGGTGCATGAGGTCAGGGTGTGCTGGGCGGTGCGGGCACGGTCGACTCCCAAGCGGTGTCCAAGTACACCGAAAATCCCGCGGGCAGGTGCTGGTCGCTGTTCTCCATCGTGAACGTGGCGCGGCAGGTGTTGGAAGCGGCGTCGATGACCGGCGCGACGAACTGCAGCCGAGCGGTCACGACTCGATTGACGGGCGGACCCGCCTGCAGCGGGTAGTCGCTGCCGATGCGCAGTTGCCCATAGCGGTCCAGTGAAACATACAGGTCGGCCTTCAGCTCTGCGACACAGACGATTGTCAACAGATCGTCATCACGAGTGAGCGTCGCGCCGGGCTGCGCGTGAATCTGTACGATCTGGCCGGAAAAGGGCGCGCGGATGTTGTGCGTCTCCAGGCGTGCAAGCTCGAGCTGCAGCAGCAGCTTTGCGCGTGTTTCCTCCTGGTCGACAGTGATGATCGTCGCTTTCGCCTTCTCCAGGCGTGTCAGCGCCTCGAGCAGTTCGAAATCCGAGCCGTTCTGGGCCGCCTGCAGACTCAATTGGCGATCGTAGACTTCCTGGGCGAACTTGAGTTCTTCGATTGCGTGCTGCCGTTCGCCCGATCGATCCGCCGCGGCACGGGCTGCCTGGACCGACGCCTGTGCAACGCGGTTGTCGATCACGGCAAGCACCTCGCCCGCCTTGACATGCTGGCCCTCCGACACACACACGTCCATGAGCATGCCTTCCGTCGGCGCGGACATGGTCACCTGTCTCGCCGGCCGGACAATTCCTGGCAATGGCAGCGGGCCTACGGGACGCATATCCGCAGCCACGCTGCCACGCGCCGCATGCGCTGCCGCGCGGTTCGAGTCAAGCTCACCGGACGCAGGTGGCGGGGATGGCACGAGCAGGAAAACGAGGACTAGCAGTATTCGGGATTGGTTTTGCATAGGTGATGGAAATATAGTGCGCAGCAAGTCCAGACCAGCCCGTGAACATGTCTGTAGGGGTGGATCGGGATCGCTGAGCGGTTTGCTCTGGAGGGAGTCTGCCGAATATGCGGGCCGCGCGAGTGGCCGTACAACGCGGGGAACAGGGCATTCGCTCAGTCGACGTAGAGTCCCCGCGAGATGACCATCACGTCGCGCGGGGCCATCTCCAGCGTCAGGTACGCGCGCCCGTCCACGACACGCGGCGTCAGGGGTTGACCGGCCATCTCATCCAGATACTGAGCGCCATCGGCGTGGTCGACGGCGATCAGCTCCCCGCGCACCGTGCGGTAGTGCGTGTTATAGACCGTCCAACACGTCTTGCCCAACAGGTCCGCCCGCTGGCCGAACTGATTGGCGTAGATGCCGCGCACGAGTGTCGGCACCAGCGGCCGGACGTGATCGCCGGCGAAGCAGTGTCGATTGTCACTCAGCACGCGGCGGTTGAGCGCGATCTGCCCCCGCACCTCCGGCGCGAACCAGCGGCTGTGAATCCCCTCAATCCAGATCGCCTCGCCGTTGAACAGGCACCGCTTGACCGCTTCCACGTTCGTTCCCAGCGGCTGGTCACAGCAGATGATCTCGATCGTCTTGAAGCTTGGGAAAGCGAAGCGGTACAAGTTCACGTAACTGGCTGTCGGGTCATCCAGGGCGGACGAGATGTTGTAGGTAAAACTCCCGTCCTGATACTGCGAATTCACATCAGTCGGGCTCTCCTCGGTATATATCACCGCGTCCGGTCCGAGCCGCTCGCGCACACGCCGCGTCATGGCCCGTTCGCCCAGCACAGGTGTCATGGGGACCGGGTGGCCGTGCTGCGAGTTGTAACACCAGTAGGTCGGTCCGGAGAAGCCGTACTGGTCGATGTAGAAACCTGATGCCCCCGTTTCACGCTGCACGCGCGCATACGTATCCGACAGATATTCCTGCCACGCGCCGACATGTGGACAGACGTGAAAGCTCGGCGCGAAGTACGCGTACGGCTGGCCGGCTGGACCCAGCATCTGCCACTGCGCGCCGTGCGCCTGGCCCAGCTGCGATTGCGCGTCGACCAGAATCCCTTCGAGATAGAGGCCCACCGGGATCCCGGCCGCCTGGACTTCCGCCACCGCGCTGCGGAAATTCTCCACGCCACCGAGATACTCCCACGGCTGATAGTCGCCGCATCGGCCATGCACGGGATCCCAGCCCCAGTCGAACAGGTGCAGATAGTCGACCCCGCCGAATGCTGCAGCATCCGCGTCCACGATTTCCTTGATGCGGAGCGTGCGGGTTTTCTCGTCATACATCCCGCTCTTGCTGGGCAGTTCGAAGTGCAGGAATTGCTGGCGGAAGTTCCACACCTGGCGAAACCAGGCCTTCCGCGGCGCCGCCGGCTGGTACCAGGTTGCCACCCACTGCTGATACCGCGCCAGCTGCTCGTGCCAGTCGCCCTGACAACATCCAATCACGCTGCGCGGCAAGTCCCCCCGATGCAGCGGCGTGTACTCGACCGCCAGCCGCGCACCGCGCGCGGTCTTCTGGACGTGATAGAACTTCGAGCGAGCTTCCAGGTCCTGAGTCATCAGGTAGAGCCCGGTGCCACATTGCGGGTCGAAGCAGCCGATGACCTGGAGCGGATTGCCTGCACCGGCATAGGGCTCGCGCAGGGCTATCGATCGGTTCGTGATCACATCCCCGCGGCGCGGACACCAGATCCAGACGTCTGCGGGGGATTCGCCCAGGCGGATGTCCTGCAGTTCGGGGAAAATAAACCGGATGCTGGCCGCGTCGCGCCCGGGCAGCTCAATCGTTGCCTGCAGGCCGATTGCTTCAGGTTCCTCCACGTCAATCGCCACATGCACGCGGATTTCCGGCGAGACCTTGTCGCACCGCAGGTCGATGCGGAGACGCTGCACGGCGATGGGCTCGTCGGGCGTCATACGCTCCACGACAAAATCCTCGGACGTCATTTCCCATGTATCACCCAGACACCGGAACAGCGGGCCCGCGGCCACATGAGCCTCCAGACCTTCGCCGCTCCGGTTGCTCACGCTTTCCACGCGCAGACCGTTCTTCCAACTCATCGCCAGCGTCGCCGTGCCGGCTTGGACGGTCAATCGATCACCCTCGCGCGTGATGCCGGTGGGGTGAGTCACGAAAGGGCTCGGCGACGGCAGCCTGACCGCAGGCTGCAGGGCGGTCGCGTTGGTCGCCGGTCCCGGCTGATCGGCGAGCGTCAGTGCGACGAGCGCAAACGCGCCCCGACTCATGCGATCGACCAGCGCCAGCGAACGCAGGGACTTCGCCGGATCAAGCGCCACGGCATAGGCCTGCGGGAAGCACGTCACCGCGTGCCGCCGCGTCCGCAGCGCGAACGGAAACTGCTCCTCCGAAGTACCGTCCTCGTAGTCGACGCGCACCACCAGGCGGTGCACGTGCCGCACGACACCCGCCGCACTGAAATACGACGGCTCTTCGTCAGCAGGCAGCTCTGCCGCCAGCAGCAGATATGCCTCCGCGGCGCGGCCGCTGAGCGGCACGTCGATCCGGCCCGGCTCCTCCAGCGGTGTCATCGGGACGCCCGCATCATCACCGCGGACCTGGAACGGCGCGCCGGCAATGGTCACCGGCCCGGACTCGAACCAGTCGCAAATGCCAAGCCTTCGCGCCAGTTCTTCGCCGGATACCGTCCCAGGTGGCAGCTCGATGGGACGCCAACCCAGCATCTCGGCCGGCCAGCTCGAAGTACTCTCGCAGACATCCGCCAGCCGCAGTTCGGGCCGCTCGCCCAGAAACCGCAGGTCGCTCACCTCCAGCCAGGCATCTTCCTCGTACGCCTGCACCTGAACCGCAAGCCGGTGAATCTCCGCCAGTTGCACTGGCGCGATCGCCACGTGCCATTGACCGTCCGATATGATGTCATCCTCCCGCAGCAGATACTGTTCCTGCAGCGGACTCTCCCCGCCGGCCGCGTAAAGGACGTAATCGCCGCCTGAGCGCAAATGCTGCGCTCGGTACCGCAGCCGGACAAATCGCACGCCGACCATGGGCGGCTGGAGATCGCGACTCCACTTCGCGCCCACCATCGAATCCCGGACCGCAAAACGGAGCCCCTGCGCCGTTGTGGCTACTTCATGATGTGGAGTGAAATTGGCGAGCCAGGCAGGTTGCACAGTCCAGGCCGCGGGATCGTCCAGTGGCACGGGGTGCTCCGTGCTGTTGGGTGGCGCCGCGGCGATCCCCAATCCAGCCAGACAGGCAAGCAAGAAGATGTTCCTGCGCGACATGCGATGCGCTCCGGTCATGCGAACAGTCTGGCGATCGACTCGACAGTGCGGTCGACCAGCACCTGTCCTCCCTCGGGGCCGATCAGGTTGCTCATGACCGTCGCGCTGTAGTTGTTCATGGGTGCCTCCGTAAACCCGCCGCCGGCCACCGCACGCGTTGTGGGCAGGTAGCCCGGATTTTCCTTGCCCGCAGCGGCCAGTTGGATCAGAAACGTCTGCTCAGACGCGCTGCGCGCCTGCATTTGGATGCCGTAATCGAGGTATAGCTCGAACGGGTTGGTGGCGATGGCCACGTCGCCCAACCGCGCGACATGTACCTCGACAGCATGGGCCCGTCTGCCATCCTGCTGCGCGTGATACCGGTCGCAGACTTCACCGTACAAGTGCCGCACCCATGTATCCCAGCCCTCCGCTTGGGGCTTGGCATCGATGGCATCGCACACCGACTTGGCGGTCGCGAATTCGGCATCGGTGACGATGCGCGCCGGTAACTCCACGTCCTGCACCGTGTGCATGAGGGGGGCATCAGTGCGAATGTCGTTGCCCATCACATCGGCTGTGTCGGCCACGGACCGGGCGATGCGGCGGCCCAATTCCTGAGTCCGGGAGAGACCTCGCAGGCGATCCATGCGTGCTTCGCCGCGCTGGCGCAACGACAGATGCGGGCACTGATCGCCCGCCGGCGCGCAGAACCCGAGCACGGCGAGCGTGGACCCGTACTGGGCGCGAAGCGCCTCGCGCGCATCGTGCCAGAAGTCGGCGCTGACCACGCCTTCGCTCTGGCTCATCTGGGCCGGGCACGCCAATGAGATGGCAAGTGCAGTCAGACGCCGGTGGTCGTCGTAGAAGCCCAACACATCCACCGCATGATCCTCGTAACCTTCGACCTGCCGGAAGCCGGGTTGATTCGTGTTGCCCAGCATTTCCGCATGGCCATCGGCATAGACCAGACGCCGATTATGGCCGACGACTGCGTGTCCCAGGCCCCAGGCGACCGAACCCACGGCCCGGCTCTGCCAGGCCTGCGCCACGGCGTCCGCCAGCCGCTCGTACAACATCGGCAGGTAGTCTTTCGGCTGGGTCGCGTCACCATAGCTGGATTCGTCATACTGGCTCTGCCGCAGGACCGGCGCGGAGTGCGTGTGCGTGGCGGCCAGGATCAGCTTGCGCGGATCGACCTCGGGAACGCGACCCGCGACATAACGCCGAAATTCGTCCTGGATGCCCGGACGGAAGATGCACAAGTCGCAGGAGACCATGATCAACTGATCGAGCGCACGGTCACCGGCACGCGACTCCACCGCCACCACATTTGCCTGCAAAGGACTCTGGATCGTGCGCGCGATCCGGACCGTCTGAAAGCCCGTGAGCGCGGCAGGCAGCGGAGGCGTGATGTCGGCCGACGCGGTGCCGACCCACAGGCTTGGTGATGCTGACGCAGGCGTCTGGGCCGTTGCCGCGGACCTCTCGCTCAACACGCCGGCCGCCGCAAGTGCCGCGAGCGTACTTCCGAGGAACTCACGTCGCGATGGATCAGTGTGTGCATCGGCAGCGTGCAGATTCTGATCTGGTCGATTCATTGGGAGGGCGAGGCGTGTGTGGGAGGGCGAGGCGTGTGTGGGAGGGCGAGGCTCCTGCCGAGCCGCAGCGGTCAGAGGTCAGAGGTCAGGCCGGAGGCCGGAAGGCGGAGGGTGCCCACCGGTCCGCGGTCATCGGTCAGGACGCGGTCCGCATCAGCCGCTTAAGCACGCGCCCCTGGGCATCCCGCACAAGCAACTCCAGCGGCATCTGGCCGGGCAGCGAGTGCGTTGCGCAGCCAAAGCACGGATCGTAGGCGCGAAATGCCATCTCGACCATGTTCAGCAGCCCTTCGGTGGCCACCTGACCGCGGTGGATCAGCGTCTGGGCGGCCTTCTTGACCGACATGCAGATCGGGGCGTTGTTGTTGGTTGTGCCGACGATCAAGTTGACGTGCGTCAAGATGCCGCGCTCGTCCGTCACATAGTGATGGGTCAGCGTACCGCGCGGCGCCTCAACCGAACCGACTCCCTCGGTAGGTGTCTGGGTCGGCAGCACGCGATAGTCCCGGCTCGTGATCTCGGGGTCTGTGGCCAATTCGACCCAGCGTTCCGCGGCGTAGAGCAATTCGACCAGACGCGCCCAATGGGTGGCGAGCGTGTGCTGAACGGGTTTGCCACCCAGCGTGCTGTAGAACTCGTCGCAGGCAGCCTGGGCGAGCGGCGTCGCCATGCCGTCCGCGGCGTTGAGCCGGGACAGCGGCGTAGCCTTGTAGACGCCAGAATCAGCGCCATCGACGAACCCCTTCCACCCGACCTGCTTCAAGTAGGGGAATTTCAGATAGCTCCAGGGTTCCACTCGTTCGGCCACGTACGTGCGGTACTCCGCGGGATCGTACTTGGCATGTTCCTGGCCGTCCGGCGAGATGACGCGGATCTTGCCGTCGTAGAAGTTGACGCGGTTGTCCGCGTCGACGGTGCCCATGTTGTACGTGCGGTGCACGTACGTATCGCCGGTGATGAGTTGCACGTAGTCGGTGTTCCCCAAAACGACATCACGAAACAGCTGCAGCGAGAACTGTGCGAACTCGACGGCATCGCGCCCCAGCTGTTCGATCTCCTGGCGTTGTTCCTCGTTGATGCCCCGACTCACTCCGCCCGGCAGGCCCCAGTTCGGATGGACTTTGCGGCCGCCGATCAGTTCGATCAGATGATGGCCGTCACGGCGCATTTTGAGGACGCGTCCGGCGATGTCCATGCCGACCTTCTGCACGACGCCCAGGATATTGCGCTGCGCGACGGGGGCGGTGGGCCCCATGACGAAATCCGGCCCGCCGAGCGCGTAGAAGTGAGTCGTGTGATCCGTGGCGAAGAAAATGCTGTAGAACAGCTCGCGGAGCTTCCTGGCCGCCGGCGGCGGATCGACGTGGAACAGCGCGTCGAGCGCCTTGGTGGCGGCCATGTGATGCGCCTCCGGGCATACGCCGCAAATCCGGGCCGTGAGGTTCGGCATGTCTTCGGCCGGCCGCCCCACGCAGAACTGCTCGAACCCGCGCAGCTCGGGAATCTGCAGGTAGCAGTTGGCCACGTCCCCCTCGGGAGTCAGGAAGATGTCGATCTTCCCGTGGCCTTCCAGACGCGTGATCGGGTCGATCGAGATCCGGCGATTGACTGTCTCAGTGACCATCGTGCAGTCTCCGTGCGTCGGGAGGATTTCCGTTGGTCGAGCGATTGCTGCGCCGCAGCTGGCTGCCGGCCAGGCTGAAGCGGTAGAAGCTGCCGATCGGATCCGGAATTCCTTGGCGGATGATGCTGTCGATTTCCTCGGGATCGTTGGAGTCGATCATGGATGCCAGCGCAGTCATCAGCCGCGCGCCGTAGTCATGGACGCCGTCGTTCGGTCCGTAGCAGCCGATGCAGGAGGAGTTGACGCGCGGGCACTTGGCGCCGCAGCCGGCCCGCGTGGCAATCCCACAGCAGAGCAAGCCCTGCTCGAGGAGGCACGTCGTGTCATCGGGGATGATTTCCCAGGGCCGGTAGAACTTCTTGATCTTTTTCTCGTTGCGGACCCGCGGGCACTCCTGGCAGACGGTCGTGTCCACGCCGAGGACGGACCCGGCCGGCGGCAGTTGGCCGCCAACGATCGCCGTGATGGCGTCCCAGATCCGCTCGACCTCCGGGGGACAGCCGGGCAGGTAGTAATCGACCGCCACGGTCTGACCCAGCGTGCGCAGCGTGTCGTAGAACACGGGCAAGTGCAGGTCACCCTCCGGCATGGGTGTCTTGTGCTGGGGCTCGATGCCGTCCGGATTCTCGGTCGAGGGGTTGTTGTGGTAAACCGTGGCGAAGATGTGTCGGCGGTCGCTCGCGTTGGCGAGTCCCGGGATGCAGCCTTCGTGGGCGCAGGATCCGAACGCCACGAGGACCTTGGATTTCCGGCGCAACAGCTGGGCCATGTACTCCTGTTCGCTGGTGCGGATGCCGCCGTTGAACAGGCAGACATCGATACTGCCGTCCGCCATCTGCTCGACGTCGTGCACTTTCGCGTCCACGGCCACGGGCCAGAAGACGATGTCGAAGAGGGCCGCGACGTCGAGGATCTTTTCGTTCAGAGCCAGGACGGCGATCTCGCACCCGCCGCAGGAGGCCGCCCAGTACAGGGCGAGAGTCCCTTTCTTGTCGCCGTTCATGCCTGCACCTCCATCGCTTCCGCGTGCTCTTGCACGATGTCTTCCAGGGCCTCGAGCCGCTGATCGTTCTCGTCCCAGTTGGCCGACCAGTTGAGTGGTCCCATGCGCCGCACGTCCGCCACGAACTGGTCGATCGACTCAGCCAGATGCTGACCCTCCGCGGCGGACGCCCACACCAGCCGCAGGCGATCGGCGTCAATTCCCATCTGCTCCATGAAGTACCGCACCATCGCCACGCGGCGGATGGTCTTGTAGTTCTGTTCGATGTAGTGGCAGTCGCCGGGATGGCAGCCGGCAATCATCACGCCGTCGGCACCCAGGGCGAACGCCTTGAGCACGAACGTGGGATCGACGCGCCCGCTGCACATCACGCGGATGATCCGGACGTACGGCGAGTACTTGATGCGGGCCGTGCCGGCCAGATCGGAAGCGGTGTAACTGCACCAGTTGCACATGAAGGCCACGATCCGCGGCTCGCTGGAGGCTGCTTCGCTGTGCGGAGTGTCACTCATCGTGGTGGTCCTTGTTACCAGTTAGAGATGCAGCATCAGCCCTTCCAGCTCGGCATGCACCTGCTCGTCACTGAACAGGTGCTGCATGGCCGCGCCCGAAGGGCAGGCGGCGACGCACGTGCCGCAGCCTTTGCAGAGTGCCGGGTCGATCACCGCGATCGCACGCTCCTCGTCCCGGCTGATCGCCTGGTAAGGGCAGAGCGGGATGCAGGTCTTGCAACCCGAGCACATCGCGGCTTCGATCCAGGCGGTGTTCGGTTCCAGTTCGATCTGACCCGCGTCGATGATCGCCAGGGCTTTGGCCGCGGCCGCGTCAGCCTGGGCGACGGTGTCGGGAATATCTTTGGCTCCCTGGCACGCGCCGGCCACGAACACGCCATCGTTCGCGGTATTCACGGGGGCCAGCTTGGGATGCTTTTCGAGGAAGAACCCTTCGGCCGAACACGAGATGCCGAACGTGCGCCGCACGTCGTTCGCATCCCCCTGCGGCTCGAGCGCGACAGCCAGGATCACCATGTCCACATCCAGCTGGCGGATCGAGCCCAGCAGCGTATCGTCCACTGTCATCGTCAAGTGACCGTTGCCGTCGGCCGGGGTCACATCGGCGACTTTTCCGCGAATGAAGTGCACCCCCTCGTCCTGCACGCGGTTGTAAAACTCTTCAAAACCCTTGCCGGGCGTGCGGATGTCGATGTAGCAGTTGTACACCTCGGCACCGGTTTTCTCGCGCACCAGATGTGCCAGTTTCAGGGCGTACATGCAGCAGACGCGGGAACAGTAGGCATGGTGGTTCTTGTCGCGACTGCCCACACAGTGCACGATCCCGACGCGGCGCGGGACGGAGCCGTCGCGCAGCACAAGTTTGCCGGCGGTCGGCCCGCCCGCGTTGAGCAGCCGCTCCACCTCGAGGCTCGTGTAGACGTTCGGGTACTTGCCGTATCCGTAGTAGGGAATCACGGACGGGTCGAACGTGCGGAACCCGGTGGTGACGATGATCGCTCCGACATCGTACTCTTCGACCTGCTCCTGTTGATCGAACTCGATGGCGCTGCGTTCGCCGCAAGCTTCCACGCACCCCTTCTGGCATTTCCCGCGCGCGATCTCCAGGCAGGTCTCCGGGTCGATCACGGGAATGGGGGGTACGGCCTGGGCAAACGGGACCCAGACCGGTTTGCGCGTGCCGAGTCCCTGGTCGAACGGGTTGGGAAAGCGGGCCCGCGTGAACACGCATCCTTCGATGCACAGCATGCAGCCGACGCAGAGTTCCTCGTTGATGTACCGCGGCTTGCGGCGGATCTTGACGTGGTAGTTGCCGACGGACCCTTCGACCGATTCGACGCTCGAATAGGTCAGCAGGCGGATGTTCGGGTGCAGTTTGACGGCGGTCATCTTGGGAGTGAGGATGCAGGCGGCGCAGTCGAGGGTAGGAAACGTCTTGTCGAACATGGCCATATGGCCGCCGATGCTCGGCTCGCGCTCGACCAGGATCACATCCTTGCCGGCATCGGCCAGCGTGAGCGCCGCCTGGATGCCGGCAATCCCGCCGCCGACCACGAGCGCCTGCGGTCGAATCTGCACGAACTGGCGCTGCAGCGGCTCATGCATGGCCACGCGGCGAATCGCCGCGGCCAGATGCGCCTGGGCCTTGACGTAGGCTTCGTGATGGTCGTCGGTGACCCAGGAGACCTGCTCGCGAATGTTGGCCATCTGCACCAGGAACCGGTTGAGTCCGGCGTTCTCGGCGGCGCGCCGGAAGGTCGGTTCGTGCAGATTGGGGGAGCAGGCCGCCACGACGATGCGGTTCAAATTGTGCTCTTGAATGTCCCGCTTGACCAGTTCCTGCCCGGGATCGGAGCACATGTACTTGTAGTGCCGGGCCAGGGCCACGTGCGGCAGGCCGGCGGCCCAACTGGTGAGCGCCTCGACATCCACGACGCCCGCGATATTGGTCCCGCAGTGACAGACGTACACGCCGATTCGCAACGCAGAACGATCCTGTCCGATCATGGCACATCCCCGCTTACGTCAAAGCTGCCTCTGGCACCGCCAGGGCTTCCCACACCAGTTCGCCGATATCGACCACCCGCAGCCGTGCCTCCTCGCCCACCGTCTTGATCGCGTCCTGGAACATCACCAGGTCCTTGGGGCACGCGACGACCAGGCACTGCACGCCGGGCAGTGCCAGCGCCTCTCGCACCCGGTTCTCGGCCGGCCGCTCCGCGATTCCCGGCGTGTCCTTCATCCACAGGCGGCCGCCTCCCGCACCACAGCAGAAGCTGGATGCCCGGTGGCGCGGCATCTCGACCAGCTCCGCCCCCAACGCCCGGAGGATCCGGCGCGGTGCGTCGTACACGCCGTTGAAACGCCCCAGATAGCACGGGTCGTGATACGTGACCTTGATCTGGAGAGAACGCGGGATCGTCAACGTGCCCTGGCAGATCAGCTCGTCCAGCAGCTCGGTGTAATGCAGCACCGGCTTGCCTTCGAGCACGTTCGTGTCAGCCGCTTCCTCGGCTGCTGCCTTGTCGGACGCGTCGGGCGATGTCTGTGACTGCGCCGGGCTCGCACCGTACTCATTCTTGAGCGTGTTGTACGTATGTGGGTCGGTCGTTAGTACCTTGCGGAATTTCACGCCGGCCAGCGCCTGGGTGTTCTTCTCGCGAAGCAGCGAAAAGAGGCCCTCTTCACCCAGCCGGCGGACATCGTTGCCCGCGTTCTGCTCTTTGTCCATCAGGAGCCCGACGTCCACGCCGGCCTGGTGCAGGACGCGCGCAATGGACCGCGTGACGGCCTGCGCACGCTGGTCATACGAGGCGTAGTCGCCGACGAACCAGAGGTACTCGACGGCTTGCTTCCGCGCGTCGGGCAGCGAAAAATCCAGCGTCTTCGTCCACTCGGGTCGCTTGCGCGCGGACTGGCCGAAGGAGTTGCCATAGCGCTGGAAGTTCATCAGCGCGTCCTGGACTCCTTCGTCCACTTCGCCTTGATCGATCAGGTGCCGCCGCAGGTCGATGATCAGACGCGGATGTTCGACATGGACCGGACAGATATCCTCACAGGCCCGGCAGGCACAGCAGGACCACAGTTCTGCGGGCGGGATCAGCGCTGCGTGCAGGCTCGGCGTCTCGCCATTCCCCCGCGGCCGCGTCCGGAGCAGCTGGGACCCGATGGCCTGCACCAGGTCGCGCGGCGAGAGCGGGAAGCCGGTGTTGAAACCGGGACACACTTCCTGACACTTGCCGCACCAGGTGCAGGCATCGACCTGCAGCAGCTGGCGCCAGGTGAAGTCGCGGACGGTGCGCACACCAGCTTCCGACGTGACGGGTAGCCGGCCGGGCGGACCGGGCACGTGCAGCAGCAGATTGGCTGGCGACGCGACAAGGTGAAACGCCTTGGTGAACGGGATACTCACGATCAGGCCGAAGGCCAGCAGGGCGTGCAGCCACCACAAGACCTGGTGCAAGCTCCGCACGGACTCGACCGACAACGGGGCCAGGACCTGGGCCAGTCCATACCCGACCGGAGCGGCCATTGCGGCCGGAAAGACGGCTCCTCCGTCCGCCACCCGGCTCCATTCGGCCTCTTGCCGTTCCGGACCCATGTGCAGCCGATGGCCGAACCCGACTTGCTCCAGCACCGTGCGGCGGGCCGCCCAGTCGGCCGGCGCGGCCGCCACGCTCGCCTCGATCTTCAGTCCCTCGGCCAGCCGCAGACCCTCGACCAGGAATCCCGTCACGGCAATCAGGAACAGACTCGTCAGCAGCGGGAAACTGTCCCAGAGGCTGATGCCGCGTCGCCGCGGCTGCAACCGGGCCGGACGCTGCACGACACGCCGATACGCCGCCATCAGGACGCCCGCAATCAGCACGACCCCGAAGACGTCCAACGTGAACTCGAAGAGCCGATAGAAGTTCCCGCTCAACAGCTGCCAGTCCAGCAGCAGGTTGGTGAAGTCCTGGTCGATCGTGGCCAGCGCCGTGCCGATGAACAGAAACACCATGCCCCAGAAGATCGCCTGATGCATGACGATCGCGAACCGATCGCGCGCCAGACGCGATTGAAACAGGCTGGTGGCGAGCACCTCCGCCAGACGTGGTGGTCGCAGAGCCGACCACAGCTGCTGGCGGATGCTGGGCGCACCCGCCTCCGGTTGACCGACGAACCATTTCCGGATCCGCCAGACCACGCCGGCGACCAGCGCGATCATGACGAGCGGGATCATGACATAGAGCGTGAGTTCGGCCCACGCCGGCACGTTCCACATGATGGGTCTTGCGAAATGCATCGCGTGCTCCCTCGCGTCACTCCCGTGCTCGGTCGTTCCCCCTTCAGGCCGATTGCGACGCCTCGCCCTTCCTCGCCGTGGCGGCTTCGGCCAGCGCCGGCAGCAGATCCAGGGCGTCCAGTTCCGCGCCGTAATGGGCCGCGTCGAAGATGGGCGCCTTCGGATCCGTATTGACGGCGACGATCAGCTCGGCGCTCTGCATGCCTTCCACGTGTTCGGGCGCCCCGCTGATGCCGAAGGCCAGGTAGAGTTTGGGCCGCACAGTCATGCCCGACTTGCCGACCTGGCGCGTGGCTGGCAGCCAACCCTGATCGACAACCGGCCGCGAGGCGCAGACGGCACCACCCAACGCCGTGGCCAGCTCCTCGGCCAGCGCCAGGTTGTCCTGCTGTTGAATCCCGCGCCCCACGGCGACCAGGATGTCCTGCTGCGTGATGTCCACATCGCCGGCAGCCGGCAGCACCCACTCCTGAAATCGGACGGCACCTGACTCAAGCGGGGCGGCAAGCGTGCGCACCTCGATCTGTGCCCGTCCCGGTGCGGCCGCGGCTCGACAGCTGCCCGGCAGGACCATCAGGACCGCCGGCCGCGCGGTGACCTGGACGTCCGCCAGCAGCTTGCCGCCACAGAACGCCGTCGTAACCGCCAGTCCTTCCCCTTCAGCCTGGATCGCCCGGCAGCCGGTCACCAGCGGGATGTCGAGTCGGCTGGCCAGCAACGGCGCGACGTCCCAACCGATCGACGTACCGCCAATCAACACGGCGCAGGGCTGCTCGGCACGCACGATCTCGCACAGCGCCGCGACATAGGGCTCGGGTGCGTAGGCGGCCAGCTGCGGGTCGTTGACCAGCAGCACGCGATCTGCTGCGGCGAGTGCGGATGCGTGGGACTGTCCGTCGTCACTCAGCACCGCGCACAGCACCGAACCGCCGGTGGCTGCGGTAAGTTGGCGCGCGGCGGCGAGCAACTCGAGTGTGATATCGGCCAGCATGCCGCGCTGGATCTCGGCCAGGACCAACACGTCGGACGCACTCATTTGAGGATTCCTCTTTCGGCGAGAATGGTGACCAGGCGCGCAGCGACATCGCTGACAGAGCCGCTGAGGATTTCCGCTCGGGCAGCGGACGCGGGCGCGTAGAGCCGGCGGACGGTCACGCGGGCGTCGCGTGCCGGCACCGTGACCTCCGGCTCCTCAAATTGCGTGGCCTTCATGGCGGCCCGGATCCGACTGACCGGCACGTACCGCGGCGGCTGCTCCGCGCCGAGAATGCCGAGCACAGCGGGGAGACGGACCTGCATCCGCGCCATCACCGCACCGGGGAACTCCTTGCACGCAGTAACCGTGCCCGGTTCGGCACCCGGCTGCACGCCGCGGATCACGCCCACATAGGGCCGCTCCAGACCGGCAGCCAGCAGCGGCGGCAACACGCCGTCCAGTTCGTTGTGCGCCTGGACGCCCACAAGGACCAACTCGGCGTCCAGGGTCCGAATCGCCTGGGCCAGCAGCGCCGCAGCGGCGCGGGGCGCTGGTGGCGTCGGATCATCCAGCGGGATCTTCAGAATCCGGTCGGCACCCTTGGCTGCCGCCGTGTAGAGCGTGTTGTCCACGTCGCCGGCGTCCAGGGCGACCACCGTGACGGACCCGCCGCCCGCTTCCTTCAAGAGCAGGGCCTGTTCCAGCGCGTGGTCATCGCATTCGTTCACAATCCAGGACGCGGTATCCCAATCGAGCGCTGTCCCGGTACGGTCGATATCCAGCGTCTCCACCAGGTCCGGGACCTGACGCAGCACGACGGCAATGTTCATGAAGTCTTCCTCGGAGCCGCAGGACCTTGGGCGCCGCCGTGCGGCTCGTTACGACGGCTCGGCTGGTACCTCCTCCAGCCCCAGGGATACCGCCAGCAGTTCAATGATGTCGCGCACGTGCAATCGCCCTTCGAGGCCCTTGACCTTGGCCGCGTCCTCGAAGCGGGCGAGTTCATACGGACAGGAAACCGCCAGGATGTCGGCTCCCGTCTCCGCGGCCTGACCAATCCGCTCGTCCGACAGGCGATGTCCGCCGTGCGCCACGATGTGCCCGTCGAGCCACATGCCGCCGCCACCGCCGCCGCAACATAACGCGTTGTCCCGGTTCCGCTGCATCTCGACCAGCTTTACGCCGGGAATGGCTTCCAGGAGCGCCCGCGGGGCGTCGAAACACTGGCAGCGGCGGCCCACGCAGCAGTTGTCGTGATACGTCACGGTCGCCTCGACCGGCTTGACCAGCCCGGGACGCAGCTGTTCCAGCCGCTCGGCTAGAAACATCGTGTAGTGCTGCACCGGATACCACGCTCCGTGCCGCGGATAAAACGCGTGCAGCGCGCGGTAGGCGTGCGGGTCGAGCGTCACGAGGGTCTGGAATTCCTGTTCGTTCAACAGCTTGCTGTTCTGCTCCACCAGCGTCTCGAACAACCCCTCTTCACCGAACATCCGCTCGCATTCGCCCACCGATTTCTCCTTGGCCCCCAGCACGCCCCAACTCACACCCAGTCGAGTCAGGATCCGGGCCCAGGCACGCGACACCACCTGGTTCCGCGGGTAGTAGGAGGGATAACAGCCGACCAGCCACAGCACGTCGACCGGTCGCCGCTCTTTCGACAGGTCCAGCACTGGCACATCGAGGCCGCGGGCCCAATCGAGCCGCTGCCGCGGCGATTTCCCCAGCGTGTTCCCGTACTTGAACAGATTCTGGAATGTCTCCTGCAGCTCGGCCGGCGGCTGATGACCGGCCTGCATGGACCGGTCGCGCAGCGCAGGCCACAGGCCGTCGGTCAATTCAATGTCGCGCGGACACCGCAGCGAACACGTATAGCAGCCAACGCACATCCAGATGGCCGGGCTGCCGAGCACCCGGTCCAGATTCCCCGCGGCCACCTGCAGGATGAGCTTGCGCGGAGGGAACTCCATGGCATACCCGAGCGGACAACTCGCCGCGCACAGGCCGCACTGCATGCAGCCCAGGGGCGAGGCCCCGTCGCTGGCCTTGCCGATTTCCTCGAGCACTGCCAGGCCCCCGTCGCTCGTCTCTGGATTCATCCGTTGCCCTCCCACCCTCACGAGTCAATACGCGCACATTTCGCGCACCATGTGATCGGCCAGCGCCAGCGTCGTGCGCGGGTCCAGACCTGCGAAGCCACCGGTGGCATCGGGCTGTACGGCCAGCGTCGTGATCTTGCCGGCCGCATCGCCCGGATCCACGCCGAAATTGGGTTTCGTGTCGCGGGCCAGACTCCCCGGCAGGTACCCGCCGTCGCGTGCCAGCAGGACCATCACATGGTCATGCGCCACGGCCGTCTTTAGGATATTGGAGGGGCTGAGGTTGGCCACACCCGGCGTCATGACGACGGGCAACATCTGAGCCAGCAGCTTCTGGCCGATGTGCCGCCCCAGACCTTCGGCCCGCCAGAGCAGACCGGGGGCTGCCAACAACTGGACACTGTGCCCGTGCCGATTCGTGATCGTGATGCCGCTGATCGGTTCCGACGGCCCCTTGTGACGCTCGGCCGGCGGTGGTTCCTGGAACGGAAATGCCGCGGCCAGGATGTCGGCGATTTCGCCGTCGGCAAACGGTTCGACCGCGTAGTACAGGATTTTGTGCTTGCGATACGCCGACTCGCGCGGATCGCCCGCCGCCGCCACCACGACCACACGCGTCAACGGCGCGTGCTGGTTGACCAGTCCGACGAGATCGGGCCCAGCGACTCCAAAGGACGCCGCGTCCACGAACACCACGCGCTCCTGCTTGTCTTTGAGTGCAGCGGTCAGCGCGTCGCGGTCCGCCACGAGCTCGACCGAACAACCTAGCTTGGACAACTTGTTCAGCTGCTCATGGCCCAGCGCCGGATCGGCGTTGGCCAGGACCACCCGGCGGGGTCCGCACTGTTCGGCCTCGCGGTCGTATTCGGTCGTGCAGATGTGCGCGAGCCACCCCTCGCCGCACGGGTCACAGTTGATCCAGCACAGGTGCTTCGGCAAGGACTCGTTGACCGCCATGACTACGCCGGAGATCGGTGACGCCACGATCAGCGGCGGCCTGCCCGGCACCGTGACGCTGCCCAGCGGCAACCCCTGATACACGACCTCGCCAATCCGCGGCAGGCGGACTTCGGCCGGTGTCGTGCCGCGCAGGCCCGGCAACACCGCGCCCACGCAGGCCGATCCGTCGACCTCCATGCGGAACCACGACTCACCCCAGAACATGATCGGCGACTCGGCGGTGAGCATGGCCAGCATGGCCTCTTCCCCTTTGGCCGCTGCTTCTGGCTCGTCCGGGAAGTCCAACCGCCGCGTGGCCAGCACGCGCTGGACCGCCGACGTGATCTCTTCGGAAGTGAACGGCTTGCTGACATAGTCGCAGGCGCCCAGCCGCATGGCCGCTGCCGCGTTGGGGATGCTGGGATAGCCCGTAATGATCAACACCGGCACCTCGCGCTTGGTCTGCCGGAGATGTTCGAGGAACTCGATGCCGTCCATGCTGGGCATCTTGATGTCCAGCAGAATGATGTCGTAGTCCTTCTCAGCCGCCAGCGTCAGCCCCTGACGCGGATTGGTGTTCGTGTCCACCTGGAAGCCCTGCCGCGAAAAGATCCGTCGGCAGGCCTGGCAGATGACTTCCTCGTCGTCCACCACAAGTAGTGCGTGACTGTCTGCCATGGCTTAGGTCCTCTCGAGCCTGATACCGGTCGCCCACCCCACCGCGCCGCCCTGGTCCCGCTCCGAACTC
Organism: Pirellulaceae bacterium; assembly: GCA_025459265.1. GTDB lineage: Bacteria > Planctomycetota > Planctomycetia > Pirellulales > Pirellulaceae > JAAYDI01. The sequence continues at coordinate 9,707 of JALOQX010000078.1, read as the reverse complement.
ATCTTCCACCCGCGTCTGTCAGGCGCAAGGTGCTAGGCAACTGACGTGCCAATGCGGCCGGCGCGGCTGCAGAAGTGCGTCAAGGAGCGCGCAGGCTGCGCGCATCAGTCGACGCAAGGCGACCGATGACAAGATGATGCGTGTGCGCGGAACTGTCGCGTGCAGCACGCCGGTGCGCAGGTGCCACCAGCTCATCACACCACCCGAGTGAGTAGGACGACTGCATGAAGATTGCGTGAGTGCATGAACTTTCATGCAGTGCGTTGAGCGCAGCGCAGGAGACGTCGAAACCGTTCGAGCTCAGCCGGGTCGAGCCTGGCGTTGCTTCGGCAGCCGAGGTCCTCACGCTTTACGGTGATGCCGCAGGAGTGCCTGGAAGTTGGGTCGCTGCATGCCGACGCTTTCGGCTGCCTGCGTCACGTTCTGACCGCAGCGGTTCATGGCGGCCTGCAGGAAGCGGCGTTCGAGGTCGTCCACGATCTGGCGTTTGAGGAGTTTGAAGTCCTCCCAGGTCTGCGGCACTTCGGCCGCGGACACCGCGCGGCGCGCCTCGCGAATCTCGACCGGCAGGTGTTCGAATTCGATCCGCGTGCCGCCATAGAGGACCGCGAGTCGTTCCACGATATTGCGCAGTTCGCGCACGTTGCCGGGCCACGGATAGACCTCCAGCTGCCGCAGGGCATCGGGGGCGAAGCCGATCAGCTCGAGTTCCAGTTGCCGCGAAAAGTGTTCGAGAAACGCGGCGGCCAGCAGCGGGATGTCCCCGGGGCGCAGACGCAGCGGAGGCAGGATCACGGGCACCACGTTGAGGCGATAGTAGAGGTCCGCACGGAACGCGCCGACTTTGACCAGTTCTCCCAGGTCCCGGTTGGTGGTGCCCACCAGCCGAATATCGACCTCCCGTTCCACCGTGTCGCCGACCTTGCGGATCCGCCGTGTTTCCAGGACCCGCAGCAGTTTACCTTGCGTGTCCATGCTGAGATTCGACACTTCATCCAGCAGGAGCGTTCCGTGGTGCGCTGCCTCGAACATGCCCTGTTTGGTCGCAATCGCCCCGGAAAAGGAGCCTTTGACGTGTCCGAACAGTTCGCTTTCCAGCAGTGTCGGCGCAAGTGCCGTGCAGTCGCACCCCAGCAGCGGATGGTCGTGGCGGCGGCTCAGTCGGTGAATGGCACGGACCACCATCTCTTTGCCGGTGCCGCTCTCGCCAGTTACCAGCACGGTCGCGTCGGTGGGCGCGATGCGCTGGATGAGCGCGAACATATCGCGCATCGTCGGGCACTGCCCGAGCATGCCTTCGAACTGGTATCGCGGCGCGTGGCGCTCGAGTGTGCTCGCTGGTCGCGGCGGAGGACTGAGGGGCGTGTCGAGCCGGGCGAGCGCCGCGCGCAGTTCATCCGCACTGCACGGCTCGCGCAGATAGTCGGCCGCTCCTTCCCGCATGGCGGCGACTGCGCCGCTGAGCGAGTCATTGGCGCTGATGATGATCACGGGCAACGCACGATCCGGGCGCAGGAGCCGGCGCAGCACCTGCACGGCTTCGCCATCCGCGTCGGCCAGCACGGCCACGACGGCGTCCAAGCCGGCACGCCCGGCCGGCCCAGGGCCGGCAACCGCCCCCAGCTCGGACGTGTGCACCACGTACCCGTCCGCCGCCAGCAGCTGCTGGTAACGCCGCGCAACCGACGCCGTGTTGGCCAGAACCAGGATATTCTTGAGCATCACCAGCTCTACGCCGCTGCCGGGGCCCCACCCGCCGCGCTGGAAGGTGCGGCCGGCAGCGTCAGTGTGAAGGTCGTCCCCTTGCCGACTTCGCTCTCCACCTCCAGGGTGCCGCCGTGCTGTTGCACAATCCCATAGCTGACGCTCAGTCCCAACCCGGTGCCTTTGCCCACCGGTTTGGTCGTGAAAAACGGCTCGAAGATCTGGTCGAGATGCTCGCGCTTGATGCCGCAGCCGGTGTCCGTGACCTTGACCACGACGCGATCATCGACGGCCGCGGAAGCAACCATCAACGTCCCTCCCTCGTGCATTGCCTCGCACGCGTTGAGGGCCAGGTTCAGCAGCACCTGCTGCATCTGATTGCGGTCGGCCAGGACCAGCGGCAGATGATCGCTCAGATCCTGCACCGTGTAAATCTGTTCAAACGCTTCCCGCTTGCCCAGAAGCAGCAGCGACTGCCCGATCAACTCGTTGATGTCCAGCGGCTTCTGCACGAACGGCGTCTCCCGGGCGAAGTCGAGCAGGCCGCGGACGATCTCCCGCACACGCTTCGTCTCCCGAATGATCAGGTCCAGGTCGTGGCGGTCTTCGTCGTCCAGATTCTCCTTGTCACGCATCATGTCGGCGAACGCCAGCACCCCGGTCAGCGGGTTATTGATCTCGTGTGCGACACCTGCCGCCAGCCGGCCCACGCTGGCCAGTTGCTCGCTGCGCCCGATCTCCTGCCGCGTGGCCAGCCGCAGCAGTTCTTCCCGCTCCACCATCGCCTGGGCCATGCTGTCCACGGCACGACACAACACGCCGAATTCACCGGGAGGTCGAATCCCGACGCGGGCAGTGAGATCACCGCCAATGATCTTCTGGGCCATTCCCACCACACGCTGGATCGGGTAGAGCACCAGGTGATTGGCCAGCAGCAGCAGCGCGACGCTGGCGATGGTCGCGCCGAGTACGATCGCCAGGAAGACCGCCGTAATGATGTTCAGCTGGCGCGTAAACGGTGCCTGCATCAGTCCGACGTACAGCACTCCGACGACGCGGCCTTCCGGGTCCCGCAACGGCTCGTAGGCCGTGATATACCAGTCGTTGACCACGAACGCGGGGGCCGCCCACGTGCCTCCCCGGTCCAGCACGGCCGCGCAGACGGAATCGCTCAGCCGCGTGCCCACCGCGCGCGCGCCGTCGTCCATCTTCACGTTCGTGGCGATCCGCAGATCTCCTTGGAAGATCGTCACCGTCCCGATGTCGCGCCCGCGGTAACTCTCCTGCGGAAAGACCATGCGTTTGATCGCGTCGACAACTTCGTACTGGCGGTTGAGCAGCTTGCCGCCGTAGAGCAGGGCCTGCCGGCGCCCCGCGTTGTTGCACACCGGCACCACCGCGGCCACTATCAGGCCGTCGCGGCGGACCTTGTCCGTGGTCGGACGCGCGGCCGGCGTAGGCACCAGTTCGAAACACGCCCGCTGTGCGAGCTCTGGACCCTCGGCCTGCAACCGGGCATGCGAGAAAACCACCGTCCCACGCGTCACGTCACCGGTCTGTAACGCTTTGCGGACCAGCACATCCTCGGAGAGATTTTCGCGTGCCGGCGGCGGACCCTCCAGGCGGCAAAGCACATCACCTTCCGGCCCCAACAGCGTGACGAAGTCCATGTCCCCCGTCTGCCGCAGGTCGGTCAGCAGGCGGCGCAGTCGCTCCCAGTCTCCGGCCTCCACCTGCTCGGCCAAAGCAGGGCTCCGGGCCGCCCCCGACAGGTAGGCGGAGATCAGATCGATGTGCCCATCGTATGCCGCGCGCGCCGATCCGAGGTTGCGCTGGACGCGCGTCTGCACCTCGCGCAACCACGTGTACCCCAAGTACCGGATCGCCAGGAATGAAAGCAGGGAGTTGGCCAGCAAGATCACCGCCACGGCGATCATGGTCATTTTGAAGCGGATACTCATGGCTCCCTCCTCACCGTAAATCGACTCGACTCGCGGTGGGCAAAGATCGACAGCTTGAGGGCGCGCGTCCTTCCGCTGCGTGTAATGTACCGGAAGCGCGGGCGAAAAACAGCCCGCTTCTTTGCGATCAGTCATGCTGCGACTGTCGACGGAACTCCGCGTCCAGGCGCGCCCATTGAGCTGCCATGGCACTGACACGCTGCGGCTGTTGGGCGGCCAGGTCACGCGTCTCCCCGCGATCGTGCGCCAGGTCGAACAACTGCCAGACGTCACCGTCCTCGCGAGCCGACACGAGCTTCCAATCGCCGACATGCAGGGCCCGATTGCCCTCGTGGTGGAAGAACAGCTGTTCCGGCGGCGCGACCGATCCGCCGCGCAAGGCCGGCAACAGGCTGCGCCCCGGCAACGAAGGTGCACCCGGGGCGGGCGCCGGGAGCGAGCTGCCCGCGGCTTCCATCAGCGTGGGCAACAGATCGATCACGTGCCCCACGTCATGGCGGATGCCGGCGCGCACGAGCCCGCCGGCCGGCCAGTGTGCAATGAACGGTGTGGCGATGCCCCCTTCGCTCACCCAGACCTTCTGCCGCCGCAACGGCGCGTTCGCAGCGCTGGCCCAACCCGGTCCCAGGCAGAGAAACGAGGCGGCCGAGCCGGGGGGCGCCTCGGGATCGTGGCCGTCACCGCGCACCAGCAACGTCGCGTCCGCCCCGTTGTCCGAAAGAAACAGGATCAGCGTGTTGTCCAGCTGGCCCTGAACGCGCAGGTGCGCAACCACCCGCCCGATTTCCTGATCCAGGCGATCGACCATCGCCGCATGAATCGCCATCTTGACGGCTTGAAATCGCTGCTGCCCCGAGGTCAGGTCGGACCAGGCGACGGCCCGCGTCACTTCGCCCGCACCGAGTCGGTCCAGCAAATCGCCGGCCAGATAACGCGGCGCCAGACCCGCGTCGCGCTGCGCTGGAGGGAAATCACACAGCCCCAACTCCCGCAGACGCCGCGCACGCGACTGGCGCACCGCGTCCCACCCCTCCTGATAACGATCCGCATACTTGCGGATGTCCTGCTCGAGCGCATGGAGCGGGAAATGCGGCGCGATGAAGGCCAGGTACAGACAAAACGGCGCGCCGGCATGGCGCGCGGCATGTTCGTCCAGGAACTCAATCGCCCGGTCGGCAAAGGCCGTCGTCGCGTAGTAACCGCTCGCCCGGTCCACCGGCGGCAGCAGTTCGTCGTCCAGATAGTGCTTCGATGGCGAGAAGTAGCGGTCCCAGTCCTCGAACCAGTACGACCGGTCGAAACCGCCGTCCGCCACCGGACGCGGGGCGCCCAGCAGATGCCACTTGCCGACGTGATAACACCGGTACCCCAGCGGTCTCAGATACGCCGGCAACGCGCGCGCCCAACCCGGCAGGCGGCCCTCCGGAGGATCCATCCGCACCTGCTGCGCATAGTAGCCGGTCAGAATGCAGGCCCGCGTCGGCCAGCAGCGACCGGTGTTGTAGAACCGCGTGCAGCGCACACCCGCCGCAGCCAGCGCATCCAGGTTCGGCGTGTGGATCTCGCCCCCATAGCAGCCGAGATCCGAGTAACCGAGATCGTCCGCCAGGAAGACGACGATGTTAGGCCGTGCGCGGTCGCGGGCCGAGTCGTCTGCGGACCAGCTAATCGCCAGGGGAAGTATGGCCGTCAGGAACGCCGTGGGCATGGCACGTACTCCGGGTGCAAAGGGGACAGGTACATTTGCCGTGGCGGTTGAGGGGATATGCGCAACGGCCGACCGTCTTCGGCCAGACACGCAACTCGCGTTGTTTTGCAGGTCTGCTGGCCATGGCGGGCACGCAGCAGCTTCGAGGCATTCCAGCTCCTCCAGGCAATCACGCGCGCAGAAACGGCGGGCGAATTCCGGACCCATCGCGATGCGGCGCTCTATCATTCGCGCATGGCCCACTTACAATGGAACGTACCGGGGAAATCTTCCCTCACTGACCAATTGCCGGCCATATGGTCGATTCCCTCGAGATGCACTGTGCAAGTGCGGCAACCGTCTTTCGAGGAATCGCTCATGCGTGATGCCAACAGCCCTTCGGACCGAGAACTCTCCAAGACCGTTAACAAGCGCTTGATTCGTGCCGGCGGCGGGTCCGTGACAGCGACCACGCAGATGGGGGTTGTGACCCTCACGGGTATGCTCCGATACGAAGCCCAGCGGCGACCCATCGTCAAGGCAGTCACCGCGGTCGCGGGTGTCGCCCGCGTGGTCGATCAGCTGAAGCTGCTGAAGCGTTAGGAAATCTCACGCAGCTGATCACGCTGCTCGTGCACCTTGCAGATTGCATCGGCGATGTCATCCATGTCGTCCTGCGTCGCCAGGAGGATACCCGACGCGAACATCGACACGACATTCGCACACACTTCATCACAGCGAGAGCAGGCGAGTTGCTCGCGGTACTGAGCCAGGCGTGTCGCACCGTACATGCGCTGGTAGACCTTCGTGCCGAGGATGTGATCCACCCAGGGCTCGCGATGCAGGCCTTGTGCGATGTAGCCGCTCATGCCGATCCCTTCCGCGGCCAGCGCCTTGAGAAATGTGCGGCGGTCCGCGTCTGCGAACTGCTCGCTAAGATACGTGGCGCCGTACACGTAGTACGTGCCGGCTTCGGTGCCGGGATACAGCTTCTGGGGTACGATGCCGGGACACGCCTGCAAGCGCGCGGTGAGATGATGGGCATTCTCGTTGCGGCGGGCGAACCGCTCGGCCAGGCCGGGCAGCTGAGCCAGCAGGATGGCGGCTTCGAACTCGTTCATCCGGTATTTGGGCCCCGCCACCTCAGTGCGTCCAGCGCGGGAGGTGCCGTGGTTGTGCACGGTGTAGCACCGTTCCACGAGCTCCTCGTCGTTGCCGACAATGGCCCCGCCTTCGCCACAACCCAACGTCTTGCTGGATTGAAAGCTGAAGCAGCCCAGGTCGCCGATCGTCCCCAGCTTCCGGCCTCGATGTACCGCCAAGTGCGCCTGGCACGCGTCTTCGATCACCTTCAGATTGTGCTGCTTGGCGAGCCGCATGATCGCGTCCATGTCGACGGGTTGGCCCATGATGTGCACGGGCATGATGGCCCGCGTGTTATCGTTGATCTTCCGCTCGACATCCTGCGGGTCGAGCTGGAACGAAAGGGGATCGAGATCCGCCAGCACGGGCAAGGCGCGCGCGGCAAGAATGCCGGCCAGGGTACCAGGATCCGTGTAGGGGGACGTGATGACCTCGTCGCCCGGTCCGATGCCGAGCGCCTCGACGCAAGTGTGCAGGGCCTGGGTGCCTGAGCCGGTGGCGACGCAGTACTTGGCCCCGACCAGCTGGGCGAACTCGCGTTCGAACGTCGCCACGGCGCCGGTCTGCGGCGCGTCGATGCGGCACCACACGCCGCTTTGGGCCGTCTTTGTGGCGGCTTCAATTACTTGCGCGTCGCGATACGGCCAGGCCGGCCAGCTGCCTCCTTTGCGTACCGGCTCGCCGCCGAGAGCCGCGAGTTTATCCGCAGTCGCAGGAGACCTGCCCCACGCAGATCGTGACAAGGTCGCGGCCAGACCGGCCGCCGACGCCGCAGTGATGAATTGCCGCCTGGTTACGTCACTGGTACTCATGGCACTCCTCCCCGGCAACAGGAACGACCGTTTGCGATACCAGCATCATACGACTCCCTGCCACGCCCGGAAACACCGGGGTTGAATGCGGACACGGATTGGCTGCCGCCATGCATTTGAGACAGGATGTACAGGATGGACAGGATGAGGTGAGCAAGACCGCGACCACCCCAGGATGGAGCATTCCCCGAATCACGCAAGTCCGTTTAGTCCGTGGAATCTGGGGGGCACTGCCAAACAAGAAGTGGTGTGTCATGTGCATGACGGTCGTACGCGTTGGCCAACAACTCACGAGCATCAGGAGTCATGCGGCCCCACGCAAGGTTGGGATACCAACGCGTTCTCGCTACCACGGTCTGATTGTGGCAGTCGAACACTACCATTCGGGATCGTCCCGCAAGTCCCAAATAGTCCCAGAAAGGTGGCGCAAAGGTGACGTGCTGTCTGCCCTTCCACACGACGGTTGAGCGCCACTCGTGAACGACCAGATAATCGGTGCCAGAGAAGAAGCCGATCACCCTCCCCGAAAGCCTCCGTATGATGCCGTTCCGTCCGATGGCATAGTCACGACGCTGAGCAGGTCGTTCACTTGACGCAGCTATCCATTCGCGGCTTTCCGAAACAGACCATTCACAACGACCGGTGGTGGTCGATCGTCGCGGGTCATCGGAAGCCTGCCGGTCGATTACTGCGGACGAGAACGTCTGCAGAACGACAGGGTGAGCAAGGACATTTGCCGTCAGAACGTGGATCGTTGTTTGTCGTTGATCCGTACGCCGTATGCCACAGATCAATAAGTCCTTATCCAGCGACAACGAAACCTCCTCGGCTCGGCAATCATCGTCGAGCAAGTCACTCAGAAAGACCACCTCTCGGGCAATCCAGTGTGGAGCATCCCACCTGAGCAACTTCGGTGACTCGTGTCGCGAGTTGCAGAGGGCGGATAGAGTGAGGTTGTTTGGGGAAAATGAAATGTCACTGAACCAATTGTCCTGGTTTACGCTGAAGTGAGCGATGCGCTGTTCTGTGTGGGAATCAAGTAGCCAGACATTCTGCTGACCATTGAGAATGGCGGCGTGCATTGATCTATTTGGAGCACCAACAACCTGCACGTAATCATGATCGGTGGAGGGTTTTCCTCCAACCGGCACCGCAAGAAGTGCCGTGTGCCATCGACCGTCTGTGATCACTTGCACGGGATCCCAGTAATGTGGCCGAATCGACATCCAGACAGCCGATGCGAGTAGGGTGAATGCCGCGACCGCTGAAGCCAAAACAACGCGATGAGACCAAGACTGCCGCATGCCATGTCGAATGCCGGCGAGGCATGCTTCAACTAGGCAAGCGGCGGCCAGCGCGGCAAGCACGCCCGCCGCGGCGATGACGCACGCGTGGCTCATCAGCTGTACAACGTCCGGTGCGCCTATCCTCCCCACGTAACACGCGTAGGCGCTGAAGATCGCTACTACCCACACGCAGCCCGCCAGAAGCGACACTTCGCCTATCCGACGCCAACCCCTGTGTGAAGAGATCCGATAGCCGATTAGGAACGACACAACCCATATCCCGCGCAGGGCCGCGGACAGAATGCCGATGGCGAACGATAAGGTGACGGCTATGAGCGATGTGAAGATAAGAGCGAAAGTAAGCGAAAATCGAACGTGTGCCATTACGCATCGTACCCAAGGTAGGCTTGTTGACCCTCGACTGTCGCATCGCAAGGCTTGACCAATCCGAACGCAATTATCCTGCTATCGGGCCTCATCTATTCTGACAACTCTGTCTATTCTGTCAAAGTGACTGGCAGATCGCTGACGCGCAGGCGTTGGCGATCCGAAATGGAACAGTGCTTGTGCGTTAGTCACAGTCTCCGGAAACGGCATTGGCTGCATTGTTGTCGCCGCTTCACCGCACGAGCCGGGGCCGCTGTTGTGTGACCGCTGTCGGAGCTCGCACGCTAGTACTTACTGGACGTGTACGGTTATCGAGCAGAGCAGATGTCTGGGAGAGGTGTGGCAGGTCCACAGCTTCACAATTCCGTTCGGATTCGTTCCCCCGTGCCCCATCCACTATCCGGTGGAGCGACTGTTCCGCTCCAAGAATAGAAGGCGTTCGCCGTCACATACTATCTGAGAACGATAGCGCTGATCCTGTTCATCCTGTCTCAAGACGAACCTGTCAGCCCAACACAATCGCTGCGTATTCGAAACAGGATTTACAGGATGCGCGATCGGACTGGAAGATGAGCGACGGATGCAGATGACTTCGTAGCCGATGATCTTTGCTCCCCATCGGGCGAGCCGATGGGGGAGCGGCTGGTGCAGGCGGGTGGCGTAGCCGATGATCTTTGCTCCCCATCGGGCGAGCCGATGGGGGAGCGGCTGGTGCAGGCGGGCGGCG
>JALOQX010000077.1 GCA_025459265.1 Pirellulaceae bacterium | reverse complement strand
CCAGCCGCGGGCGTCGTAGTAGGAGCGAGCCGTTCTGCGTCCGGGCTCAACCAGCGCCGCGATCAGCTTGTGCAACGGCTCGTGCAACTCCGACAGGTTACAGACCTCTGCCGGCCAGTAGTTCATCTGCACGTTGATGTCGAGGTGCCAGTCACCGTTCCAGGGCGTGTGCATCTCCTCCGCCCAGATGCCCTGCAGATTCGCCGGCAAACCGCCGGGACGCGAGGACGAGATCAACAGGTAGCGGCCGAAATTGAAGTACAACGCGGCGAGTGCCGGATCATCTGCACCTTCGGCGTAACCCACCAGCCGCCGGTCGGTCGGCAGCGCACTGTTGTCCGTGGCCGGCAGGTCGAGAGCCACGCGTCGAAACCACTGGGTGTGATCGGCCTGCTGCGCGGCCAATAGTTCGTCAAATGACTTGGCCGCGGCCGCCTCGAGATCGCGCTGCGTCGCGGCGACCGGGTCGTCCAGCTGGCGCCCCGCGAAACCCTGGTAGTCCGTGGCCGCCGCCACCAGCAACACGACCTCGTCCGCGTCCTGGACCGAGAGCGTGCGACCATCTGTACGGACCGAACCACCGCGCGCCGTCACACGCAGTCGCGCCGCATAGGTCACACCTCGACCGCCCCGGCCGTCGTTGAGTGTGCCCGTCATCAGCAATTCGTTGGATTGCGTGGCCGTCGTCTCGAACCGCTCCTTACGTTCGAGCACCACCGAAAACGACAATGTGCCTGGCTGGTCCGCAGCAAGTCGCGCGACGAACACTTCGTCGGGGGCGCTGACGAAATGCTCGCGTGTATACCGCACGCCGGCGTCCTCGTACTGCAAGCGTGCCAGAGCGGTGTCGAGGTTCAACGTGCGCGAGTAACCCGGCACCGCCTCCGTCTGGTTCACATCCGCGGCAACACCGTCCAGCGCGGGGAACAGCAGCCGCAGGTCGCCCAGCGTCTGGTAGCAGCCGAAGGGCAGATCCGCGCCGTTGGCGTGCCCTGAACCTGGCCCCTGACAGGTGAAGTTGGCATTCACCAGGTGCTCCGCCTCGACGTGTTTGCCCTCCAACAGTAGTCGGCGGATCTCCGGCAGGGCCAAGTGCGCATCGGGCCGATCCGCATCCTCCCGCGAGCCGGACCAGACAGAACTTTCGTTGAGCACGATCCGTTCTTCGTGCACGCCGCCAAAGACCATGGCCCCGATCCGCCCGTTGCCCAACGGCAGAGATTCGTGGAACGCCCGCGCAGGTCGGTCAAACCAGATCGCGGTAGTCGCGTCCGCCGCGTGATCTTGCGCGAGCGCAGCTGCGGGCACAGTGCTGAGGAGCACACCTAACACAACCAGCAGGAGTCTCATCTCATTGTCCTCGCTCTCAGGGCCGTGCTCGCCCGCACGCGTGCAACGCTTGGTCCGATCCTTGTGGCCTCACAGAGGCACGGAGACACAGAGCAACCGTCAGAGTCTCAGGGTCACTTCATACACTGTCTCGAGCACCCCTGGACCGAGATCTTGATGCAGCTGAACCGCACCCTTCACGATGCCGGTGCCGATTTCCTGCTCGTGCCTCTCCGTGTCTCCGTGTCTCCGTGAGGAACCCGCTGTTTGGATCGAACAAAGTAGCCGACGCTTCACTCGCGGGGTACGGCGATCATGTCCATCGTGACCGTGCGCGCAGCCTGGCCCGCGCCGTACACCATGACTTTCGATGCAGCCGGGGGACGCTGCGGATCGAACAACCGCGGGCGCACGCGATCGAAGCCGCGGCCGGCGTCATCGTCACTCACGTAGTACGTCGCCTTGGCCAGGTGCTGCATGTCGCTGCCGGTCTGACTGAGTATTGTCTGCAGTTGCTCGAAGACATCGGTCGCCTGTTCCTCACCCCGGCCCGCTTTGCGCGCAAACAGGCCCGACACGTAGATCTGTTGATCGCTGCGCACCAGTGCTACGCGACTGAACGTGGGCAGCGGGCGCACGTCCGGCGGATTGAAGTACTCGACATGCGGCCCGGCGGTGTTGGCCGCCGGCAACTGGGCGATCAGCTCGATCTCGACCGGCGCCTGCGCGATCCACTCGACAAACACGACCGGCGGCAGCAGCTGGTTCGGGAAAAATTCCTGCAGCTGTTGCCGGACTTCGTCCGCGGAGAGCGCCGGCCGCAGGAAAACCTTCAGCTGCACGATCTGTGACGGCGCAAGCTGCAGGAGATCCAGCGTCTTACGCAGCGTGGCCATCGAGCGGTCGATCGCCGAGTGGGCAAGTCCGCCTTCGGCGGGGACGCCGGAGAGGAAGGCGACGCCGCCGCGCGGCAGCACCGCCGCGTCGGCGCAGCCCGGAGTGCCGGCGACAGTCTCACAGCGGGCGAGCGAGACGGTTTCGCTCGCGACGCTCGACACGGCGACCGCGTCGACGGCCACCAGCGCCTGCCGGTGCGGCAGCGGCGTGAGGACCGCCGCGATCGCCGGCCGCACCGTCGCGTCCAGCCGCGGAATCAGCAGCTCGCGCACACGCTCCACCGTCGCCGGCGAGATGGCGTACACGTGGAGCCGAACCAGTTGGTTCAGGCTGGATCCGGAACTGCTGAGGACCGCGTCGAGGTTGTTCAGTACCTGCTGAATCTGTTCGTCCGCTGAGTTCGGCCCGACCAGAATCCCGTCCCGATCCAGCGGCAGCAGCTGGCGCGTGTGGACCAGCGGCTGGCCGCGCACGACGACCGCCTGCGACATGCCTGGCGGTGCATCGAGTGGCAGGTACTGGATGTCGGGCAAAACGGCGGATGCGTCCGAGGCTGCGGTGTCCTGCGCGGGCGGCTCGGCGAGTGTCGTAGCTGGGGCGAGGACGACCAGGTTGACGGCCAACAGTACACTCACCGCCAGCGCGGGACGGGCGACCCACCGGCAAAGTCGGCGCGCCCGCCCCAAGGCACGTGCTGCCTGGATGCCGTGCGTCAAACCGACGCGCACAACGGGTACCACCGATTGCCACGTCATGGGTGTCCTCCTCGCTGAGGATGTCGTTGCCATCACACCGGATCCGGGAGCTCGTAGCCCGCACGCCGCTCGATGTCGAGAAAACTGTTGGCTTCCTCGTCACCTGGAAACACTTCCTGCTGCGGATCCCACTTGAGTGGACGACCCAACCAGCGGGCAATGTTGCCCAGGTGACACAGCGTGGCCACGCTGTGGCCGCTCTCGACATTCATGATCGGATCCTTGCGCGACTGCACGCAGTCGTAGAAGTTCTGCATGTGACTGTCGCTCTCGTAGACCCGCACCGCGTCGGCCGGCAGCGGATCTTCGTCCAGCCCCTTGGGATCGCATTCATACCCGCCGCGGAAGATCGTGATGCGGCCCTTATCGCCAATGAAGGTAGCGCCGCCCCCGAGCCGGGCATCGTGCGAGCTGAGCGTGAGCACCACACCGGTGGCGTACTTGTAGTTGATGATCGACTTGCTGCAGGCGGCATCGCCGCGATCGCGTGTCTCCGGAGCATCGTACACCACGCGAGGCAGCTTCTCGGCGGGGTCCACCCAAATCTCGACCGGTCCGCTCTGGTCCATCTGCAGGGCCCAATGCACCATGCTCAACCCGTGGCAACCCCAGTTGGCCAGTTCGCCGCCGGAGTACGGGCGGAACGACATCCAGCCAGGTCCGACGGCATACTTCTCCGACGGCTGCGTGGGAAACGTCTGCTCGCGCTCGTAGGGAATGCGCGACAGGTAGATCTCCGTGTGGTAAGGGACCACGGCATTCGGCCCGCACCAGCGATCCCAATCCAGCGACTCGGGCACCGGCTGCGGCGGGAGGTCCGATTCGAACGGGCTGGGATAGTTGTACCCGATGATCGACTGCAGCTGGCCGATACGCCCGTTGAGGATCAGTTCCACGGCCTTGCGCGTCTTGGGATGCGACCGCTGCTGTTCACCGGTCTGGAAGACGCGCTGATACTTCCGGACGGCCTGGACCATCGCGCGTCCTTCGCGGATCGTGTGCGAGAGCGGCTGTTCACCGTAGATGTCTTTACCCGCCTGGCACGCGTGGATGCAGGGGAGGTAATGCCAGTGTTCCGGCGTGGCGTAAACGACGACATCCACTTCCTTGCGATCCAGCAGCGCACGGTAATCCTGGTACGCCCGGCACTTGTAGTACTTGGCCCATTCCTCGGCACGGCGCAGATTGAAATCGGCCACCCCGACGATGCGTGCATACTCGGGCGGTTCCCCCTGGCCGCCCTTGCCGATAGCCAGCTGCCCGTTGCGTCGCCCGCAGCCGATGATTCCCACGCCAATCTGTTCGTTGGCCGGCGTGCGCTTGGGTTTGGGCTGGGGCTTGGGCGGGGTGATGGGGCTCGGTTCAGGCTTCCGGCACGATAGGGCCTGCGGCAGGAATACCCCTGCGGCGGCCGCCCCCAGGGCGCGTCCCAACAAGCGTCGCCGCGAATACCTCGCGCTGGAACTCATGATGGTCGACTCCTGTGCTGCCAATGCTGTGAGGCCATCTGGCAGGGCCAATGAAGCGCTTAATCAGCATTGTCCCCAATTTCACGGGCGCAGCCAAGACAGGGCCTCGGGCCTTGTCGAGGTCCGAATCTGACGTGGGATGGCCAGCTACTGGGTGGCTGGGGGTCGGACGGCCGGCCATATGCTGCACGGTGGAGGTTCGATTCGATCGGCCGTCCGCCCCCAGCAAGTTGCCACCGCGCTGGGGGCGATCTGCCGCGTGAAGCTGAGCGAACCGCCGAACGACACCAGCGGCAGATCGTCCCCAGCCACCCGACGCCTGCTCACCGGTGGCTTGCGCCACCGGCAGAGGGTGTACCGGGCCTTCGGCCCTGAGGAGATTTCGGAAAACGCCTTCGGCGTAAAGAGTGTGAGCGACGAACTTCCGATTGATGGTCTGCCCTCGCAGCACGTGACGGGAAAGAGGGCGCGTGCTCTGCTGCAGCGCAGCACAACTCGGGACGCTATTGAAATCGGCGGCTCGTTCCTAAGAACAGCACAGCCCCGCGCATCGCACTTCACGACGCGGGGGCTGTTGAATCCACGCGGAAATAATTGTTGGACTAACGACGGCGACGGCGATATGCGATCCACCCCAGCGGAGCAACGCCGCCGAGGAAAAGCAACGCGGTGGATGGTTCAGGCACAGGCGTCGTGTCGACACTAATGGTCCCCGACAGGCCGATCCCCGTTAAAGGCGCACCGCCAAAAGAACCAAACTGCACGTTCTTGAGGTCCAGGTGCCCCTTACCATCGGCGTCAACATACATGTCGATCCTTGCCGAAATCACGTTCGGCTCTACGAAATCAATACCAATGAGTGTGAAAGGCAAGGATCCGTCGTGTTGACCGGTCTCAAAAATCGTCTCGCCGGTACCGAGCCAGATATTAAAACCCTGGTTCAGTACACGTGCATAGACTTGAATGATATCGACCGTCCACTTGTACGTGGCCGGGCCCGCAGGAACGGTAGGCGAGGCAAACGTGTTGAGATCCTCGGTGTTCGGCGCCTCGACCTTCACCTCACCCGGGAAATCAAACAAGCCTGCCTCGGCCCGGAAGTCCCACTCGACAATGCCCGCCTGTGCCAACCCAGGCGCCACACACAACACCAACGCCAGACAACCCAACGATAGCGACCAGACGACACGTCGACGAAGACGACGATTCATGGGAGACCTCCGAAGATGCTCAAGATGTGAAACGGTGTTTCCTGTGAATACCCAGCATGCACTCGATAACCGCGGATGCCACCCTCTGTTCCGGGCACGCTCCGCCGGAGACACGCTTGACTCTATCTGTAACTCCCAGCATCGCCGTTAGCAACGGTCTCTTCCGAAAATCCGGAAAATTCCCCCGGGGGTCACACACTCCCCAAAAGAGCTATATGAGCTGCCGGCGGGACTCCGCGTCCTGGATATCGCCGGGTGTCGGCGCGAACCATCCGTCCTGTGCTTGCAGCTTAGGGCGAAGGTGGCGCAGCAGAAGAGTTCACCCGCAAGTCGACGGGTGGCTGAGGTCGGACGGTCGGCAACACGCTTCCCGTGCGAGTTCCATCGGATCGGCCGTCCGTCCCCAGCCACCCCCGATGCAGTGCCGGACGACATTAGCCCGGTGTGTGATCCCGCCCCAAGCTGAGCCAAGGGCCGAAGGCCCGACACAACCTCTGCCGGGCCGACAGGCCCCGGTCGAATGTGCTGTTCGAACTCCGCCAGGCCCGCAGCCATCGTCGCCTTTCGCTCCGCGAAAGTAGCGCTACTTTCGCGAAAGGCGACGATCGTGCGATTGATGCTGTGCCCTCACAAAACGTGGCGCAAGAGAGGGTGCACGTTCGACCTCCACAGCGAAGAACTCTGCGATCAGCCGGGCGGGGCGATGCTGTTCAGCAGCCCGACCGGCTTGGTGTGCGTAGGCACAGCGACGCGGCCCGCTTCAGCCCGCGCGGAGTGCGCGCAGTTCGCGGATGTCGATGGCGCCGTCGCGATCCAGATCCAGCCGTTGGAAGAGGGGCAGCATGGCCTCGGGCAACTCGTCCTTGGTCACTTTTCCGTCGCGGTTCTTGTCGAAGCCCATGAGCTTCCCGACCTGGGCTGGCAGTCCCCCACCCGGCACGCGTACGCCAGCGCCGGCGTTCATACCACCGCCGGCTGCAGGTGCGCCGCCACCCAAGCCGCCGCCTCCGGCGGCACCGAATCCGCCGAAGCCGCCAAGACCGGGTCCGGCCCCAGCGCCGGGCGCACCACCTGCCGCAGCACCCGCGGCTGGCGCACCGCCGCCCGCAGCACCCGCCGCGCCTTTGTCGCCGCCCATCGGCGGCAAGGCAGGCGCACCACCGGGAAGCAACTCGTCCGGCGTCAACTTCCCGTCGCGGTTGGCGTCGAGCGTCTTGAGTGCACGTACGGCATTCCGCAATTCCTTGGCAGAGATCGTGCCGTCACCGTCGGCATCGAGCACCTGCATCAACGGGTTGAACGCCGCACCTGCGCCAACCGCGCCGGGCACGGGCATGCCGGCCGGAGCGCCCTTGGCCTCATCCCGCTCGTCTCCCTTGTCCTTGCCCCGCCGCTGCGCCTGAACCGTCGAGGCGGTCAACAACACAGTGACTGCGACAATGGCCGTGAGAATGCGCTTACGCATGCGTCGACTCCTGGGGACAGAGGACAGAGGTCAGAGGACGGAGGACAGAGAACAGAGGACGGAGGACAGAGTGGTGTCACATGACGCTTGCCAACGAGGAAGTATAGTTGCGCCGAGGCGGAGGGGATACTGCGCGTCCCCCACAAAGGGTAGGCTCCCGAACGAGCGCGCGTGACGCAGCGTGGCCCTTACATTCGCGCCGACCGCCACGGACGTCACGGGACGCGCAAGTGCCGGTCGGCGAAGGACAGGTACTGCTGCCAGTCGTACAGCGTCACGTCGTGCTCGCCGCGCCGCAAGTGATAGCCGATCGTGCCCGTCGCGACTGGCGCATCGACCGGCGGCATGTCGGCCACGCCCAGGCCGGACGTGCCGAGCAATCGGTAGACCGGGTCAGCATGCAGCGCCGACAGGAATTCACCCCGCGGGTCCGCCCAGAGGTCCTCTTGGGCGCTGGCGATGTACACAGGCCGCGGGGCAATCAGCGCAACCAGCATGTGCTGGTCTACGGGCAGTGCATCTTCGCGGCGGTTGTACTGGTGGAAATTCCGGCAGAACCAATGCGGAAACACCGTGTTGATCCGCTCGACGGTTTCGCCGAAGCAGCGGCGGCTCAAGGCCGCACCGCCGCATCCCGAGTTGTTGGAGATGACGAGGGCAAACCGCGTGTCCTCGGCACCGGCCCAGAGCGCGGTTTTGCCCAATCGTGAGTGGCCGAGCACGGCGACGCGCCGCGCGTCGATCTGCGCATCGGTCTCAAAATAGTCCATCGCCCGACTCAGCCCCCACGCCCAGGCGGCGATGGATCCCCATTGGTCATCGCGCGGCCGCGTCTGACCCGGCTCGTAGTACAACGGATGGACACCGTTCTGGAAACCGTCGTCGAAGTCGGGATCGATGTCCCCGTAGTAGATCGTGGCCAACCCGTATCCTCGTGCGAGAATGGTCTCCATGGGCCAGCGGCTGGCCGCCGTGCCGCGACTAGCTTCGGTGGCACGGTGATCGACCACGCCCGCTTCGGCGTCCTCGTGCATCCAGCGCTGCGAGAGTCGGATGGCCGGATCGGGATGAACGGCGTGGTTGCCGCGGAAGTTGAGGCCGACGAAGAGTGGGACCGGCCCGCTGGCTTCAGACGGCAGATAGATCAGGATGTCCATTTCCAGCGACGCACCTTGTATCCGCGGAGTGCACCGGACCGTTACCTGTTTACGGATGGCGTGACCATCCAGCGCCTGGTCGTCGCGATCAAAGACGATGTACTCCATGCCGGCGGGACGACCGGGGCTGCGACCGTACATGTGCTCACGAAACAGCTCGAGGATTTCCGCGCGCCGGACGCTGCACCATTGCGCCGCGTCGTTGACGGCCCGTCCATCCGCGCCCGTGAGCGGATCGGGCAGAACATAGGCCGGCACCTTCTGCTCATCGTAGTTCGGCTCCGGCACTTGCGCGATCGCGATGGCAGCAACCCACGTCCAGGCCGCAAGGCCTGCGGCACTCAATGTTGACTCGCGTTGCATGGCAGCACCTCTCCTGATAGCCTACCCTGTCGTTGCCCGGCTTGGACGCCGCTGGCGTCGAAGCCACGCAAAGCCTACTCACATCTTCACCCGCGAACACGGGGTGGTGGCGGAATTTCACCCGGAGGGCCTCGAAATGTTGCTCAAGCCGGAAGATCTAGTCGTAGCTTCGCTGGGCCCTTGTCGCTTCGCATCGCCGCTGCGGCCGACGCGTGACGGGGGGTTTGTGAGCGACGACACGCGGATCCTGGCTCAATTCGAGCTGCGTGCTGACGCGCCGCTGGACATGTCGGTGTCGCTGGAAAAGGCCGGTCCGCGGGCACGGCTGTACTTCGAGCCGGCGGTGACGACGGCCGCCATCGTGACCTGCGGAGGACTTTGCCCGGGGCTCAACAACGTCATTCGCTCGGCGACGCTGGAGCTCATCTACAACTATGGCGTGCAGCGGGTGTTGGGGATCCGCAACGGCTACCGCGGGTTGAATCCGCAGTCGGGCGACACGCCCGTGCCGCTCACGCCGGACTTTGTGGAACGCATTCACTACCTGGGCGGCACGGTATTGGGCACGTCCCGGGGTCCGCAGCCGATCGCGGCCATGGTGGATTTTCTGGAGCAGCAGCGGATTGACGTGTTGTTCTGCGTGGGCGGCGACGGCACGCAGCGCGGCGCTCAGGAGATCCATCACGAAGTGCAACGACGCGGACTGGCCAAGGCCATCGTCGGCATCCCCAAAACGATCGACAATGACGTCGCCTACGTCAGCAGCACGTTCGGTTATGCCACGGCGTTGGAGCAGGCGGAAAAGGTGTTGCGGGCCGCCCACACGGAAGCGCACAGCGTGGTTAACGGCATCGGCCTGGTGCGGCTGATGGGACGCGAGGCGGGCTTCATCGCCGCCGGCGCGGCGCTGGTCAGCCAGGAGGCCAATTTCGTGCTCGTGCCGGAAGTGCCGTTTCCGCTCGACGGCGACCAGGGGTTCCTGACGGCGCTCGAACGCCGGATCCTCAAGCGAGCCCACGCGCTGATCGTGGTCGCCGAAGGGGCGGGGCAACACTTGTTCCCGGATCATTCCGCGCGCAAAGACGCATCGGGCAACCCGATCCACGAAGACATCGGCGTGTTCCTGCGGGAACGGATTCTGGCGCACTTCGCCGGCCGGGGCATTCCGGTGACGCTGAAGTATCTGGATCCGAGCTACCTGATTCGCGCGGTGCCGGCCAATGCCTGGGACATGTTTCTGAGCGACCAGATGGCGCGCTATGCCGTGCATGCCGCGATGAGCGGCAGAACCGACGTGCTGATCGGCACCTGGCACAGCCACTTCGTGCATCTGCCGATCCGGACCGTGGTGGGACAGAAGAAATACATGAACCGCGACGACATGTTGTGGACGGGCGTCCTGGCGTCCACGGGTCAGCCGCGGTGGTGAGAACGGATGGCTCAGGCGGCCCGCTGGGTGACCTGCGGGCGCGCCGCGTCCTGTCCGCAGGCCGCCAGGCACTGCTGGAGAAACTCGCGCGTGCTGGCCTCCCAGTCGGGCAGCGCAAATTCGTCCGCCCGGTGCACCGGCGGAAACATACCGGTGGCTTCGATGTCGGTTACCAGCTGGACGAGCGCGTCCGGCGCGCGATGATCGAAGTAGGTGCAGAAGTCCTGGCCGACCTCCCGGTGAATGGGGATATCGCTGGCCAGGACGGGCAGGCCATACTGCAGCGCCTCCACCACCGGCAGTCCGAAACCTTCCGCGTGGGACGGAAAGATCAGCGCTTTGGCATGCTGGTAGCAGTAGGCGAGCTCGGCGTCCGTCAGATCGTGGAACATGAACAGGGCATGGTTGTACTGCGGGTGGCGCTCAACACGCCGCACGAGCTCTTCACACATCCAGCCGACGCGTCCCACGATACAGAGTCGCGCCAGGGGATAGCGGGACCAGATCTGGTCGAAGGCATCCAGGAGCAGCACGTGGTTCTTGCGCGGTTCGATCGTGCCGACCGTCAGGTAGGGCGCCTCTGCGGCATCGGGAGGGCACGCCCGCCGCACTACCTCGCGCACCGTGCCTTGCAGATGGATCATGTCCAGGGAGGAACCGAGTCGGAAGTACCGGAAGGCCGTCTCACGCCGCCGGTGCGGCAGCCGCTGGTCGGCGGCGTACGTCCGTAACGCATCACGCACGGCGCGCGAGATGGCGACAAAGTAGTCACCCTGTTCCAACGCGATCTGCAGCGACGCCGCAAACGGCTCCTTCACGTTCGCCTTGAAAAACTCGGGGTTCGTAACGGGCAACAGGTCGTACATGACCACGCCGATCGTCGCGCCGCGATGCCGCGCCTGCGCGACCGCCGGCCAGACGCTGCGGTTCCACCAGGCGTCCAACAGCACAAACGTGTCCCCCTCGCCCGGCACCACCGTCTCACCCCGCAACGACCAGCGCAGGTGGACCAGGTACCGCACGAGCGTCCGGGGGTAGAGCAGTTTGCGCACACGCACGCCCACCCGGCGTAGCAGCCGCGTCAGAAGATACCGGTCCCACGTGTCGCGACCAGGCCAATACGGAGCCACATGCCGCGTCCACCACGATTCCGGGCGACACGCGTAGGGCCGCCAGGGCAGCGTCAAATAGCGCTCCCCAATGCGCACAATCGGCTTGATTTCGACACCCAGTTCCTGGCTCAGTCGGGTCGACTGCGCGGCGACGTTCCGCACCACCCGCTGGATCCCGGTCGTCCAGTGGGAGAAATACGTATCGGTGCATTCCAGCAGGATGCGGCGAATCCGCGTTGGTCCAGGCGCAGCACTGTTGCTCATCCGTGTCGTCCTACGGGAAAACGGGGACCCTCTGTCGCACCCGGTTCAGGGGTGGCGGCGGCAAGCGTATCCCAGGTTGCCTGCCGCGGCAATCGCAGTTTTCTCGGTTTCACCCCCGTGCCTAACTGATGTTGACGCTTGGACCTGGGACTCCTACTATCCCGCCCGCACGGCACCTGGTCCGATGCGCGTCCTGCGTGAGGTGCACCGTCATTCTCGCCGCAGCGTGACCGTATCTTCCGTTCCGGACTCCGGATGTCACTATGGCCAAGTTCGTGGTCCTCGATCATTCGCTCACGCGTGTCGGCGGCCACCACTACGAACACGCCAGACAGATGTTGCAGGCGGCGGAGGAACTGGGCCTGCAGCCGGTGCTAGCAACCAACGTGCAGTTCAGTCAGCGCGACCTGTTGCCCGCCCATTGGCCCGTCTTGCCGCTCTTCCCGTACGAATCGCGGGACTTCCTGGCCGACTACCCCCTGGATTCGCGTGGCGCGGCGTTGGGCGGCGCATCCCTGGCCGACGCGCCGGGCTCGCCGGGCGAGGACACTGAGGCGGCCGGGCGCGCCGGCGGCTGGCGGCCGTGGCACGCAGTGAGGAGGCGTTGGCGAGCGTGTGCGCGCCGGCGGCGACTTGGGCTATTCGCGGAGGCATGTGCGGAGCTGGCGACCTTGGCGCAGCTGGGGCCGCACGACCAGGTGTTCCTGCCGACCGCGTCGCTCTTTGACCTGCTGGGCGTCGTGCGTTTCCTGCAGGAGCGGCCTCAATTCCGCTCGCTCGTCTGGCATGCGTTGTTTCATTACGGATTTCTCAGCGGACGTGAGCCGACCTATGACAGCCAGCAGGCAGTCCAGCGCAACGTCCACCGCCAACTGCGTTACGTGTTGGACCATCTTCCGCCGCACCATCTGCGGTTGTACGGCACGACGCAGCGGTTGGCGGAGCAATTTCATCGATTGGCGCTGACCGAGTGTGGCGTGTTGCCGTTTCCAGTGGATGGGCGCGCCCTGCAGCCGGATCCGAGTGTGGTGCCGCGACAGGTTCTGCGACTGACCTGTGCGGGCTATCTCCGGCGGGAAAAGGGGAAGGCTTGCGCGCGCAGTTTCGTCGCGGCGTTGTGGGAGCGGGACCTGCTGGCGGGTCACCTGCAGTTGGTCGTGCAGACAAACCGTCGCCAGGCGCGGCGGATGGTGCCGCGGCATGCCACGATCCCGCTCAAGTTCTGTTCCGATCTGTCGGCCGCGCCGGCCGCGCCGATCCTCTGGCTCCAGCATCCGCTGCGCCGCGAGGCGTATGTGGAGCTGATTCGCAAGTCGGACATGGCGGTGTTTCTGCACGAGGGCCTGGCGTATTACACGCGTTGCAGCGGAGTCCTGGTGGAGATGCTCGCTGGCGGTGTCCCGGTGCTGGTCCCGGCCGGCACCTGGTTGGCCGATCAGATCACGATCCCGATCTCGCAGCACGCCGAGCGACTGCAGGCGCATGGCCCGGTGCTCGGGCGCCACACGGGCTTGCTGGCTTGGGCCCCCGATCGTAAGGCGGCGG
The DNA here is from genome assembly GCA_025459265.1 of Pirellulaceae bacterium. Classification (GTDB taxonomy): domain Bacteria; phylum Planctomycetota; class Planctomycetia; order Pirellulales; family Pirellulaceae; genus JAAYDI01. The sequence goes on along the minus strand of JALOQX010000077.1, from coordinate 8,904 downwards.
CTTGCGACATCGACGTACCGCACGGGGCGTGCGCGGTCGTGCTCCGCATCACGTGGGACGCCGACACGGCACCGGGGACCTTCACGCGTGTGTCGATTGGTTCGCGCACAACGGACACAGCGCCGTCCATGCCGCCCGCGGAGGTGACCTCGATCGTCGCACCCTTACCGCTCCACGCATCGGTTGCGACCCTCCTGCCACTGGCGGACCACCTGCGCCGCATCCGGTTGATGTTTTCCAATGCCTACAACGCGTCTCGGCTCACGGTGCGTGGCGTAGAAGTGACCTTTCTGGAACGGCCGCGCGAGGCGCAGGCGACGTATGCCTCGGGCAGCGTAGGGCTGGTGTATGCGGACGTAGACCAATTGCCGCGCCTGGTGCGGGAGATGCACGAGCACTACGCGCACTACCGAGCGACGGCACGGGACTTCGCCGTCACTTGGCGAGAACGTCACGATGCCCGGCGCATCGTCGCACAACTGATCGGTGACGGCGCACACGTGCGACGAGCCGTGGCCTGATCCGGGCGGAAATGCCGGTGCAGTGGGAAGGCATCATGGGTGCGTACATCGCACAGGTCGTCAGGCGGCATGGGCCTCGGGGCAGTGCGCTGGCCGTGGCATGGCTGGTATTGGTCGTCGCGCGCGGGGCGGGGGCGCAGGCGGCGACGGCACCGCTGGAGACCACACCGGCGCGGGTGGAAGGCGACTCCCTGACGCTCGAAATGGTCGAGCGGCGTCTCAAGGAGCTCGACGCACTCCCCGGGCTGGACGACGCGGCGCGGGGGGAAATCCGCGGCTTGTACGAGGAGACCCAGCGCGATCTGACAGCGGCGCGGGATGCGGACGCCGCGCGTGCCTCGCTGGAGGAACAAGCCGCCCACGTGGACGAGCGCCTCGAGGCAATTCAGTCCCAGCTCGCGGCCGCTCCGCCCGATGTGCAGCGGGAGATCCCACCGGACGCAACCCTGGCCAAACTCGAAGAGCGCCTGAGCGAAGAAATCAAGAAGCTGGAGGAGGCCAAGCGGCAGCGGGATCGCCTGGCGATGGAACAGGGTCGCCGGCAGACGCGGCGCGCCGAGATCCCCGGCAGGCTGCGCGAGCTGCAGGAAGCGCGGGCGGTGCAGGAGACGGACCGCAAGACGGCCACGACGGCCGAAGCAGGTCCGAAGACCGACGCACACACCGCTCGACGCACGGCCCGGCAGCTGGCACTGGACGCCGAAACCCAACTGCTGCAACAGGAGCTGGCCACGTACGTGGCCACGGCCGACCTGCTGCCGCGCGAGTTGGATCTGGCCAATCGGGAAGTCTCGCTGGCCGAAAAGCGCGTGGCGGCCTGGCGTCAGGCGGTGGAGACGCGCCGGGCGCGCGAGGTGACGCAGCAGGCGCGGGCGGCGCAGTCGGAGGCCGCCGCCACCACCGGCCCGCTGCGCCCGCTGGCCGTGCGCAGCGCAGAATTGGCCGACCGCAGCGGCGCGCTGCTGGCCAAGATCCAGACCACCAACCGCGAACTGGAGAACGCCCGGGCCCTGCTCGAGCGGATGCAGCAGCAGTTCAAATCGACGCAGGAAAAAGTCAAACAGGTCGGGTTGAACTACACGATCGGTCTCCTGCTGCGACGCGAGGAGACCGCCCTGCCCGATGTCCGGACCTACCGCCGCAACAGCCGGGAGCGCGCGGGGCTGATCCGCGACGTGCAGCTGGAGATCCTGGACCTGGCCGAAGAGCGGGCCCGCCTGACGGACGTCGATTTCGTGGACGCGTTCTTGAGCGATCTGCCGTCCGTGCCCGAGGCGTGGCTGCGGCGCGAGCTGGAGGAGGCAGCCCGGGACCTGGTGAACAGCCAGCTGCAGACGCTCGCCACACTGCAGCAGAATCTGAACGGATACTTCGATCGGCTGGTGGAGCTGGAGAGTACCGAGCGGCAATTGGTGCAGGCGGTCACAGCGTATCAGAAGTACATCGACGAGCACGTGTTGTGGATTCAGAGCAGCGACTTGTTGTCGTGGGACGATCTGCGCCGCGCCTGGCCGGCAGTTCTCCTGCTGCTGGACGCATCGCCCTGGTGGGAGCTGCTGGTGTCCTTGGCGCAGGACTTCCGGGAGTGGATCCTGCCGGCGCTGCTGGTCACGCTGCTCTGGCTGCTGCTCCTGATGATGCAGCCGCGGCTACGCCAATCGATCACGCAGTGGGGCGAACAAGCGGCCAGCGGCAGTTGTCGGCGGATTTCCATCACCTGGGGGGCGCTGGTCTGCACCACGTTGATCGCCGCCACTTGGCCGCTGCTGCTGCTGTGGTTGGCGTGGCGTTTGGCCGTGCTGCCCGACAGCGTGACCTTCGCCAAGATGGTGAGCGCGGGCCTGCGCGTGGCGGCCGTCACCTATCTCGTACTGGAATTCCTCCGGCAGGTGTGCCGGACGCAGGGACTGGCTCAGGCCCATTTCCACTGGCCCGACGGCGTGCGGGCGACGTTGCGCGGCAATCTCCGCTGGCTCATGGCGGCGACGATCCCGCTGATCTTCCTGGCCGCGACACTCGACGCCGGGGCCAGCCGCCAGTCCAACGCGACACTGGCCGTCGGCCGCGCGGAAGAGGCGCTGTCGCGATTGTGCACGGTCGGCGCGTTGCTCGCGGCGCTGGTGTTCGTCCACCGCGTGCTGCGTCCGCAAGGACCGTTCTTCGCCGCCTGGGAGCCGGCGCACGCCGCCACGCGCCTGTTCCGGTTTCGCCATGCCTGGTATGCCCTTGCCCTGGGCGGACTGACCAGCCTGCTGACGCTCTCGGTAGTCGGTTACCACTACACCGTGTTCCAGCTCGGCTCGTGCGTGCTGTGGACTGTCCTGCTGCTGGAAATCGGCTTCGTCACGGCCGCGATGGTCGACCGGTGGCTGGTCATCGCGCGGCGGCGGCTGGCGATTGAGCGGGCCCAGCAGCGACGGGCGTCCGGGACGGCGCCGGCGGAGGCCGCTGGGGCCGCGCTGCCGCGCGACCTGCCCGCCTCCGACCTGCACGTGATCGGGGAGCAGAGCCGCCAGCTGCTCCATGCGCCGCTCGTGTTGGGTGGACTGGTCGCCCTGTGGTTCATCTGGATCGACGTCCTGCCGGCGCTGGGGTTCCTGGAACGATTTGAGTTGTGGCATGTCATGCAGGAGGGCCAGCCGCACCCCATCACACTCAACCGCCTCATCATCGCCGGCGTCATCTTTCTGGTGACCCTGCTGGCCACGAAGAACATTCCCGGTCTGCTGGAACTGGCGGTGCTGTCGCGTCTGCCTGTGGATCCTGGCACGCGGTACGCAGTCATCACGGTCTGCCGCTACGTGATCATCATCGTCGGGCTGATCGTGACGTTCGGCTGGATCGGGGTCTCGTGGGCCAGCTACCAGTGGCTGGTCGCGGCCGGCACGGTGGGGCTCGGCTTCGGACTCCAGGAGATTTTCGCCAATTTCGTGTCGGGTCTGATTGTACTGTTCGAGCAGCCGATTCGTGTCGGCGACGTCGTGACGATCGGCGACGTGACCGGTGTCGTCTCGCGCATCCACATGCGGGCCACGACGGTCACCAACTGGGACCACCAGGACTTCATCGTGCCGAACAAAGAATTCATCACCGGCCGGTTGCTCAACTGGACGCTGACCAACACCATCAACCGCGTGGTGATCAACGTCGGCGTGGCGTACGACAGCGACCCGGACGTGGTGCACGCCATCCTGCTGGACGTGCTGCGCACGCATCCGCTGGTCATGGACGACCCGGCGCCGTCGGTGACATTCAGCGAGTTTGGCGATAGCACGCTGAACTACATCCTGCGTGGGTTCCTGCCGAGTTTGGACGATCGGTTGACGGTGATCCACGAGCTGCATGCGGCCATCCAGCGTCGTTTGACGGCGGCCGGTGTCGCTTTCGCGTTCCCGACGCGGGAGATCCACATTCGCTCCGTGGCGCGGGGCCGCCCGTCAGTCCGCGCGTTGACGCCGGTCGCGGCGCCCCCGCTCGCGCCTGGGGGGCAGGCGGCACCGTCGGGCGAATGAGCCTGGCCCGGCGTGAGCGGCGGTACCTATCCGCGTCGAAATTTCGGGGCAGTGGGGCTTATGCGACGCGGGGTTTCTGCTACGTTCTTGGGCGTGCGGCTTCGAGGCGGCGTGCCGCGCCAGCGGCGCCAGGGGAGTGCGGGACGATGCAGCGGCGGAATGATGAGGGCGAGCTTTTCGCGCCGGGGACGCTCCTGGCGAAGATTCGCGCCGTCTCCAAATCTGCGCTCGACTGCGGGGCCCTGCAGCCGATTCAGACCCGGTCGACGTATGTCGAAGACGGCGGCGTGCGGTTCCTGGTGCGGACTATCTCGAGCCTGCGGGACAAGCCGCCGCAGGATGACGCCCGTAACCCATTCCTCCCCTACGAGTCGCCGCTCTACGTCGCCCGAGCCTCGGCCGATCACGTCTGTATTCTGAACAAATACAAGGTCGCGGACCTGCACCTGCTGATCGTCACGCGCGAGTTCGAGCACCAGCAATGCGCGCTCAATCGGGCCGACTTTCACGCGCTGTGGCGATGCCTGAGCGAGTATGACTCGCTCGGTTTCTACAATTCCGGCCCGGCGTCGGGCGCCAGTCAGATCCACAAACATCTGCAGACGGTGCCGCTGCCGTTGGCGCGCGGCCGAGGTCAGCTGGCGACACCCCTCGAGCCCCTGCTCGAGGTACCGAACCCTCGCCCGGGTGTGCTGGCCGAAGCGCCGCGATTACCGTTTGCGCACTGCGTCGTACACTGGGATCCTGCCGAGCTCGGCGATCTCGATCGGCTCGCCGAGATGTCCCTGGCGTGCTACGAGGCGATGCTGCGCCGTCACCACTTGGGGCCGCCGGCAGGGCCCGACCAGCGCATGGAGCGCTCGTACAACCTGCTGGTCACCCGGCGGTGGATGCTGTTGGTGCCGCGGTCCCGCGAGTGCTTTCACGGCATCTCCTTCAACTCGCTGGCGTTCGCCGGTGCGCTGCTGGTGCAGGATCGTGAGCAGCTCGACCAGCTCCGCACACACAGACCTTTCGCCGCGCTGCAGGCCGTGGCCGACCCCCGCGCTGCCGCGCCGGGATAGTCCGCTCGCGCCGGTGCAGTCCGCTTTGCGCCATTGCCACGGGAGATCGGCATGAGACGATTCATCCAGACGTTCCTGGTGTTGTGGGCCGCCAGCGGCACGCTGCGCGCACCGGACGGTGCGGCGGCTCAGGACGACGGTGGCGAGCCGGTGCGGGAGATCACCGTGCGTGAAGCGCTCGTCCTGCCCGACGACCGCCCGCGTGATCGCCGCTCCATCCTGAGAGACGAACTCGAGTGGCGCTGGGTGCACGCCCAGTGGCCGACTCCGCGCGAGGCGGAATCCGTCGTGCTGCGCGACGGCGGCTCCCGGACGTGGCAGCGCGTTGCGGCGGGCGACGACGGGTGGCTGGCGGACCGCGTGCTGGCCGGCGGCACCTGCGTGGCGAACGTCGACGCGCCGGCCGATCGAGTGTGGCTGCTCGACGTGCGCGGCTGCAGTGCCGTGCGGGTGAACGACGCACCGCGGGTGGCGGACGTGTACGACAATGGACTGGTCGCCGTACCGGTGGCCCTGCGTCAAGGGCCCAACGAACTGGTATTTCTGGGCGGCCGCGGGCGGCTGCGCGCACAGCTGGAGCTGCCGGACAAGCCGCTGTTCCTCAGCACGCGCGACACCACGTTTCCCACCGTGGTCCGCGGGGAAGCGGAGGTGCTCTGGGGCGCGCTGCTGGTCGTCAACGCGACGCTGGAGACCGTGGAGGGACTCGCACTGCAGACGCGCGGAGCCGTCGGCCAACCGCTCTCCACTGCCGTGCCGGCACTGCCACCCCTGTCCGTGCGCAAAGCGGCCTTCCGCGTCCAGCCACCGGCCGATCTGGCGGCCGAGTCGATCTCGTTCGAAGTGCTTTTGACGCACACAGCCGACAGCGCGGCAACCTTGGACTGCGCTGCGCTCACCTGGCCGGTGTGTGACCCCGCTCAACGGCACCGCCGGACGTTTCGCAGCGACATCGACGGCAGCGTGCAGTACTACGCGGTCACGCCACCCCTGCCGGACCCGGCGCGCACGGAACCGCCGGGGTTGTGCCTCACCTTGCATGGCGCCGGTGTCGAGGCCGAAGGCCAGGCGGCCGTCTACGCGCCCAAGCCGGATTTGTTCGTCGTCGCGCCCACCAACCGTCGCGCATTCGGGTTCGACTGGGAAGACTGGGGGCGGTGGGACGCGCTGGAAGTCCTGGATGAAGCCCGTCAGCGATTCGGGTGTGACGCTGCCCGCACGTATCTGACCGGCCACTCCATGGGCGGCCACGGCACGTGGCACCTCGGGTCGCTGCTGCCAGACCAATTCGCCGCGATCGGCCCCAGCGCGGGGTGGGTCAGTTTTGCCACGTACGCGGGCGGCTACGGACCGGCCGACGACCAACCTGTCGCCGCACTGCTGGCCCGCGCGCGTGGTGCGAGTGACACGCTGGCGCGCGTGGACAACCTCGGCCGCGTGGGTGTGTACGTGCTGCATGGCGACCGGGATGACAACGTGCCCGTCGAGCAGGCGCGCATGATGCGCGAACGACTGGGATCGTTCCACACCGACTTCGCCTATCGTGAGCAGCCGGGCGCGGGGCACTGGTGGGGCAACGCGTGCTGCGACTGGCCTCCCCTGTTCGATTTCTTCGCCGACCGCCGCCGACCGGCTGACAGCGACGTGTCACGCGTCGTGTTCGCCACACCCAACCCGGCGGTGGCGGCGCGTTGCAGTTGGGTCACCATCGCCCTGCAGCAACAGCACGGCGCCATGAGTCGGGTCGAGCTCGCGTGGGATCGCGAGGCACGTCGTGTGCACGGCCGGACCGAGAACGTGCAGCAACTGGCGCTGGAGGTCGCCGCCGCACGGTCCGGCGAGGGCGAGGTCGGCGCGCTCAACGTCGAACTCGACGGCGGCACTCCGCTGTCCGCGCGGCCAGCGCAAGACGGGCTGGTCTGGCTCAACCGGACCGGCGACCAATGGGAGACGATGACGCCGCCGTCCGCCGCGATGAAAGGACCGCATCGCTACGGGCCCTTCAAAGAGGCGTTCCAGAACCGCTTCCTGCTCGTCTACGGCACGCAGGGGTCTGCCGCCGAGAACGACTGGATGCTGGCCAAAGCCCGATTCGATGCCGAGACGTTCTGGTATCGCGGCAACGGATCGGTTGACGTGCTGCGTGACACGGACTTTCGTGCCGACGAGGACGTGGATCGGGGTGTCATCGTGTACGGCAACGAGGACGTCAATAGCGCCTGGCGCGAGCTGCTCTCGGACGGTCCCGTGCGGGTTGCGCGCAGTGGACTGTCGTTGGGAGACGAGACAATCCCGGATCCGTCGCTGCTGTGCCTGTTTGTTCGTCCGCGCCCGGGAAGTGACCGCGCGCTGGTGGCCGCGATCGGCGGTACTGACCTCGCCGCGATGCGGGCCACCACGCGACTCCCAGTGTTCGTCTCGGGCACCGCCTATCCCGACGTGCTGATCGCGTCGCCCGACTACCTGCTATCCGGGCTCGCCGCCGTGCGGCGGGTGGGCTACTTCGGCACAGACTGGAGCGTGGCAAGCGGCCAATGGGAACCGCGGGTGGCCACACCGTGACAGTGCGGTCGTCCACGACAGCCTCATCCTGGCTTAATTGCCGTCCGTCGCTCGACTCTCCGAGTCGAGTTCTCGCGGCTCGGCGAGCCGTGCGACAACGTTCGATACTTAATTGCAGTCCGTCGCTCGACTCTCCGAGTCGAGACCGCACGGCTCGGCGAGCCGTGCGACAATGTTCGATACTTAATTGCCGTCCGTCGCTCGACTCTCCGAGTCGAGACCACACGGCTCGGCGAGCCGTGCGACAATGTTCGATGCGGTGACTTGTTTCTGTGCGCACCGTTACTGTAAGCCACCCTCGACGACACGCTATAATGAGGCCGTCGCATCGGGACGCATACTTGCAGCGGGAGGTTCTTGGCAGATGATCAAGCTTCGCGTGTGGATTGCTGCCGCGGCAACGTGCCTGGTGACGGCGCTGGCCGCGCGAGCGGCTGAACCGATCCCGCCCAACGTCGTCTTCATTGCCATCGACGATCAGAACAGCTGGATTGGTCCGCTGGGCGGACACCCGCTGGTGCAGACGCCCCAGTTGGATCGCCTGGCTGCGCGCGGCACGGTGTTTCTCAACGCGCATTGCCAGTCGCCGCTGTGCAATCCGTCCCGCACGAGCCTGATGCTGGGCTTGCGTCCCACGACGACCGGCATCTATGGCCTGGCCCCCTGGTTCCGCACGCTGGAGAGTCTGCGCGACCGCGTGGCGCTGCCGCAGTATTTTCGCGCCCACGGCTATCGCACGCTCACCGGGGGCAAGATCTACCACGGCGGTCCAGGCCGGCCGGCGGAGCGCGCAGTGGAGTTCGACCAGTGGGGACCGGAAAGCCGCATCGGCGTGCAGCCGCCGCAGAAACTCATTCCGCCCACGCCGATGGGCAATCACCCATTGATGGATTGGGGCGTGTTTCCACACCGCGACGAGGACAAGGGCGACTATCAGCTCGCGTCCTGGGCGGTTGAACAGATTCAGGCCATGTCCACGGACCAGCCGTTCTTCCTGGCGGCCGGCTTCTTCCTGCCGCACGTCCCCTGTTATGTCACGCAGCCATGGTTCGATCTGTACCCGGACGACGATTCCGTCCTGCCGCTGATCCAAGCGGATGACCGCGCTGACACGCCGCGATTTTCCTGGTATCTGCACTGGAATCTGCCCGAGCCGCGTTGGGCGTGGGTGCGAGACAAACAGCAGTGCCGCAACTTGGTCCGTTCGTACCTGGCCTGTGTCAGTTTCGTCGATGCGCAGATCGG
>JALOQX010000305.1 GCA_025459265.1 Pirellulaceae bacterium | reverse complement strand
ACGGGCTCGTCTTGCCGACCACGGACACCACGTACCGTGCCTTGCAGTAGTCGGTCCAGACGGCAAACTCAGCCGGCGTCGGCTTGAAGTCGAACGCAGCGGACGTCATGGGCAGCAAAGTCGACAGGCACAATGCGAGCAGGCGTCTGGCAGCAACGCCGCGTCGGACTTCCGCAACACGCCCGGGCATCATCGTAGGCCCCGCATCGCTATCGCGCGGCCAGGTCCTGAGGCTGTCGCGGCCGCGGCACTGGGGACGGTGGAATCTTGAACGCATACACTGGACCATCAACCCTCGTCACCACCAGCGCAATCTCCGAGTCATCGAAGCGCACGATCCGGAACCGGCCAAAAGGGCCCTGGGTGCCAGTTGACCTGGCATCCACTGGAACGACCGTGTTGTCCTGCGAGGTCAGTCCAGTCCATCTCCATGGGTCCGTGCGCCAGTTGCGGCCTTCCTGCTTGAATTCGTACACGCCCGCGCCCCGTCGATAGTAAACGAAAGCACGCCGGCTTGGCGACCACTCCCAACCGTGAGACTCCTCGAGTGTGGGCGGCGACCCTGTTTGCACGAGCTTGACGTTGCCCGAACGGCCGTCCGCCGGCCTCGCGAGGTCCACGGCGAGGATGTCCGAGGAGTTCCTGAAGACAGTCACCGCCACGATGTCGTTGATGGGGTCGTAAGCGGCGGCCAGATCCACGAGACCCGTGCGAATGGGATAGCTCTGAAAGGAACCAAACCGCCCGTTCCCGCGATCCGGCTTCGGATCGAAACTCACCATGGCGCGAGACCCGTCACCTCCGTGCGCCCAGAACAGATCGCGCTTCGAGTCGTACGCCGACCAGCCACCGGAGTTCGTGTAGTTGTCGGTGTGGACTGGCGAAAACCGCCAGTTTCGCTTGTTCAGGTCGCGGTTGGCATTGGAGTCCGGCGGCGCAAGGTTGTCCAGCGAGAACATCGCGACCACAGGGCTGCTCTTGCCGCCCGTGTTGTGGTACTGGGTCTTCATCATCACGAACGAGTTCGTACCCGGGTGGTAATCCACTTGTTCGAAGGTGTGGGATACGCTCGGCGTGCCGTCGGGCCAGATGCCGTCGGCCACGGGGAAGACCGGAGTCGGGTAAGGATTGGTCAGGCGGTTCCAGCGACGGCTGTCGAGGTCGAAGGCGTAGACCTCGTTGCCGTAATAGTCGGTGTGACCGCCCCCGCAGATGATCAGCCCGCCACTCCGACCATAACCTGCCGCAAAGGCTCCGCCGTTCCAGGCATCGAGCACCGCATACTGGCCAACGCCTGACCACGGCGCCAGACCTGGATGTCGCGGGTTGAGCTCTGGATCCCGGGCCGGGTCGACGTCCGCTATCGTGTTGAGGCTTACCGCCGCCCATGTGCCTGGAGCAATCTGCTTCACCCAGTCCGGCGCCGGGGGGGCTTGGGATGCCATGCCGGGCATCCCGGTCGCGAGCAACGTCCCGCACAACACCATGTACACGAGCCGATCAAAGCAGCGCTTCCTCATGCAGTGTCCTCCAGACATCGAGTCGAGCGATGGCTGAAATCAAGCCTGTTGCCTCGTCCCTCTCCAACGATGGCGGGACGCGCCCCGACACGTCGCCCTCGCTCGTCTCGCGGATTCCAAGGCACGGCTTTATACAGCGCACTTGCGGCGGCTGGCGTGGATTCCGATCACGTTTTGCGCCACTGGCGGCACGCGAGTTGCCGTTGCGTGCATCCGGCCAGGTCGGTTCCCTGCGGGAAGTACTGGCGTGCCAGCCCGCTGGTGTTCTCGTCGGGCGCGCTTCCACGGGCTGCCGGGGGTTACGGGGGCGACGCGAGCCCACCGCACCGACTCCGGTGCGGCACCTCCGAGAACGCGCCGGCGACACAGACCTGCTGCGCCGTCTCGATGCACGTCCTGGTCGCTCTCGTCAGGAAGCGCCTGAACCTGCCTCGCTCCGATTCACTCTACGAAAAGCTGCGGACACTCCGCAACAACATCTGTCTGCCCGTCCCGTTCGATCCACACGCGCCCACGTGCCACACCGCGAAATCGGCCGGCTGAATCATCTTCGTTGTCCCCATCCCAGCGCCGGGAGCTATCGACGCAACACCGTCGAGCCGAAAGTTGTCTGGCGGCGAGGGTGCCGCCGAATGCTCCCCGAGAATGTCGCAAACAGGACGCCCAGTCCCATCAGGACTGCCAGCCCGGGTTCACTGACGGACAGCGGCACGGACGCGCCGGACGCGCCGGACGCGCCGTACAGACCGCCGTTGGGCTTGAAGATCCAGACATCATTGGTTTTGGCCTCGAGCCCCAGGAACACGCCAAGATCCGGGAGGTAGTTCCACCTGCCATACACGCCGGCTTGCCAGCGGTCCGGAATCCTCGGGCCTGATCCCGTTGGAAGGACCTGGGTGACAGTCCACCCCTGCTGCTGGAGCGTATCGGGCGGATCAAGAACCCAGACGTCACTGCCACCACGCCACATGTAGAAGACATCCAGCGTGGTGTCGTAGTCGAGCCCGAATCGGCCGCCTTTCACCGAAAATGCACTTTCACCCAACACAGTCGGGGTGAAGTATCTGACCATGTTCGTCGGGCCAGAGGCCTCCAGGTCCCAGTACATTAGTGCGGAACTGGACACTCGGACGAAGGCATTCCTCTTGGGATCATAGGCGCCTGCCCCGGCACCGTCGAAGGTCGCCTGCCCCATGACGCCAACCAGTGCCCAGGTGTCATCCCCGGGGGTCAAGCTGTTGACGGTATAGCTGAAGAGACGACCTTGCCTGCTCGCCCCCCGTTCGCCGACAAACACAACGTCTTTGCCGTCGATCTCGGCGTAGGCTGTGACGCCTCCCGACTGGCTGATTGGGCCCACGAGTCCTGCGCTTGTCTGTATCGACTGGCGGTTCTCCCACATTTCGCCTCCCACTACGGTGGGAAACAGGTCTGGTCTCACCTGTGAACCGGTCGTACCTCCGACCTTGTTCGGGTCCGCCTTGTCGGGATCGAAGAAATAGGGACCGGTTCGGGTGACACCGTCCTCCCGAAAATACTGAAGACTCTCACCTGGGTAAGCGTTGCCGCCCATCACTGCGAGGCGATCGACCCGTGGCAGGAAGACGAGGTTGTCCCATACCTCGCCGGGCGCTGGTGCCCGATCCACACCGTCCACCGGGACGTACTGTTTCATGCCACTTGGGTACACGTGTGCAGGAACGATCGCGCTGGGAAGTGAATCGCGCTGCCAGGAGAGTGTCGATGAACGCCAGCGGTAGACCTCGTTCCCGGAGTACGGCAAATTGTCACCGCCCCACAAGAACAGATCTCCCGAATTCGCGTCGTATGCGGAACTGCCCCATGCGCCGATCAGCCATGCCTCCCTTCCCGGACGAGCCCTCTGCGCGAACGGGGTCAGCACAGCGGACAGGCTGTTTGCATTGACCCTCTGCCAGGACCCTGCTGGTTGCGCAGCGACGAGCGGCGCAAGCAGGCTCGCACCGGCAGGCGCTGCGAGGGCGGAACACAGCGTGCCAGCTGCCAGCAGCCGAACCGCCAGGCAGGTCCTCGCCGAACCGCGCATGCTGATCCTCGTATTCCGCAAGTGTCTGCTCACGTCGCTCCCTCCCCCGGAATGCCGAACTGCGATCAAGTCAGCCGCTCCATCTGGCCCCAGATCGGAGACCGGTAGCCGGCCCGCCGACTTCAGTGTACGTCGGGGAGTGTTTGAGCCTGTCTTTGGGAATTGTCAAGCGACCCGAAGTATCACGCGTTGCCGCTCCGTGCATTTAACAGTGCGCAACGTGGCAACACCTGTCACTTGCAGAGCATGCCGGATGCCAGGAAGCTGGATAGGGGGGCAGCACGCTGTGGAACTGACGGGTGTCGAGGTGCCGCCACGATTGCCGCCGCGCGTCATTCCGTCCAGACGCCCGGACGCGTCGGCTCGCGACGCTCGCGCAGCACCTGTTCGTAGATTGCGAGGTGGCGCCTCGCGATTTCCTTCCAGGAGTGCGCACTCGCAGTGGCCACGAGCACGGAGGGATCCCAGTCGGTGGCGAATGCCTGCCGGATCCCGGCGGCCATCGCCTCCGGGCTGTTCCCGCTCGTGAGAATTCCGAGGCCCGGCGCACAGAGCGCCTCCGGAACACCGCCGACAGGACTCGCTACCACCGGAATGCCGCAGGCCATGGCCTCGTGAATGACGGTCGGCCAGCCTTCGGAGTGACTGCTGATGGCGAGTATGTCGGCCGCGCGAAAGCAGCCGACGAGCGCCTCGTGCGGTACGGGCCCCAGGAATCGCACCCGTCCCGAGAGTCCCAGGTCACTTGCCAGTTGCTCCAGCGACTCACGCTGGGGTCCGCCGCCAGCCAGCGCGAGGCGAACATCGGGATCCAGATCGGACAGCGCCCGGATCAGCCGGTCGTACGCCTTGACGGGGACCAGGCTGCCGACCGCGAGGACCAGGCGACCCCGTGATGGCAGTCCGAGACGGGTGCGCGCCTCCTCGCGCGCGCCCGGCGAGAACTTCTGCAGATCCACGCCGTTGGGCACGTGGTGGATGCGATCCTCCGGCACCCCGAGGTCCGCCACCTTGCGCCCGAGATCCCGGGCCACGGCAATGACCGCCGCGGCAGCGCGGAGCGTGCGCTGTACGCGCCAACGACGGGCGGGCGAGGCTGCCAGCACATTCAGGTCGGATCCATGCACGGTGACCACGAGCGGGAGCGCGTAGCGCGATGCCAGGATGGCCGCGGCTGCTGCGTCGGGATACGCGAAGTGCGCGTGAACCACGTCGGCCCAGCCCTCGCAGGCTCGCCGAAACGCGGCGCGGGATCCCAGTGCCATCAGCCGCGCATCCGTGCCCTTGAAGAACCTCGGCACGTTGGCACTCAGCGGCGCTTCGACCGGAATGACTCCGCCGTGCAGAAAGCTCCGAGTGCGGCTCAGGATTTCCCCGGTATTCTGGTGGGCGACGACGGGCTTGACCACTCGTACTCCCGCAATCCCGGCGAGCGCCAACGCGAGCTCCGATACGAACAGACCCTGGAGCGGCCGTCGGGGGCTCGGGAACAGCGAGGTGTATACGAGTACGTTGGTCATCGTCCGACCCGGTCCCACACACGCCGGTAGGCCATCACCATCGTGTCGATGCTGAAGTCCTGCTCGGCACGGCGCCTGCCGAGGGTGCCGTGCCGGGCGGCCAGCTCCGGCGACGCTGCATAAGCTTGCAGCAGCACGGTCAGTGCATCGATGTCGCCGACCGGAAACAGTCTGCCGGTCACTCCGTCCTCGACGAGTTCCGGGCTTCCGCCGACGCGGCTCGCGACCACGGGAACGCCCGACGCCATCGCCTCCAGAATCGTGTTCGATATGCCCTCGTTGATCGAGGGGAGCACGAACACGTCGAGCGCTCGAAGGAGAGCGGGGATGTCGCTGCGGTTGCCCAGGAATCGCACGCCTTGCGGCGCCGACGCCATCAATCGTGGTCGCTCGGGGCCATCGCCCACTACGAGCACCACGGCTCCTGGCAAGGCGGCCCGCAACCGCCGGTGGGCGGCGAGCAACGTGTCGTGGTCCTTGATCGGGTCGAGGCGACCGATCACTCCGACCACGAATGCACCTGAATCGACGCCGAGTTCAGCTCTCGCGGCTGCGCCAGAGCCCGGACGATACAGGTCGGTGTCCACGCCGTTCGTAATCCGTGTCACCGGCCGCGACACCCGGACGGCATCCACGAGCCATTGCTCCAGCGTCCTCGAGACACAGGTGTACTCCATCGGCCAGGACTTCAGTGCCCTGCGCACACGCAGCCGCCGCGCATCGAGGCCGGTCGGGTCGTCGCTGCCCAGTCCGTGCTCGCCGTGCACCAGCTCCCGGATACCGGCCACGCGGGCGGCAATGACCCCGTCCATGCCGGGCCAGTTGCGCGTGTGGACCACGCAGGGCCTCAATCCACGTAGCAGGCGTGCCAGCTTGACGAGGAAAGAGACGGAGTTGCCGGGGGGCTTGTTCATCTCGATGACACGGGTGCCGGATGGCAGCAGGCGCCCGGTCTCGCCGGTGTGGGTCAGACAAACCAGCACGTGGTCGACGACGTCGACCGAATGGCGGATCAATGTCGCGACGCCCTTCTCCATGCCGCCGGTCTCGAAGGAGTTGACGACGTGAACCACCCGCCGTCGGTGGTCGCGGTCAATATCGACGTGCGGCATGATTCCCGCAGATCTCTGACAGGCGTTGGCTGTAACCCGGGGCCGGGGCGACGGCGTCGCAGTCGCGATCCACGTGCTGCTCAAAGCACGCGAGTGTACCGTGCAAACGCGGGATCGGCTCCGGAATCGCGACGACCGGCGCAGTGCCCCAGTGGCGTGGGCCGTCCAGCACGTCGCGCAGCAGGATCCACGATGGCTGTCGTGCGGCACTGCCAGAGCCCGACCTGGCGCCCGGCAGGCAACGCGGACCCGACTCGCAGTGTACCTGCCAGCCCGACCATTCGGACCGCCTGTCCCAAGCGGTCAGGCTCGCGCCTGGCCGCCAGGAGCGCCGCCAGCACTTCAGCGGCTGACTTCTCGCGCTCAGTGCGCGACCAGGCTGCCCGGAGGACGAGGCCGCCGGAACGTGGCGTAGGGAGAGAAATCGGCACCGTAGGATGGCAACGGCTTGCCGCGCTCGAGCGCGCCGAGATCGGGGCCTGCGCCCAGATGGCCG
>JALOQX010000538.1 GCA_025459265.1 Pirellulaceae bacterium | reverse complement strand
GGGCACGCCGCCGCTGTGGGCCGTGCGGGCCGGGTCCACCGCCACCTGGTCGGTCACCTGGCCGCCGTCGTCGAAGACCGACACTTCGATGGGCACCAGTGGGCGGTTGGTGGTCGTATCCCAATGCGGAAACTGGAGGTGGCGGTGGGTGTCGTACACCGTGTAGTGGCGGGACAGCACGGTGCCGCCCTGTTCCGCGGCGTGCAGCACCACGCGGCCTTGGGCGTCGTACTCCTGGTAGTGGGTCGCTCTGGCCGGAACATACTGCGCGGAGTACGATTTGTGCGAAGACTAACGCTCCTAGAGAAGGTCTTGCCGTGGCGGGTTACTCAGTACGTGCTGGCTTTTGTGGCTTGTTGCGGAAGGGGGAGGGGGAGCCGTGTCCACAGAACTTTACCACGACGTGTTGAAGAGAGCCTTGGGGCTTTCCGCGGACGAACAAGACAGGCTGATCAGACAGCTGGCGCGCGGCGCGGCTGAGAGAAGAAGCCGCAACGGCAAGACGCTGGGCGAGTGCATGGAGGATCGCGGACTGCGCGGCATGGCCCACGGTCCGGCGGATCTCAGCACGAACCCCGAGCACTTGAAGGGGTTCGGCGGACATGGCGATTGAGGAAGCCGTACTTATCGACACCGGCCCGATTCTCGCCTACATGAATCGAGACGACGCCGAGCACGAAAGCTGCGTGGAAGTATTTCAGTCCTTGCGGCTCGGGAAGGCATTCACCTGTTGGCCTGTGCTCGCTGAGGCGGCCTACCTGATGCGTGCGCGATTAGGGCTGTCGGACCCGTCTCTGCTGCTCGACCTGGTGTTGAATGATGAACTGGGCTTGCCCATGGTCGACCGGCACGACATCGTGTTGATCCAGGACGTGTTCAAGCGGTTTCATGATCAACAAGTGGACCTCGCTGACGCCACGCTATTGGCACTGGCCGAACGGGAGAACATTTCCACGATCTTCACCACAGACCGGCGCGATTTTCGCGTCTATCGGCGTCTCGACGGTCGACCCTTTCGGCTTCTGCCGGACGATTACTCTTCGTGAAGGTGTCTTTCTGGAATGTCAGCGACAGGCAGCTGGTCCCTGATGCGACGAGGAAGCAGGCCCATTCTGGCGCCTTCTTCACGAAGGACCGCAACCTTGGGATGCTGACGGCGATACTGCCCTGCTGGCACGTGACAATTCCCTGAATGGGAACGAGGCAGTTGCTGGGCTGTCGCAGCCACCGTGAACGGCGAGGTGAGGTTCACACGAAGTGGCGTGAGGTGGCCGCGTGTGGGACTGCCCCACGACAACAGTTGTCGCGACAACTGCAACGAGCGATAACAAGACTAATTGGGACAATCGGGACGAGGTGTTCCTCGAGAAACAGCGTGTTTCTCGGGTGATGAGAGGGTGCCCACTACTATCCAGAGTCAGTCGTGCTGCCGTTACACTAGGGGCCAGAAGCGGCCGGCACGGGGCTGCCGACCGGGCGTAATCCTACCAGAAATCGCGTCCGCCGGAAGTCCGGAATGGCGGAGAAGTACATGATCTGCCACGTGCCGTGCCCTGCCCCCACACGCCCCGAGGGGCCGAGTCGGCCACCCGCTGCGACTGGGCGGCGGTCGGCAGCGGCGTGGTCCCTGCCGAACTGGTCACCGCACCGGCAGCTGGCGCGGCAGGCACCGTCCGGCCACGGGGGAAGATGCCGTGCATCGGGATGCTGCAGATGCCCGCATCACCAGGCTGGTCCACACCGGGACCGACGCGACCGACCGGTACGTCGACACCCCCTACGGCGTGCTGACCGTCTACGATGCCACCTGGTGGAACGTGCGGAGTGGAGCGACGCGCACACGTATACGTATAACGGTCGCCAGCTCCACGCCGAAACCGGCCTCTACGATTACCGGCATCGCACCTATCACAGCCCGCTGGGGAGGTTCGCGAGCAGGGATTTGATCGCGTACGACGCGGGGATGAACCTCGTCGCGTATGCGGTAAATGCACCGGGCCATCGAATAGACGCTTTCGGATTGCAGGAAAAGCCGGTGTATGGTCCGCCCCTGCCACCTGGGTATCGACCTCCCGACCCGCCGAAGTATCCCGTCGACGATACTTTGATCGGTCCTCCTCCGTGCGCGAACACAGAAGTGGGATTAGATGCAATTTGTAGCGAAGCGAACCGCCGAAGAGATCATGGACCGTGGGAGGATTCCGCACAACATTGTTGGGCGGCCTGCTACATCGGTGCGGTCTACGGCCTGGGTAACGTTGCGGCCGCCGTTGCTGATTTCGTGGAGTGCTTCAATTGGATTCCGTGCGATTCCACGCGTGATATGCGCGCACAACACCATGGTGCCGCCCTTGGCAGTGTCTACGCCTGGTGGAAGTTGTTCGGTTGTCCACCAGTATCGGTTGCCGACTTCTGTGATTCTGCGTGCAACACTTGGCCGTGACCAGGACACAGCGCTTCGCGCGAGATTCAGCCGGAGGCTGCGCTGCATTGCTCAACCGCTTCATGGGAAAACCGAGCCGTTCGGGGAGTTGAGTATTGGCCATGAACCGAGATGTTCTCGTCGTGACGATTTTCCTCGTTTTGGTGTCGCTCTCCATTAGTGGCCTGCTCGTCGAGCATTGGATGCAGGCAGAGGCCATTGCCGTCAAGTTGGCCCCGCTGATACGTGTTGATGAAGATGTTCTGCGAACCCATCTCGAGACGATGTTAGCCGCCGGAGCTGTCCGTCGCGCGGTGGTGTATGCGATACCATGGGTTGTGATTGCGATCCTTCTTGCAGTGCGTAGGATTCGACGGCTCCCAGGAGGATAGGGGAGTAAGGGCAGGACGGGGGCGCGTGCGGGACGCGGCGGGGACGGAGCTGTTTAACCGCCAGGCCCGAGTCCGCCGTCAGGGGGACGGCGGCCCGCGCGCTGCAGGCCGGCGGCTCGCACCGGCACTCGTGCCACACGACACGCAGCGCTCATCCTGGACATCCTGTCCATCCTGTCCACAAGATCCCGTCACGTTCGGTGCCACCGGCTGGGGCGGCCTCGGCCAGCCGCGGGCGTGGTGGAGGCTGTGGGACTCGGCCGCCGTGCGTGGTGGTGGCCGCACGTAGCCGATGATCTTCGTCCCCCATGACCGGAGGTCCTGGGGGGGACGTCCGGGACGTCCCGCG
>JALOQX010000304.1 GCA_025459265.1 Pirellulaceae bacterium | reverse complement strand
AACGTGCAGATGAACTACTGGCCGGCAGAGGTCTGTAACCTGTCGGAGTTGCACGAGCCGCTGCACAAGCTGATCGCGGCGCTGGTTGAGCCCGGACGCAGAACGGCTCGCTCCTACTACGACGCCCG
Source organism: Pirellulaceae bacterium (assembly GCA_025459265.1). Lineage (GTDB taxonomy): Bacteria > Planctomycetota > Planctomycetia > Pirellulales > Pirellulaceae > JAAYDI01. Next base: position 6,613 of record JALOQX010000304.1, on the reverse strand, counting down.
CGGCTGGGTAGCGCACGTGATCACCAACCCGTGGGGGTTCACCTCCCCCGGCGAAGCCGCGTCGTGGGGTGCCACGGTCAGTGGTTCTGCATGGCTCTGCCAGCATCTCTGGGAGCACTATGCCTACACTCGCGACGAGGAATTCTTGCGCTGGGCGTACCCCATCCTGAAAGAATCGTCGCTGTTCTACCTCGATAATCTCGTCGAAGAGCCGCGCCGGCAGTGGCTGGTCACCGGCCCGTCCAATTCACCCGAAAACGCTTTTCGTCTCCCCGACGGGAGCGTGGCCCACGTCTGCCTCGGACCGACGATCGACATGCAGCTGCTGCGCGAATTGTTCGGCAACACCGCGCGGGCCGCGGCGATTCTGGGCGTGGACGACGACCTGCGCCGCGAGCTGATAGATAAACGGTCCCAACTGGCCCCGAACCAGATCGGACCCGACGGTCGGTTACAGGAATGGCTTGAACCGTACCCGGAGCCGGAACCTCAGCATCGGCACTGCTCCCCGCTCTACGGCCTGCATCCGTACTATGAAATCACACCGCATGGGACGCCCGAACTGGCCCTTGCCGCGCGCAAACTGCTCGAAAGCCGTGGCGACGAAGGTACCGGCTGGTCGTTGGCCTGGAAGATCAATTTCTGGGCCCGCCTGCACGACGGCGAGCGAGCCCACCGGCTGCTGCGCATGTTGCTGCGTCCGGCGGCCATGGCCGGCACGAATTATTACGGCGGCGGTGGATCCGCCGTCAATCTGTTCTGTTTCCATCCCCCATTCCAGATCGACGGCAATTTTGGCGGGTGCGCCGGCATTGCCGAGATGCTTCTGCAGTCGCATGCCGGCGAAATACACTTGCTGCCCGCTCTGCCGCCAGCATGGCCACAAGGATCGGTCCGGGGACTGCGCGTTCGCGGCGCCTTCGAGGTCGATTTCACGTGGCAGGAGGGTGGGCTGACGTCCGCTACCGTGCGCTCGGTCGGCGGCGAAACCTGTCGCGTGCGGTACCGGGACAGGACCTGGGACGTCGCGCTTGGGCCGGGCGAAAGCAGATCGCTGGACATTAATGGGTTCGACCCTCCGTAATCGCGCGGAGGTGCCGACATGAACAGGACGAAGCGACGTAGGGTCATTACGCTGGTTGTTGCCCCTGTCGCGGTGTGCTTGGCCCTTCTCGTGACCGTGCTTGCCGCGCTGTACGCCGATGACAGCCGCTATACCTACGTGACGCCCGGGCTGGTGGGCGTCTGGGCGGGTGAAACGGGCAATGCGTTTGCGCTGTATGCTGACGGGACGGGCTGCGGGCGAGCCAGCGACGAGCGACACAAACCGGTGTTCTTTCGCTGGAACGAGCGCGAAGGTCACCTGACAACGTTCATTGAGCCCGCACGTAAACCGCTGTTGTGGAAGGTGGAGCAGATGCTGCGTGGCCTCCCCACGTGTGCCATGTCAAGCTTCGCGATTCAACACGTGGATCAAGACGTACTGGTGTTATCAACCGAGTCGGGCCATCCGATCGCATTCACTCGTGCCGACCATGACCCAGCTGTGCTGGCGTACCTGAGGCCCGGGAAGGTGCAGGAATGACTCGCTGGGTCCCGTACGCCGAAGGCGTTCCACAACACGTCGGAAGAACCACATGTCGTTGGTGGCTGTCGGTCAAACCCCTTCGGGGTATCTGCCACAGCGCTGACCGCTGACCCAGGGTGCGCCGCGAAGCGCGGCGACCCTGGGCTGGGACGTGTGACCGCTTCGCGGTCAGGAGCCGTGACCGCAGGGCACCACGCCGCCAAGCGGAAATCTCAACGCCGCAGGCGTTGTACGTCACAGCCCGGGGTCAGCGGAGCGGCGCAGCCGCGCAGCGCCACCCCGGGTGCCGGATGCCCTCAGGAAACCGCAAACCCCGAAGGGGTTTTACAACTGGGTGCGAGCACGACGCCTTGGCCCATTGGCCCACTTGGCCAGGCCACTCACACGTCTGGGCTGTCGAGTGCAACCGCTTCGCGGGCACCGATTCAACGCTCGCTGCCATCGCGGTTCTGCCGCGCCGTGGGGAGCCGGACCGAGCGTGCGACGAGCGTGCTGAGCACTGCGCCGACCACGGCCCCGATGGCAGCTCCGCCGAAGATGCTGGCAAAGAACAGCACGGCGGTGACCGCGAAACGCTCACCCGCCACGTCGCGTCCGAAGACGTACGTGACGAACAGCGCAAAACCGCCGAAGAAACCGGCGAACAACCCGGCAACGCCCCCCACGACGGTGCATCCCAGGCGCGCCGCACGTTGCTTCGTCTGCTCGGCCGGCAGGGGCGGCACGAGGTCCTGATCGTCCGGGCGCCCCGCTGCCCGCGTCAACAGATCGTGCATTTCTAGAGCCTGGTGCAGCAGCTGTTCGCGGGTGGCTGCGGGTTGGACGCCGTCGCCGAACCACAGAGCCAGGTATCCGCCGCGCGACTGCAATGACCAACCCACAAAGCGTTCGAGGTCCCGCATGACTTCCGGCCGGAAGAGACGCCGCGCCGCGTCCTGGTCCGCCGCGACCAACAGCCAGTGTCTGGTGAATTCCCGGACGTCAGCGGCCGCCACCGGATCCCGGACGGCGGCCACGTCAAACGGCACCAGCGGCACTCCGGCCAGTTCCAGCAGTCGTGCGGTGAACGTGCGCGGGTGCAGTTCGAAGTCCGGCAATCCCTCCGCCTCGAGCAGAATCACGGTCCAATCGCGCGAGCGCGCAGCGTCACCGGTCCCCTCAGTCACGGTGACGTCGACAATCTCGATTGGCAGACCGTTCCGCGTGCCGGACATGTGGCAGCGAGCATCCTGCCAGGCTGGCCAGACCGCCAGCGGCAGCGCATCGCCCGACGCCGTCGCGGCGAACGTGAATCCCCACCGCTGGCACAAATCCTCGATTGACGCGTCGTGCCGCCGGCCGTGCGCACGACGAACCAAACCCGCAATCAGTCCCACCAGGGCTCCCAGTGTCGCGATCAACCACACGTTGTTCAGGGGCCACGCCTGCCGTTCGAGCCATCCCACGCCGTTGACCGTGTAGCACCGGTTGGCGATCCACCACAGCACGCCGGCGGCAATGCCGGCGCAGAACGTGCTCCCGATAACGGACGGGCGGCTCTTCATGCTACAGCCTCCTTCATCGCCGGCGTGCCGCTGTGGGATCGTTCAAACTGGATCGCATACAGCTCGGCACCTCGCCGCGAATCGCGCGCTATCCACATTGACAACCTCTGAAAATGTACACAAGAATCAACCACGCGTGAGTGATTTCCGTGGATCATTTTCGCCCGACCTGACCGGTGGCTTGCCATGGTGGACCCTGCCCACGACAACGTTGCCGCCCTGCTGCATGCGACCGCCCAGCGGGATCCCGAGGGCGTGGCCGTCGTGGAGCCGGGCGCGCGCGTCGCGGGCGGGCGACGACGGTATCGGCAGGTGACGTTTCGAGAACTGGACGAGGACAGCACGAAGCTGGCCGCGAGCCTTCGGGCGCGAGGTGCCCGTTCGGGCCTGCGGATGGTGTTACTGGTCCGGCCCGGGATCGACTTCATCTCCCTGGTGTTCGCCCTGTTCAAGGCCGGGCTGGTAGCCGTGCTGATCGATCCGGGCATGGGCCGACGGCACTTGCTCCGGTGTCTGGCAGAGGCTGGTCCTGACGGGTTCGTGGCGATCCCGCTGGCGCAGGCGATCCGAGTCCTGTGCCGGCGCAGCTTCCCGCAAGCTCGGCTGAACGTGACGGTGGGACGACGCTGGTTCTGGGGGGGGCCGACGTTGGAGCAGCTGCGCCGTCGGCCGGTACCCGCGGTCGACATGACCGCTGTGTCGAGCGCCGACCCGGCCGCGATCATCTTCACCACTGGCAGCACCGGACCGCCCAAGGGTGTGCTCTACCGGCACGGCAATTTCACGCAGCAGGCCCGTGAGATTCAGCGTTTCTACGCAATCGCGCCGGGCGAAATCGATTTGGCGGGTTTCCCGCTCTTCGCCCTGTTTAACTGTGCCATGGGCGTGACCACGGTCATCCCGGACATGGACCCCACGCGCCCAGCGCAGGTGAATCCGCGGAACATTCTCGAGGCAGTCCAGGATTGGCGCGTGACCCAGTCCTTTGGATCCCCGGCGTTGTGGAACGTGGTGGGCCGCTACTGTGAAGAGCATCGCGTCGTGCTCCCGACCCTGCGACGGGTGCTATCCGCCGGTGCGCCGGTGCCGGCTCACGTGATCCAGCGGATGAAGCATGCCATCGCCGCGGACGGAGACATCCACACGCCGTACGGCGCGACGGAGGCCCTCCCGGTCGCGTCGATTGCCGGGCGGGAGATTCTCCACGAGACCATGGAGCAGACTGCCCGTGGGGCGGGCACGTGCGTGGGATCCCGCTTTCCCGGCATTGACTGGAAGGTGATTCGAATTCGCGATGACGCGATTGACGACCTCCGCGACGCCGAGGAGCTGCCGGCAGGCGAGATCGGCGAGCTCATGGTGCGGGGTGCCGTGGTGACGACGGAGTATGTGACGCGCACCGAAGCGAACGCGCTGCACAAAGTCCGCGACGGCGATAGCGTGTGGCACCGCATGGGCGACGTCGGGTATCTGGATGCCCGGGACCGCTTCTGGTTCTGTGGCCGCAAAGCACACCGGGTACGAACCGAGTTCGGCACGCTCTTTACCATCCCCTGTGAGGCAATCATCAACCAACACCCGGCCGTCTACCGGTCGGCGTTGGTCGGTCTGGGGCCGCCGGGTCGGCAGTTGCCCGTGATCATTGTCGAGACCTGGCCGGAGGGGCGTCCGGCTCACGTGGGTCAGGAGCGTGCGCTGCTGGCCCAGCTGCGCGACTTGGCGCAGCGCCACCCGCTGACCGAGCGCATCCGGCACTTCCTGCTGCATCCCGGCCTGCCCGTGGATATCCGGCACAACGCCAAGATCTTCCGCGAAAAGCTGGCCGCGTGGGTTCAGACGCGGCACCCGGAGATACTGGCCCAGCACGAGAAATCGGGAGGGGCGCGAGACGCACCGCCAGACAGTCCGGCGTGATGTGGGGAGTGTAGAATCCTGATTGAGGCAAGAGCTTCGAGTCTGGCCGCAAAGCGGTCGTTTCGCCCGTGTCGCGGCCAGACATCACGTTTCGTCCGATTCGGCCACAAGGTTCCGGATCAACACGAGTAGGTCGCGATACCTTGGGAATTCTGCACCACGTCGAGGCGGCCGGCGTCGACGTGGTGCAACGACAGGGTCTACATTGACGCTATGTCCGACGCGGAAATTCTGATTCGCTGTCCTGGTTGCGGCACCGCACACCGCGTGGCGATGGCGGTCGGACAGCAGCTGCGCTGCACGACCTGCCAGACCGTCTTCTCTGCCCCCGTGCTGGACCCATCGTCGCTGACGCTCCTCGACCCAACGGCCGCGGCGACACCAGCCGGTAGCGGCGCGGGGCCCGAGCTGGGCACAGCCGGAAACGCCACGGGCGTGGCGGTGGGGGAAACCGCGGCGTTCGCCCCCGCGCAAGGCGTGCCGCAAGTCCCGCAGATCGCGGCGGGCAAAGAGCGCCGGCGACGAGAATCCTGGCGTGAAGATGAGAACACCCCCCGACCGACCCCGGCAGCCGCGCCGGCGCCTGCCCCGCCGGCGGAAAGCGGCGTGCTGTGGAATCTGGTCGCGCTCGTCGCGCTGGTCTGTATCGTGGTAAGCGGGTCCATCCTGGGTATCTATGTGGTGCGGCGATGGGACGGGGCGCCGGGCGGCAGTGAACGTCTCACACCCCCAGCGACCACGCAGCCGGGCGCGGCAGCGCCGTCTGCGCATCGCTGGACCGACGCCGTCCGCGGTGCCCAACAACTGGGCAAACTCGAAACCCAGGTGGTGCGCGCCAAGTACGGCGCCGTGCGTGCCAAGGACCTGAACAACGAAGTGATCACCACCGACGACACGAACCTGCTGGCGATCACCGTGGCGGTCCACAATCGCGGTTCTCAGGCGCACGCGTTTCAAAGCTGGTACGCAGGCACCACCTCACAGGAGGGTGCGGCCGAGTTGTTGCCGGAACTCTCCGACGATGCCGGTCGCGTCTATGCGCTGCTGCGTTTCGAGGATGTGTCGAGCATCGAGGGCCAGCGGCTGGCAGACACGATCGAGCCGCATCAGCAGGTACAGGATACGGTTGTGTTTCTGGTACCCGAGGGGATCGACCGCAAGCAGATCCGCTACCTGCGTCTGGCACTGCCGGCCGATGCGCTGGGCACCAGCGGATGGTTCCGATTTGAGATACCGGCCAGCATGGTTCGCGGGCTGGTGGACGCTCCGCCGTCCGCTGAGCCGTCGGCCCCGGCAGAGGAGGCCGATGGAACGTCAACCGAGGAACCTGCGGGGACGTCTGCCAAGGAGCCGGACGCATGAAGGCGCTTGTGACCGGCGCAGGGGGCTTTCTCGGGCAGTACATTGTCGAGCAGCTCGTGGCGCGGGGGGACGAGGTGCGCGGGCTATCGCGGGGCGTGTACCCGGCGCTTGCGCAGTTGGGCGTGGAATGGGTGCAAGCGGACGTGGCCGACGTCGGGGCGGTGCGTGCGGCGGTCGACGGCGTGGATGTCGTGTTCCACGCGGC
>JALOQX010000076.1 GCA_025459265.1 Pirellulaceae bacterium | reverse complement strand
AGTCCAGCGAGCCGCCGACGCGGGGTCGGCGGGGTGAGGAGCGTTGGGGCGCGGCGCGCTTGTAGCTCGCCAGTCCAGCGAGCCGCCGACGCGGGGTCGGCGGGGCGAGAGCGCACAGTCGCAACTCGGCCTGTAGCGGACCAGTCCGGGGCTCCGTCTGGCGTCCGATGTCGCACCAAACGGCGAGCACTCTGCAGCTGCCGCCGATCTCTCGAATCCTGACCATCCCGCTCATCCTGTCGGAAGACGACCCTGCCAGGCCATCGCTGCAGCTCATTTCAGACAGGATCAACAGGATGGGCAGGATCAGCCCAGTGCCTTCCGTCAGTCCTCCAGGGTGAGGATCGCCACGCTCGAGGGCCGGTCGGCCGACCGGTAGACGCGGTGCGTGGCTTTCACAAAGTCGTCCGGAGTGGCGTGGAAGATGTTGTCCACGTATTTCTGCGGGTTGCGATCGACCAGCGGGAACCAGGTGCTCTGGACCTGGACCATGATCCGATGACCGGCGCGGAAGGTGTGCAGCACGTCCTGCAGCGGCAGCACGACTTTCGTCGGCTCGTGAGGCACGAACGGTCGGGGTTGGGCCGGGTCGTCGCGGAACCGGCCGCGAATGACCTCGCTCCGCAAGAGCATCTGGTAGCCGGCCAGATGCTGTCCGGAGCGGACAAAGCGGTTGTTCTTGGCGTCGGCCGGAAACACGTCGATCAATTTGACCACCCAGTCGGCATCGGACTCCGACGTCGACACGTGCAGTTCAGCGGTGAGTGGTCCGCACAAGGTCAAGTCCTTCTCGAGCGGTTTCGTCTGATAGACGAGCACGTCCGGGCGGCGCGCTGCAAAACGCTGGTCGTCGGTCATGTAGTTGTAGGACATATTGGGCGAGATCTCTTCGATGAACGGGACCGGCTTGCGCGGATCGCTCACGAACTCATCGCAGGCGTCCCCGGCGTCGGACGCGGCGTCGAACTCCAGTCGTTCGTCCTCGCGAAAGTAGAGCCGCTGCGGTTTCGCCTCGGCGGGCGGCCACTGGTCGAACTGCCGCCAGCGATTCGCGCCGGTCTCGAACACGGTGGCCTCGGGCAGCGTCGGCGGCGTGTCGCCCTTCAGATGACCGCGAAAGAACTCGGTCTCGATCCAGCGTCGGTAGTGTTCGGCCGTGTTCGATTCGAAGTCGATGTTGCCCAGGTGGTCGCCGCGCCCGCCGGACCATCCGCCGTGCGACCAGGGCCCCATGACCAGGCAGTTGGCGATCCCCGGATTCTCCGCCTCGATCCGCCGGTAGATCTGCAGTGGGCCGTAGAGGTCTTCGGCGTCGAACCAGCCTCCCACGACCAGCACGGCCGGCGCGACGCGCTGCAGGTGCGGCAGCAGATTCCGGCGCTGCCAGAACTCGTCGTAGTTCACGTGCTCGACCAGGTGGTTCCACATCGCCACGCGATCGCGCATGTAGCGCTTGTTCACGTTGGAGAGCGGGCCCAGGTCGAGGAAGAACTGGTAGCCGTCGGGTGTACCGTGTTCGAACGGAGGCGCCGTGTACGTCGTCGGCTGTGGGCGCGGCTGGCCGAACCGGACGATGAAGTTGAAGGCATGCGGCAAGAACAGCGCGCCGTGGTGATGGAAATCGTCATACCACCAGTCGGCAATCGGGGCTTGCGGCGATACGGCCTTGAGCGCGGAATGGGCATCGATCATCCCTGCGGCGGCGTAGAACCCGGGATACGAGACGCCCCACAGGCCGACACGCCCGTTGTCATGGGGCAGGTTGTCCAGCAGCCATTGGATCGTGTCATACGTGTCCGTGCTCTCGTCCACGTCCTGCGGACCTTGCTTGTCGGGAACGTGCGGCGTCATATCCTGAAACGTCCCCTCGGACAGATAACAGCCGCGCACATCCTGATACACGAAGATGAAACCTTCCTCCTGCAGATGGCGATTCGGTCCGAGCGACCCGCGATAGGCATCTTCGCCATAGGGGCCGACGGAGTAGCACGTGCGCAGCATCAAGATGGGATACGTCTTGTCGGGTGCGGCGTCGCGCGGCGTGTAGACGGCGGTGAAGAGAGGAACGCCGTCGCGCATGGCGATGCGATGCTCTGACTTGACGTACTGAGCGCGCACCGTGTCGCCACGCTGCGCCAGCACGGAGCGGCCAGCCAGGGTCACAGTGCCGATCAGTAACAGGCGCATCACGCTGTTCGCCATGCCGGTGGCGCGCAGCGTGGAAATCCGACTCCATCTCATCAGTCAACTCACTCTCAGCACGGGGCAAAGAACCAACTCGAACCGACTCGACCAGGTTCTCTCTGTTGCTATCCTCGTTGAACAGGCCGGCGAAGGCAAGGGTCGGCCATGCCCCATTTACGCGCGGCGAATGCGCGTGAACCGCTCGGTCTGCTCGCGGATGGCGCGTTCGGTCGGGAGCCGTTCCATGGAACTGGCTCCGTAGAAGCCGTCCACGGTCGGGCAGCGCTGCAGGATGAAGGCCGCATCGTCCGGCTCGGCAATCGGCCCGCCGTGGCACAGCACCAGCACGTCCGGCCGGACGTCCTTGCCGGCGGCAGCGATCGCGTCGATCAGCCCCACGCACTGGTCGAGCGTCTTGGCGGTCTGAGCGCCGATCGAGCCGGCGGTGGTCAGCCCCATATGGGCGACCAGAATGTCCGCGCCGGCCGCCGACATCACCCGCGCATCCTCGGGAGAAAACACATACGGGGTCGTCAGCAGGTCCAGGGATCTCGCCAGCCGAATCATCTCGACCTCGCGCGCATACCCCATGTTCGTCTCCTCGAGATTGGCACGAAACAGTCCGTCGATCAGGCCGACGGTGGGGAAATTCTGCACGCCCGCGAAACCGATCTCCTTGATTTGCGCCAGGAACCGGTCCATGCGGCGCATGGGGTCCGTGCCGCACACGCCGGCCAGCACCGGTGTCTGTTTGACGACGGGCAGGACTTCGTCCGCCATTTCGAGCACAATCGCATTGGCGTCGCCAAACGGCATCAGGCCCGCCAGCGAACCGTGTCCCGCCATGCGGAAGCGTCCCGAGTTGTAGATGACGATCAGATCGATGCCGCCGGCCTCTTCGAACTTGGCCGAGATCCCCGTACCAGCTCCGCCGCCGATGATCGGCCGGCCCTGGGCAATCTTGTCACGCAGGCGGGCCAGGATGTCACTGCGGTTGTGCGTCATGGTTCTGTTCCCTTTCGCATGAGAGTCAGCAGCGTCTCGGCTGCACAGCGGGCGAACTGCGGGTCGTTGACGTTGACGTCCAACTCCACCACCGTCACATCGGGCCGCAGGTGGCTTGTCAGCGCGTCGTGCAGCGCCTGATTCGCCTCCGGCCACCAGAAGGGACCGCCGGGCGCATCGATCATGCTCCACCCCTGTCCGGGCAACAGGACCGTGACCGGACCGGTGCTCAGATTGAGCTTCTCGGCCAAGATGGTGCCTAACTGTTGACACTCATCGGGTGTCGTCCGCATCAGCGTGACGTTGGGATTGTGCGGGTAGAACCGGCGGTCGCGGAACTTTTCGGGGACGGTCGCGGGGGCCCAGAAGTTGACCATGTCCAGGCACCCCGGCGCCACCACGGCCGGGACGCCATGCCGCGCGGCCGCTTCCAGGCGTTCGGGGCCGGCCGCCAACACACCGCCCACGAGTTGATCTGCCCATTCGGTTGTGGTGATGTCCAGCACGCCGGCGATCCGGCCGGCGGCAATCAGGCTTTCCATGGTGCGCCCGCCGGTGCCCGTCGCGTGGAACACGAGCACTTCGAAACCGCTTTGTTCAAGGATCGTTTTGGCGGCCTCGACACAGGCGGTCGTGTTGCCGAACATGCTGGCCGCAATCAACGGCCGATCTTCGCCGGCGGGCACGACCGTCTCGAGCATACCGCACATGGCGCCGGCTGCGCGGGAGAACACTTCGCGACTGATGCGGTTAATGCCCGACACATCGACGATGCTGGGCATCATCACAATGTCGCTCACACCCACGTAGGCGGACGTGTCCGAGCCGGCCACCGTGGACACCATGAGTTTGGGGACGCCCAGCGGCAGGGCCCGCATGACGCTGCAGGCCACCAACGTGCCGGCGGATCCGCCCAGGGCCAGGATGCCGGCAAAGCGCCTTTCGGCGTAGAGACGCGGGACCAGGTTCGCCGCTCCGCGACTCATCACCGCCACCGCCTCGCCGCGGTCCCGGGCGGCCACCAGGTCCTGCAGGTCCACCCCCGCCGCCGCGGCGACTTCCTCACGCGTGACATCGGCGGTCACGAGCGGTCGGCCGAGCACCCCCACATCGATCAGCAGCACATCATGTCCGCGCTGTTCGAGGCACGCCCGCACGAACCCGTACTCGGTTCCCTTGGTGTCCAGCGCGCCGACCAGGGCAATCGTGCTCATCGTTTCACCTCGTACTCGTGAACCTAGGGCTGTCGCACGATGCCGGCGACCCAGTGCCCGGGTGCCGGGGCGGTGATCCGCACGTGGGCACCGCCGTCCAGTCGTTCCGTGGCTCCCCACTCGCCCGTGGCGATGTCGATCCACTTCACCTCAAACCTGCCCGGATGGGCCGTCAGATCGAGCTTCACGTCGCCGCCGTCGGTGAAGTACAGCGCGTAGGACTGCCCGGGCCGCGCTGCCAGGTACGCTTCGTTTTCTTCGCGATCGGCCAGCAGTTCATTGGCCGCTTGCACGTCCCAGAGTGCCAGGACCGATTCGAGCTTGCGGGCCGCCCGAATCGAGGCAACGGCCGGCTCGGACAGCCCGAGTCCGGAATCCGGGCGGTGGAAGCGCGCCGAGGCCGCGCCGCCGATGACGTGCCGCCACCAGCGCTCCAGACCGTCCCGCGAGTTGCCAAATCGCCCGCCGTCCGCACCGTACGTCTTGACCGTGTTGAGTGGACGCGGCTGGGCGGCAACGTGCTGGCGGACCCACTGGAAGTTGTCCCAGTGCCGCTGACCCTTCTGTTGATTGTTCTGCGACACATCGGCGAAGTCATACCGCTCAGGGTGATCCAGTGTCCGCCGATGACGCTCGGCCTGCAAATCCCAGTCGTCCCACATTTCCGTGACACAGACCTGTTTCCCTGCTTCCGCCGCCCGCTGCCGGATATAGGACGACCAGTAGATGGCCCACTCTTCCTCCCCCGACGTTTCGTTGTCCATGCAGTAGAGCACGTGGTCATAGCGGAGCGCGTACGAGAGCATCTTGTCCACGAATTGCTGCTGGTACTTGAGCACCACCTGGTTGTTGCGTTGCCCGGGCGTGGTGAAAAAGAACGGCTGCTCGTTCTGCCCCGGATGGCGCGGGTAGCGCGGGGCAAAGCCGGACTGGTCGTAGGTGTAGTTGACGTTGTTGGCCGGGTTGTAGGGATGCAGCTGCCAGCGCCGACTGTCGGCCCCATCGCTGTAGTCGAAGCGGTCCCAGACTTCGATCTGCACGATGATGTCCAGTGCGCTGGTCCACTCCAGCAGGTTTGCGAACCGCTGCCAGTATTCGTCGTTCCATTGGTCCAAGTCGTACTTGCCGTCCGGCAGCTGCCGAAACGCGTACACCTCGAATCCGCGATCCGGTCGATCGCTCATCGTATTGCGGATGTAGTTGCCGCCTGCCGCGTGGATCGCCTCGAGATGTGCGCGCAGGTCCGGAATCTGGAACAAGTTGTCATCCTTGCTGCCACCCAGCAGCAGCACTGGTTTGCCCTTGTACTGCCAGTAGGCGGGATGTTCGGCATACGGTTGGATGCGGTTCAGGTCATCGGCCCCGACTGCGGTTGGCTGCAGTGCCACGCCATAGACGAATAGCTGAACACACAGGGTGCAAATACGCATCGGAGCACTCCCGAATTGTGGCTTCTTCTTTCGGCCGATTCGACAACCGGCCCGCAGGACGGACCTCCCGGTCCGTCACGAGTAGTCCGGATTAGCACCTGCGGCGCCGCCACAGACTCCGCCGCTTCGAGTGCGACGGAGCCGTCGGCCGGCCGACCCGGGGCGCCTGACACATCGCCCGCGGGGAGCATTTTCCCACAGTGGTTCCTGGTCTGGCAACCACGGGTCGACTCCCGTGCGTCGGTCCCCGGGGCTGTACCGTTTCCGTGCGATCCTGGAGAATGAGACACGTTTACTGCCGTGACTGCAAAGGAAGGACTATGGGTGCCAGACGCCGCGTGCCGTCGGAGCAGGATTATGCCATCAGCAAGGAGACGCCGACCAGGACCTTGGCGGCACCGCGGCTGCCCTACCGCCCGGCGCGGCCGCGCGCCTATCGGCCCCGGATCGGCGTGATCGGCTGCGGCGGCATCATCTCCACCCATCTCAAGGCGTACCGTGACGCGCGCTACCAGGTGGTGGCGCTGGCGGATCCGATGATCGAGCGTGCCGAAAAGGCGCGCGACGCGTTCTATCCCCGCGCGCGGGTCTATGCGTCGGCTGAAGCGCTGCTGGCCGAGTCGTCGATCGACGTCGTCGACATTGCTACACATCCCGAGGAGCGAGTTGAGCTGTTGTTGGCGGCGATCCGAGCCGGGAAACACATCCTGAGTCAGAAACCGTTCGTCACGGATCTGGCGGTCGGCCGCCGTATCGTGGCTGCCGCCCGCCGCAAAGGCGTCAAGCTGGCCGTCAACCAGAACGGCCGCTGGGCTGCGCACGTGAGCTACGCCCGGCAGGCCATCGCGGCAGGATTGCTGGGAGACGTCACGAGCGTGGACCTGCAGGTCTGTTGGGACCACAACTGGGTGGCCGGGACTCCGTTCGAGGCCATCCATCACCTGCTGCTCTACGACTTTGGCATTCACTGGTTCGACATGACGCACTGCTACCTCGGTCCCCAGCGGGCGACCTCGGTGTTTGCTGCCGTCTGCCGCACCCGGTCCCAGCGTGCCCAGCCGCCGCTGTCCGCCCACGCCGTCATGGAGTATCCGCACGCCGAGGCGTCCATCCTGCTGCGCGGCGACACGCGATACGGCCCGGAAGATCGCACCGTGATTGTCGGTACGCGAGGGACGCTCATCAGCCGCGGGCCGAACATCAACGAGCAGACGGTGACGCTCTACACGGCGCGCGGCAAGATGGTACCGCGCCTGACGACACGCTGGTTTCCGGATGGATTTGACGGCACGATGTCCGAACTGCTCTGTGCGATCGAGGACGACCGGGAACCTTCCAACTCGGCCCGCGACAATCTGGCTTCGCTGGCCATGTGTTTCGCGGCGCTCGAAAGCGCTGACCGCCAACAGCCAGTGAAGTTGTAGCCGTACGCCAAGATGCCGGCGAGGGCAACGAATTGATACTCGTACGCGGACAGACGCATCCGCACATTCGGAGACGCTGAGGCAACTCGATGACTGCTGCCGTTGAACTACATGGCGTGACGAAGCGGTTTGGTGCTCAGGTGGCCGTGGACGCGATCGATCTGCACGTGCCGGAAGGCGCGGTCTACGGCTTCATTGGACCCAACGGATCGGGCAAGACGACCACCTTGCGGATGATTCTGCGGATCATTTACCCGGATGCGGGACGGGTGGTCGTGCTGGGCCGAGACCGCTGGAGCGGCGCGGACGACCGGGTGGGTTATCTGCCGGAGGAACGCGGCCTGTACAAGAAAATGAAGGTGCGCGACATCCTCGCTTTCTACGCCCGCCTGAAAGGGATGCGCAGCTGCCGGCGGGAGATCGACACCTGGCTGGCGCGGCTGGGACTCGATCAGTGCGCCGACCAGAAGGTGGAAACGCTCTCCAAGGGCATGTCGCAGAAGGTGCAGTTCATCGCCACGATCGTCTCGCGGCCGACGCTGGTCGTGCTGGACGAGCCGTTCAGCGGGCTCGACCCGGTGAACATGGAGGCGCTGAAGGACGCCGTGCTGTCGCTGCGCGACCAAGGCTCGACCGTGATCTTTTCCACGCACGACATGGATGTTGCCGAGCGCATGTGCGACACGATCTTCATGATCTTCCACGGCCGGAAAGTGCTGGACGGCAGCCTGGAGTCGATTCAGGCGCACTACGGGAGCGACACGCTGCGGGTTCGCATGCCGGCCGTCAACGGCAATCTCGGCGAGCTGTCGGGCGTAGCGCGCGTCAACGACTATGGACCGTACAAGGAACTGCGGATGGCGCCGGAGGCCGATCCGCAGCAGATCCTGCGGCAGCTCATGACGCTGGGGCGAGTGGAACATTTCGAGGTGGCGCGGCCGTCGCTGCACGACATCTTCGTCCGGATCGCCAAGCCCGCACCTCACGAGATGAAGGAGCCGGTGCATGCGTAAGGCCTTTGTCATCGCGCGACGTGAATACCTGGCCATGGTCGGCTCCAAGGCCTTCGTGATCAGCCTGGCCGTGATGCCGATTTTCATGGTGGGCGGTGCCGTCATTCCCCAGCTGTTGAAGGATCGCGTCGACGTGCGCGAGAAGCAGTTTGTGGTCTTGGACCAGACGGGGACCTTGCTGCCCGCCATTCGGGAAGCGCTGGAGACGCGCAATCGCCACAGCACGCACGACCCGACATCGGGCAAGCAAGTTGCGCCGGAGTACCGCCTGGCGGACGCCCCGGCGGCGCCGGTCACGGACGAACTGCGCCTGCAGTTGTCCGACCGCGTGAAACGCGGCGAGCTGTATGCGTTTGTGGAAATCCCGGCTGATGTGCTGGAGATGCCGCGCGCGGGCGTGTCCTCGGTGGTGAGCTTCTATGGCGAAAACACGGCGCTGTCCGACGAGAAACGCTGGTTCGAAGGGACGCTGACCGAGTTGATCCAATCCCTGCGCATGCGCTCGGCGGGCATCGACCCGACGGTCGTCGCCCAGTCGCGTGCCATCACCTTCGAAGGTCGCGGTCTGTTTGCACGCGACGAGGCGGGGGGGGTGAAGAAGGCCCGCGATGAGCAGATGCTGATGTCGATCTTCCTGCCGATGGGGATCATGATGTTCATGTTTATGATCATCATGATGTCGGCCCAGCCGATGCTGGAAACCGTGTTGGAGGAAAAGACCAATCGCATTGCGGAGGTGCTGCTCGGTTCCGCGTCGCCGCTGGAGATCATGACAGGCAAACTATTTGGCAACGTGGCCGGGTCGCTGACCGTGGCGGTGATCTACCTGACGGGCGGCTATGCGCTGGCACGCTACAACCAGGTGACGGATCTCGTGCCGTTTCACATTCTGCCGTGGTTTGCCGTGTTCCAGGTGCTGGCCGTGCTCATGTTCAGTTCGATGTTCATGGCGATCGGCGCGGCCGTCAACCAGCTGAAGGAGGCGCAGAGCCTGCTGTTGCCCGTGTGGGTGCTGATCGTGTTGCCGCTGTTCGTGTGGATCAACGTGGTCCGGGAGCCGAACAGCAGTTTCGCCACGTGGCTGTCCCTGATTCCTCCGTTCATACCCATGCTGATGTGCCTGCGTCTGGCCTCGACCAGCGCCATTCCGCTGTGGCAGCCCCTCCTGGGGCTGGCCATCATGGTGGCCACGACCGGCCTGTGCGTGTTCGCCTCCAGCCGCGTGTTCCGCATCGGCATGCTCACCCAGGGTCGCGCGCCCAAGCTCAACGAACTCTTGCGCTGGGCCATCACCGGCTGACGCGTCGCCCGCGCCCCGTTCGGCGCGCGGGGGTCACACCGCCTGGCAGGGCATGAACGGCGAGTCGGCGTGCCGGGTTCCCCCTGGGCCCTGTCTTGTGAAAGCGGGGGCAGGTGGCTTTTGGCTGTGGGAAGGGAGATAATGGCGGTCGGTTTTCGGCGGCGGATGACGTTGGTCCACAGCATTCCCAGTAAGGCGACCTGGTCATGCGACGGGAATGGGTCATGCGCGTTCATCCGGGCGATCGCACCTTGCTGGCGCTGCTCACGCTGGCCGTTGTAGTGTGCATGGTGCGGTGGCCAGTTGTCGGAGCAACGCTGATGCCGATTGCGCTGGCCATCCTGGGGCTTTGGATCGGCCTGGCCGTCGCCACGTGCGTGTTCACGCACTGGGAACAGCGGCGCTGGGTGCCGTACGCGCGGGCGGTTGTCACCGTCACGGTGGTGTTTTCTCTGTATACGGCGCTGGGCAAGCTGGGCGTGGTGGCCATGCCATACCTGGCCGACGCCGCCCTGTCGCGGGCGGACAATTGGCTGTTCGGTTTCGACCCGAGTCTGGCCATACAACCGTACCAGACGCCGGGACGCACTGAGTTTCTGAGTTTTGCCTATGCGGCTTTCATCCCGTACATCTACCTGTCGCTGTTCCTGGGATGCCTCGGCAAGCCGGCGCTGGAGCGGGAAAAGTACTTGACCGGCTGGATCTTCACGTACGCCATTAGTTACTTGGGGTACATTTTTGTACCGGCACACGGTCCGGTGGTCTTTCAGGCGGATCAGTATGACGTTGCGCTCCAGGGAGCGTTCTTCTACCGGCTGGTGGTCCTCGGCAACGAGGCGACGGGGGGACTGCAAGGAGTCTTTCCCAGTCTCCACGTCGGATGCTCGGTTTATCTCTGTCTGAGTGACTTGCGGACCAATCGGCTGCGCGGGATGACCTATTTGCCGATCGTCGCGTTGATTTATGTCGCGACGGTCTTCTTGCGTTACCACTACGTTGTGGACCTGATTGCGGGGACGATCATTCCGGTCCTCTGCATCCTGTGGGGTGAAACGGTGGTGCAGCGATGGGCGCGAGCACGCCAGGCGGCGGGACTCGCCGCATTGCCGGGGAGTGACGAAGATGCTGTACCGATGGCTGCGGGGTATGGCGAGCTTGGCGGTGCATCTGTTCTTCCGTCGCATTGACGTGGAAGCGCCGCACCACCTGCCAGGCGATGGGCCCGTGTTGATCGTGGCCAACCACAGCAATGCGCTGGTCGACCCCTTGGTAATTGTGACGGCAGTGCACCGGCGGATCACGGTCACGGCGAAGCATGCGCTGGCCGACAATGTCATGTTGCGTTGGATCATGTCCATGTGCGGCGTGATTACTTTCCGCCGGCAGCAGGACGCGCGAGCGGGCGCGAGCCCGCGGGAGAATTTGCGGAGCCTGCAGCAGTGCCAGGTCGTGCTGGCTCGTGGCGGCGCCATCTGCATCTTTCCCGAGGGGGTCAGCCACTCCGACTCCCGATTGCGGGCGTTCCGTCATGGGGCGGCCCGAATCGCCCTGCAATACGCCCGTAGCGCCGACCAATCGGGACCGCTGCGCGTCGTGCCTGTCGGGCTGCTCTACACCGCCAAGGACCGCTTCCGCTCCGACGTGTGGTTGCGGTTCGGCGAGCCGCTGGATATGCAGCGCTGGCTCACCCAGAATCCGGAGGCTACGCCAGCGGACTTGACGCGGGTGATCGAACAGCAGGTGGCCACGTTGACGATCAACACGCCGCGACGCCGCGAACAGTACCTGTTGACGTGGGCGGCCGAAATTGTGGCGACGGGGGCGGGATCACCCAGGCCGCTCGGCTCCGACGATTCGTCGGTGGCGCAGTGGTTTCAGCTGATCAGCCGCTTGCAGGCCGGCTGGAGCTGGCTCGACCAGCATCACCCCGACGTCCCGCGGCAGCTCGCCCGACGCATCCGCGGCTATCGCCACCGGCTCAGGCGGGCCGGCATCACGCCGCACGAGGTGTACTTGCCGCTCCATCCCGGACGTGCGGCGTTCTTCCTGCTGCGTGAGTTCGAGCTGATGCTCCTGGGCGGGCCACTGGCCCTCTTTGGCGCCCTGAACCATGCCGCTCCCTATGGCGTCGTGAAGTGGATTGCGACGAAACTGTCGCGAGATCAAGACCATTGGGCCTCCAATGCGATCTTTCCCAGTTTCGTCGTGTTCCCGTGTTTCTATCTCGTGCAACTGGTGGCCGCCTGGCTGTTGCTGCCGACGTTGTGGGCGAGTCTGTACACAATCGCGCTGCCCTACACGGGTTATTACGCCGTGCTCTACGGCGATCGGTTCCAGCGCGCCTGGCGGCGTGCCCGCACCTTCGTCCGGTTGGCACGGAGCCCCGCCGAGCAGCAGCAACTGGCGATGGAGGGGCGCGGTATCGTCCGGGAAATCCGTGCGGTGGGACAACTGATCGAACGTGAAACACTGTCGGGAGGAGTTTCGCCATGAACCTCGTTGTCGCGCTCAGTGAGTCTGGCCTGGGTGCCGTGTCGCTGGTTGGCGGCAAGGGCCATAACCTGATCAACCTGGTGCAGGCAGGATTTCCAGTTCCACCGGGCTTCGTCGTCACTGCGGACAGCTATCAGCACTTCATCGCCGCGCTGGACTGGCTCGACGCACACCTGCTGGCGCTGGCATTTGACGACACGGTCCGCCTTTCGGAGCAATGTGCGGACCTGCGGTGCCGGTTCTCGCAGGAGGCACTTCCACGCGACGTGTCGCAAGCCATCGCGCAGGCGCTGGTGGTCGTGCAGCCGCCTCCGGGAGCGCGGTTTGCCGTGCGATCTTCGTCGACACTGGAGGACCTTGCGCAAGCCGCGTTTGCGGGTCAGCACGACACGTACCTGAACGTGAGTCCCGACGACATTCCGCGCCGGGTACGCGATTGTTTCGTCTCGCTGTGGGGTGACCGGGCGGTGCTGTATCGGCACCACCAGGGGTTTTCTCAACAGCAGACGCGGATGGCGGTCGTGGTGCAGCTGCAGATCGAATGCGATCGGGCGGGTGTCGGTTTCTCGGTCAATCCAGTCACGGGCAGTCTTCGGCAGATGATCATCGATGCGAATTACGGCCTGGGGGAATCGGTCGTGGCCGGAGAGTGCGAAATCGACCATCTCGTTCTCGACAAGGCCACGTTGCAGGTAGTATCGCAGTCGATTGGGCATAAGGACCGCATGATCGTGCCGACCGCCGGGGGGACCGACGAGCGGCCTGTGGCGGCCGATCTGGCGGACGTGCCGTGTTTGAACCACGAGGAGATCGTGGCCGTCGGGCAGTTGCTGGCGCGCGTCGAAGCGCACTTCGGCTGGCCGCAGGACATTGAGTGGGGAATCAAGACCGGGCAGCTGTACCTGTTTCAGTCCCGGGCGGTGACCACGCTGCCGCCCCGGTTCACACGCGACGAATCGGCGGAACGATTTCCCAATGCCATGACGCCGCTCTCGTGGGACTTCTTGGGCGCGGTCTTTCGCCAGTCACTGACGCACTCGCTGCAGCTGATGGGGCTCCCGCCTTTGAAGGAGGACTGGTTCACTTGTATCGACCACTACGTCTACGGCAACCAGAACGCGGTGGACTTGCTGGCTGCGTACCGGCCTGTCCACGCGCAGAACCTGCAGGAGCTGGCGGCCGAGATTCCCCAGCTGCGCGAGAAGTTTTCATGGGTACTGGAGTTGCCGGTCCATTGGGCGCGGGACCTGGACCGGTACTTGATCCGGCTCGGCCGCCTGTCCGCCGTCCCGCTCGACAACCTGTCGGTTCCGCAAATCTGGGAACATGTGCGGCAACTTCAGGCGATCGCCGCCGACTATTTCCGCCCGAATATTGCTATCTCGATCACGCAGTCATTCCTGCATCGCCTGCTGCTGCATCTGGTGACGCTGGCGTGCGGCAAGGAGAAGGGCATCCGAGTCTTCGATGGACTACTGGCCGGCTGCGATACGAAAACGGCGGTTGTCAATCGTGAAATGCACGAACTGGCCCAACTGGCGGCGAAGAATGAAGCACTGCGGCGGCGGCTGACGGAACAGGGGGGGCAGGCCTGGTACGAGTGCGATTTCGCCAAGCAGTATCCGGAGTTCGAACAGCGTTTGGGCCGCTTTCTGGACGACCACGGGCATCGCGAGCTGGACATCGATTACGCCCAGCCGACCTGGTCGGCCGCGCCGTGGGTGGTGCTGGACTCGATCGCGTTGATTCTCCGGCAGCCGCAGCCGGCGCAACCCGCGGACGTTGCGCGGCTGCAGCGGCTGCAGTTTTCGGAAACGGAGCTGGCCTTTCTGAGCGCGGTCCCGCTCGAGCTGCGGTTCTTCTTCCGCGAGCTGATCAACCTGGCACGCACCTACACGCTGCTGGACGACTTGGAGCACTACCAGACGACGCGGGTCAATCCGCTCGCCCGGCACGCGGCACTGGCCCTGGGTCAGCGGCTGGCGGAGCGTGGCATCCTGGACGACCCGGGTGACATCTTTTACTTTTCCGCGGCGATGCTGGAACAGCTGGTGGCCGAGTTCCCGCCCTCCGATAGCGACACGTATCGGCACGCCGTGTATACCACAAAAGCGGCCTTTGAGCAGGCGTGCGGCACGACACCCAAGTGGTCGCTGGACGACACGACGGTGGCCGGCGCGGGTCTGCCGACCGGCCAGTCGCTCGCCGGATTGCCCGGCAGTCCGGGAGTGGTGTCGAATCGATGTTTTCTCGTGCACGGTCCCGACGACTTTGCGCGGTTCCCGAGTGGGAGCGTCCTGGTGGCTCGCACGACCAACCCCGCCTGGACGCCCTTGTTCTACAGTGCGTCGGGGCTGATCACCGAGAGCGGTGGTCCGCTGTCTCACGGCGCAGTAACGGCCCGCGAAATGCGATTGCCGGCCGTCATGTCAGTCCGGAGCGTCATGAGTCTGCTGACCAACGGCGAGATGGTAACCGTCGATGGCCACCAGGGCATGGTCCACCGCCGCGGCACTGCCGCTTCGGCGTGAACGAGCGGCGGGTTGCAGATCGATCTGTCAGGGGCGGGCCGTGGCGAGCTCTTGCAGCATGGACCGCAGGCTCGCCTCCACCGCTGCCATCAGCGAGTCCTCCGTGTCACGGCGGTCGCGCGCAGGGCTCACCGGAATCGCCTCGCCCACCTGGACCTTGGCGGTCATGGGGGCATGGATCCGGCAGACATCGGTGAGATCTTCCTCAAATCGCTCGACCGTTTCCAGGATCCGCTCGGGGGTCGGTTGCGATTTGATGTAGTCGGCCGGGTAGTGCGACATCTGCTGGACCAGGTACATGTCGGCCAGCTGTCGCCAGCGGCGTTCGCGTTCCTGGTTCGTGATGGAGCCTTGGACCATATCCGGCAGAATGGCGATGCGCAGTTTCTTGACGCGTGCCACGACGGTCTTTTCACGGTGGCCCTGCAACCATTCCTGCTCGAGCGGCACCAGCACATGATCGATCAGGCGCTGCAGACGCTCAAAGACCGGCCCGGACTGGGCCTGCCCCAGATACTCCATCTCTTTCAGGCAGAGCAGCGCTTCGCCGACTTTGTAGATGCGATCGTACAAGTCGCACCCGGTCTGCGGCTGCCAGGACAGTCTCCGCTCGATATCGTCCAGCACAGCGTGAATGGTCCGTTCCAAATCGCCGTGAAAGAAGTAGCGGATCGCCACGGGATGGACAACCATCTGGCCGGTGCGCGATGCCTCGGCCCGTTTCTTCGCTGCCGACCGCGCGACGAAGGACGTCCCTTCCATGAGCGCGACAAGGCGATCATTGGTCCGCGAGATCACTCCTTCAGGAAAGATGATGAGCGGCCTCTTGCCCTGCGTCAGAACCTGCACCGCGGTCTGCAGTGCCTGGCGATCCATGCCTTCGCGGTAGATCGAGAAGGCGCCCATGCGCCGCAGGAGAAAGGCTCGCCAGCGGCCCTGCAGGAACAGATGCCAGCTCGCCATGATCAGAGGTGCCGCTCCCGCCTGGCGACACATCTCACCGACGACGTGCGGATCACACGGCCGGCAGTGGTTGGGCGTGAGCAGAATCCCGTGACCGGCGACCAGCGAGTCCCGCAGACGCTCGAGGCCCTGGCAACGGACCGCCACGATCCCGTAGTACCGCCGCAGATGCCGCCGCGTGAACAACTGCAGGAACCGCGGCCACCAGGTCCCGAGATGCGGCGGCACGAACTTGTACGGCTTGTCGACAACTACCGGATGCATCGTCCGCCTCCTGATCCAGCGCCCCACGCAGCGGCTCACATCAGCTTCTGCACGCGTGCCAGGCGATGCAGTTTGAGTTGGCCGCGTTCCACGTCGGCCGCGCTGAGCTTGATCGCCGCGTCCGCGTGCGGTGCCGCAGCCCGCACCTGAACGGACCGCAGGCCGCCCAGCCACCACCGGGCATCCGAAATGTACAGGATATCGCCCGGCTCGGCGTCCAAAGCACTCATCGCCGCCAGCGGCAATTCCGCCGTGCCACCGGCGACACGGTCCACGGCAATCGGCAAGACAAGGTTCACGCCTGGCCGACGTTCATTCGGTTCGCCTCCCTTGAACCGCCGTTTCGCGTCTTCAATGGAGCCCAGAACCAGTCCCGACACGTCAGATTGGGCCTTGGGCCGCGTGCATAACGTGATCGACACGCCGAGCACGCTCGAGACCACCAGTCCGAACAGGCTCCGCATGTAGCTGTAGTGCCGCCAGGTCGGATCGGACACATCGATCGGCTCCGAACAGGCTCCGCATGTAGCTGTAGTGCCGCCAGGTCGGATCGGACACATCGATCGGCTCGCCGTGCGCCAGCGGCGCGACCAGCGCCGGGACAAACAGCGACACGACCAGCGCGGCGCAGCCCAGGAGTAGTGTCCAGAAGGCCGCCGTGCTCGTGAAGCGTTTCCAGACGACGCCCAGCACGATGACCACGATCATGGGTGGCACGACTACCGCGTTGAAATGGGTAAGGGCCTCGTAGATCGACCCGAACGGCTGGAACACCGGGATTAACAACAGGCCCAGGACGTACCCGCCAACTGCCACATAGCGGGCCACACGCAGGTAATACGCATCCGGCCGACCGGGCTTGAGGAACGGCCGCCAGACATCGTTCACCGCGACGGCGGACAAGGCGTTGATCAATGCCTCCAACGTGCTCATCAGCGCCGCCAGCAGTGCGGCCATCACAAAGCCAAACAGCCCTGGCATGCAAACGTAATCGACCACACGCACGAACACATCCTTGCCATTAATGTCCTGGCCCAGCTCGACACCCTGCGAGACCAGTGCCCGACCAATCCATCCTGCCCCGCTGACCGCAACGGCCGCAAGCGGCATCAGCACGACCACCGTGAACAACATCGTCTTGCGGGCGTCAGCGACGGACTTCACCGACAGGATCCGCATCAAGACCCCTTGATTGATGAAGTAAAAGGCAATCGTGCCGGTTATCGCGTCACTCCAGAAATCGCCGACAAAGTGAAATTCCTTCGGCGTATTGAAATTCGCAAAGGGCAGGCGCTGGGTGACGGTGAGACCGTCCCAGAACGGCGCGACGCCGCCCAACGCGTGGAGTCCGAGAAAGAACACGAGCAGCCCCGCGGCCAGCAACAGCGCCGCCTGGACCAAATCCGCCATCATGACCGACGTGGCCCCGCCGGCATAGATCACGACGGCGGTGAGCGCGGCAATCACGGCCGCCCAGACGATCAAGGGACCGCCGAGCAAACTCTGCAACGCCAACCCAATCGAATACAGGTTGAACCCGATATAGCCCTGGAGATAGATCACGATGATGACCAGAACGGCCAGACGCGTGCGGCGGTCGAAACGCCGCTCGAAATACTCGGGAATCGACGTCAGGCGGTTGTAGTAAATGATCGGCAACCACACCAGCAGAAACAGTGGCAGCACAAACCAGTCGTTGGTGTAGGCCGTCATGGATGACAGCCCGAAATTAAAACCGTTCTGCGAGTACTGCAGAAAACTGTAGGAGCCGATCAGCGTGGCGACACAGGCGATACTGCCGACCCACCAGCTGAAGCGTTGTCCGCCCAGGAAGAAATCGCTGGTGTTCTTGGTGAACTTACCGAACCACACCCCCACCAGCACAATCCCGATGACGTAGGTCAGGATGACCATCCAGTCCAGGGGGTGGAGCGAAAAGTCGAATGTGACCGGACTTGAGGCGGATTCCATGGGACACCTCGGGGATGAATTCCCACACACTCATCGCAGGACGGCCGCAATCCAGCTGGCGTGCAGGACAGCCAGGGCAACGTACCCGGCGAGCAATGTCACGACCAACCACCGGTCGCGCGGTTTCTCGAGCCTCACCGCATCCGAGAACACGGCCAGACCCAGCGCCCCAAAGAACAACGCGCCGCCGACTGCGTATTGGTACAGCCAGCAAATCCATGGGCTGATCATGACATCTCCCCCGCAAGTGCTGTGTTCGGGACCAAACGTGAAAGTGGCGTTTGCCCCGACCGATGAGCGTCCTTACCCCCAATCCAGCGCATGCCGGGCAACCTCGAAGGCGGCCTGCGGTCGCCCGAGGCGTTTGGCGTTCCGCTTAAGTTGAGCAAGACGCTTCGGGTCGGACAGTACCTGGTCCAGCTTGAAAGGGAGCGTGGCCAGGTTGTTGATTTTCAGTGCCGCGCCATTTTCGAGCAGGAAATCGCTGTTGCGACTCTCCTGACCAGGAATCGGATTCACCACGGCCATGGCGGCGCCGCAGGCCAGCGCCTCGGAAGTCGTCAAACCTCCGGGCTTGGAGACGACCACGTCGGCGGCCGTCATCAGCTCGTCCATGTGCTCGGTATACCCGACCACGATCAGGCGATGGCGCGGGGGAGGTTGGACGAGTTCGAGGCGGCGTCGAAGCTCCTCGTTGCGTCCGGCGACCACGACGACCTCCGCGGGCGTGGTCACTTCCAACAGCTGCTTCAGCAGCTGCTCGACCGGCCCGACGCCAAATCCGCCGGACAGCTGCAGGATGACAGGCCGCTCCCCCTGGAGCTGCTGGTTCTGCAGGCACTGTTGGCGCGGCTTAAGGCGGCTGAACGCAGGATGGACCGGAATTCCCGACACGACCAGTGACTCAGGTGGCACGCCCCAATGCTCCAGGTTCTTCGCGCTCTCCTGGGTGGCCGTGAAGTACAAGTCACAGGGCTGATTGACCCACAGACGATGCGTTTCAAAATCCGTCGTTACCGTGAAGTGCGGGGCACGGAATCGCTCCTGAGAGCGCAAGTGGGCCAGTATCTCTGCCGGCAGAAAATGCGTGTTCACCACCACATCCCAGACCTGTTGCTCGAGGTACTTCACGAACGCCGCAAGATTCAGTCTCTTGACCAGATAGCGCAGCCGATCGGTCTTGCGCCGAGGCGACACAGGGCGATCCATCAGGTCGTAGAAGTAACCCAGCACGTGCGGCGCGCGGTTCACCAAGTCCAGGTAGGCTTTGCCATAGAGACGCCGAAACGCAGCGTTGGTAAGAGCCAGCACGTCCATGTTCTCGACCATGGCGGTGGGGTCGAGTTGTCGAATCGCCAGCTCGACGGCCTGGGCCGCCCGGAGATGACCCGCACCCACCGACGCCGACAGCACGAGAATGCACTTCGACATAGCCAGGATCTCGCGGAATGCCTGCGATATGTGGCGTGCCCCCGAGTATACCGCTCCGCCCACGGCCGCACGACCTCGAACTCGGTGCCCCTCGCCAATATTTCCCGTCGCGACCTGCTGCACCCCAACAGTCCCACATCTGGGGTACCGGGTGGTCAAGGGGAGGACGGCGACGAACGACGTCGGGAGGGCCGCCGGAAATCCGCCGCGGGGACGCAGCCGCCGGCGGCCATCCCTCGTAGAATTCACCGGAAGGGGCGAAGAGAGGGAGGCAAGGCGATGAAGCGCGACAAGCGTGAGAGCAGGGTTTTTCTGCCCTCGTCGCACGACATCCGGCAGGCGTGTGAGAGGATCCAGGAGAGCTGGAGTGAGCGGGAACGGCGGAAACGAGCGGGTTGGGTCGAAGGGCGACACTGGTTGCCCCCGCTCGTGGAAACCGATTCCTTGCTGTGCGACCTCTCCCGGCTCAGCGATCCGCAACCGTATTAGTCGGCGACAGGGCACTAATCCCTGGGGGTACGTGCGACAGGTTCACATCGGCCCACCGACTCCTCGAGTGTCGATGGCGAAAATGTCCACCCCAACCCGTCGAGAAATCCGCATTCGCGGGCGTTCGATCAGGCCGAGAGCTTGCAGTTGAGCCAACGGGGACCTGGAGGTCGGCGATCTTTCTGCGCGCTGCGGTCCGGCTGCAGAGTCGGCGCGGTTGGTCCAGCGCTGGGGGCTCGCTGCGCTCGTCCCCAGCCACCCGGCTGCAGAGTCGGCGCGGTTGGTCCAGCGCTGGGGGCTCGCTGCGCTCGTCCCCAGCCACCCGGCTGCATTACGGACCCACGGACTCGCAAGCTGCCATCGAGCCGAGTGCCTGCCACAGGCTGTGATCGACTGTGTCGGTCACGAAATGGGTGGACGCATCGGCGTAGGCGCAGTTGGCGCCCTGCGGGTGGTGGCTGCTGTAGGCGCACTCGCGGTGACCCTCCGGGCGCTGCGTATTGAGCGGGTAGTAGGTGGACGCCAGTGCCTCGGAGAAGTCCAGGCCGTCCCCTTGATCGGCGTTGGGGTGGTACAGGTAGAAACGGTCGCAGATCCAGCAGCCGGCGTCACCATCGACCAGGTAGATGGATTCGCTCATCATCAGCGTTTGGGACGTCCCGTCGCGGACGTCCCGGAATCGCGACGGTGGCATTGGCATGCGCGTGAACAGACTGGCGCGGAACATGCCGTTGGAGCGATCCATTCCGCCGGGTCCCAGATTATCGTGTGTCGCGTCACCGCCCGCACACGCCAGGTAGTTGGTCACGTAGCGGTCCGCGATCTGATTCACGTCGTCCGTGACGGGGTGTCCCTGTGCCGGGCAGCGAAAACAGGGGATCTGCGTGCGCGCCAGCTCCTGGAGCCGCCGGCTGTTTGGGTCCTTGCCCATCCACCAACCCGGTTCCCCCCAGGGGATGCGTTCGGCCAGCGGCGTCTGTTCGAGGAACGGCAGCAGCTGGGCGCCCCAGCTGTGCCCCCAACCGGCATGGACGCCGTAGGGGAAGCTGTCGTGGGCCGCATGATACTCGTGCATGGCCAGGGCCAGCTGCTTAAGGTGATGCTGGCACTGAAGGCGGCGCGCCGCCTCCCGCGTTCCCTGCACTGCGGGCAACAGGACGGCGACCAAGACACCCACGACCGCCATTGCGACGAGCAGTTCGACGAGCGTCATCGCGCGTGCAGGGTGTCGGGTAGGGAAATTGCCGTCCATCGTCGTCTCGCCGATCCCGCGGACCGATCCCCTGCCCTCCTCCGTCTCCTGCGCACGGTGCGTCACGGCCCCTCTTCCATCCAGGTCGGCTCTTCCTCGGCCTCCTCCGCGGCCGGTGCCGCGACCTCTTGAGGCGCGGGAACCTGGCCCGCCTGCGAGCTGCATCCCGCCGTCGCGAGCACGCTCGCGCTGCATACGACGAATCCACACACCAAGCGTCTGTGAGGCATGATCCGGTTCTCCCAGCAAGGTCCGGGGATGCTGCGGACTGTGGCGTGTGACCCGAGTCCCCAAGAGCTAATCACGAAACGCGGGCCGAACCCCTCACGGAATCGCCGCCAGAATGGAAAAAAATTCCGGGTGCGATCAGGACGACCGCGCCTGGCGGCGACGATCGGATTCGCGCAGCAGGATCTTGCGAAGGCGAATCTGGCGGGGCGTGATCTCCACCAGTTCATCCTCCTCGATGTACTCGAGGACGGCTTCGAGCGACATGATGCGCGGTGGCTTGAGCAGGATGTTCTCGTCGCTCCCCGCCGCGCGGATATTCGTCAGTTTCTTTTCTTTGGCGGGGTTCACGGTCAGGTCGTTTTCCCGGCTGTTTTCACCAACGATCATCCCCTCGTAGATTTCAGCACCTGGGCCCACAAACATCTCGGCGCGTTCCTGCAGGCCAGCCAGAGCGTACGCGACGGCCCGACCGGGCACATTCGAGACCAACACGCCGTTGGGGCGTCGCGGCAGCTCCCCCTCGACCGGCGCGTAATCGGCAAACCGATGATGCAGCAGCGCGGTGCCCTGGGTGGCATTAAGCGCCTGTGTCCGCAGGCCGATCAACCCGCGGGCCGGGATCCGAAAGGTCGTGCAGGTGTACTCCCCGCGCGGCTGCATGTGCTCCAACTTCGCCCGGCGGTGACCCACCAGCTCCATGATCCGCCCCAGCTGCTCGGTCGGCACCTCCACCGTGAGCGTCTCAAACGGCTCGTGGCGCACGCCGCCAACCATCCGGTAGATGACCTGCGGTTTGCCCACGGAGAACTCGTACCCCTCGCGCCGCATGGTCTCGATCAGCACCGACAGGTGCAGCACGCCGCGTCCCGCGACGGCGAATCCGTCAGTCCCCTCGAGTGGCCGGACCCGCAGCGCGACATTCCGCTCCAGCTCGCGTTCCAGACGTTCGCGCAGCTGGCGGCTCGTCACGTACTTCCCCTCACGGCCAGCCAGCGGCGAGGAGTTGATCGTGAAGACCATCTCCAGGGTGGGCTCGTCCACCACCAGTCTCGGCAGCGGGTTCGGTCGCTCCAGGTCACACAGCGTGTCGCCAATCTCGACATCCTCGAGACCAACCACGGCGACGATGTCTCCGGCGCGTGCCGCCGGGACTTCCGCTCGATCGAGATTCTCGAACACCAGCAGCGATGCGACCTGGGCGGGCTCGATCGAACCATCCCTGCGCGACAGGCCGATCCGGCGGCCGCTGACCAGCGTACCGGCCGCGATGCGCCCGATGGCAATCCGCCCCACGTACTGCGACCAGTCGAGCGTGGTGACCAGCAGCTGCAAAGGGGCCTCCGGCTGCACCGCCGGACCGGGGATCTTCTCCAGCACCATGTCCAGCAGCAGCTGCATCGAATCGGTGCGAATGCCGGGATCGGCGGTGGCGTAGCCATCGCGGGCCGTCGTGAAGACGAACGGCACGTCGTGCAACTGCCCGTCGGAGGCCAATTCCATGACCAGTTCGAACGTCGTGTCGAGCACTTCGTGAGGGCGGGCATCGGGCCGGTCAATCTTGTTGATGACGATGATCGGTTGTACGCCGCACGCGAGGGCCTTGGACAGCACGAACCGCGTCTGCGGCATGGGGCCCTCGGCCGCGTCGACCAGCAACAGGGCACCGTCCGCCATGCTCACCACCCGCTCCACTTCGCCGCCGAAGTCGGCGTGCCCCGGCGTGTCGATGATGTTGATCTTGACTCCGCGATGCGGCAGAGCAATGTTCTTCGCGACGATCGTAATGCCCCGCTCGCGTTCCAGGTCATTCGTATCCAGGATGCGTTCGCCCTGCAGCTGGGACGCGCGGAACTGCCCGCACTGCCGCAGCAGACAATCCACCAGCGTGGTCTTGCCGTGGTCCACGTGCGCAATGATGACCAGATTGCGGATATCGCCCCGTCGCACCTGCGTACCTCACTCCCCGCATCCGTTCAGGGATCCTGCAATCCCGCGCGGAGCAATGCATAGAGAATCTCGTAGCGTGCCAACTGCACTTCGTCCGGCTCCTGCAGCCAGTGGTAGCCCATGCTCGCGTCGTTAAACAGCGATCCGAACCCGACGGCGGTGACCCAGCCTTCGCCAAAACGGATGCGCGCGGCCACGGGCACGGAACCCCAGGTGGCGAGCGGTTCGCCCCGCTGGATTTCGCAGGCCGCCTGCAGCGGCGTCTCCTGGCCGCCATCACTCAGACGCAGTGGCTCGCCGGCCTGCTCGGGTGCATTGTGCACAGATGTTAATCCAAAGAGCATCAGCAGGCTATTGGCGGTCGATTCCTCGACATCCGGCGTGTCAAACACAACCAGCCGCCCGCCGGCGCGGACCCACTCGATCAGCTCATCGCGGAAGGAAATCCCGGGCAGCCGCGTTGGGCAGACCACGACGAGCCCGTCTCCCTGCAGGGCCGCGGGTCCGCTGCGACGCGAGGTGTAATTGCCGATCCGGGGAATCCACTGTTCAAGCAGGCCGTAGCCGCCCCCCTCCTCGTCCTCCGGGAAGGCCCCGGCGAACAACGGGACGGTCGAGAGCGTCCGGTCCACGACCACATGCGGCAGACTCCGATGCCGTTCGGGCAAGGGCAGCGCCGCACGGTGGACGTGCATCACCGTGTACGCGGCCAGCGACCATCCGGCGCAGGCCGCAGCCAGCAGCACCAGCCAGGCGCCGGGCCGCCGCCGCGTGTTCCACACCCCTCCCGCACCGGCCAGCAGCACGGCCAGCAGCGACAGACCGTCCGCCCACCGCCGGAAGCGCGGCGTGTCGAGTGGACTCGCGTGATTGAGCCATTCCAGCATCCCGACGAACAGTTCGGATTTGCCCGCCTGATACACGCAGAAATTCGAAAAGAGCGTCGAATCCGCAAATGCCAGCACACGTCCGCGACCGGCCGTCGTCGCCCACAGCTGACACCAGGCCCCATACTGCAGATAAGGTCGGTATTCCGCCTGCGGGTGGTAGTTCGTCTCCTGATACGCGGGCGGCAGACTCCACAAACCCACATTCCGCACGACCATCGTGCCAGCGCTGGACCCCGGATCAATCGAGCACGACACGGCGAACTGCATCGGCGGTACGTACTGGACGACCGGGTGCGCGACACGCGGCGGCTGATACGACTGTTTGTAGGGATCCCCGATGCGAAACAGCAGGTCGTTGCGGAACGTCAGTCCGAACCGTCGCGCCACATCGTTCAAGTACGTGTTCATGTTGAACACGTTCGTGTGATCCCCGATCAACAAGAGGGAACCCCCCTGTTCGACAAACCGCTCCACCGCCGCGACTTCTTCGGGTGCGTACCGCGAGGTGGGTGTCTTGATGATCAGCACGTCGCAGTGAGCGAGGGCAGCGTCGTCGATCGGGTCGTCCGCCAGGATCCGCGACATCGTGTAGTACTGCTCGCAGTACTCGTAAATCGCCGCGTAGTTGTAGGACCCCCCCTCGCCGTACAGCTCTGTCCGGTACGGCCTGGTCGTCGGTTCCCACGTCGAGTGGCGTTCGACGACGGTGACCCGGCCCGCCTTGCGCTGCCCGACGGGTGTCCAGTAGTGGAGGAACGCGGCGGTGAATGCCGCGAGCACGACCGTCGCCACGCCTCCGGCGAAGCGCCAGCGTCGCGGTGGGAGGGCTGGCCCGGATGCGGCACCACCCGCCACGCCGCCGCCCCCGGGGAGCCGGATGAACAGCCCCAGCAACGCGGCCAGGCCACATCCGAGGGCGGTATGCAGCCAGGGACTGACCAGCAACTGGCCTGTGTTGGGCAGCGCCATGACATCGGCACGCCACTGCTGCTGCAACACCAGCGCGACCAGCAGCAGGCATCGAACGGGGATCCATAGCCCGGCGACCACCGCGAGGCGGGCCCAGGCGCGGAACAACGCCGGTCCTGCCTCCCGTGGCGGGCGCGTGCGAAACGCCAGGTAGCCCAGCATTGTGGCGCCGCCGACAACCACGCCCAGTGTCGTCGGGTCGAGTGAGAGTTCCCATGTCAGGGCCAGCCGACTGCTGACACCCATCTCCCGCACCGCCAGCAGCGCGCGATCCGCGACCGTGTCCGACCCGCTCCATCGCAGTAGCGCAGCCAGCGGCCGCGCCAACACGCCGGGCAGTTCGTGCGCTCGAGCCGTCAGTTGCTGGTAGACGGCCAGCGCAAACGCCTGGGGGAGCAGGATGAGGCTGCCGAGAATCGACCCGCGGGCGATCACGCGCGTCGCAGTGCTGCGCAACGGGGACATCGAGACTGCCAGCCCCAACGCCAGCAGCAGCGGAATGCCCAGGTGCGGCACCTGCAGCTGCAGGAGGGCCAGGAGGGCCAGCAACAGACCCGCCGTCCGCGCCCTACGCGACGGGAACCGGAGCGGGGTCGTACCCAGGAAAGGGATCGCGACCGCCAACAAGACCACCCAGGCCACCCGGCTGACCGGGCCGAAGTATCCCAAGCCGAAGAGCCAGGACGCGGAGAGCAATGCCACAGCGAGCCACGTTCGCACTACAGGTCCTCCTCCTCGCGCTCGTCGTCCGGCCCCTCCGGTGGCGTCGCCACCTGCGGCGGACGCGGCGGCACCCACTCGGGCTCCTTCCGGACGCGTGTCAGCAACCACCGCCAGAAATGAGCATTCTCGTGGCCCCCAAAGAAAGGCTGCCCGCCGATGTACTCGAGATTCTTGTTCATCGCGAAGCACGTATCGCCAATCACCACGACCTGCCCCTCCCCGAACGCACGCTGCATGATCACCGGCAGCTCGGCCTCGCTCTGCACGACCGGCAGCGTGTTGCGGCCGTAGGCCAGCACTTCCCCGTCCGCGTCCAACGATTCCACCGGCCAGGCGGCAAACAGACGGACACTCGCCCGGTACGGCTCGCCGTCGCCCGGCTCCACCTCCAGATACTCAGCCCGCGTCCTCCCGAACGGCTCCGGCTCCGGATCGGCATCGCGCGTGGGCACCGGCGAGCGGGGCACACGCAGGCCGAAATCGGCAAGCAATGCGGCACTGGCGTCCGCCTCTTCCGCGCCCACCAGAGTGATCAGCACGCCTCCGCGGTGGACGAAGTCCTGCACGATCTCCCGCTCCGCCGGCGAGAATCTCCGGGCCGGCCCGATCGACACAAGCAAGCCCGCCTGGTTCAACCGCGCGGCCGAAAACTCATGCAGCATCAGCGGCAGGTAACCATTGCGGAACAGGTTCAACGCAAGGCCATTGAGCGCATCGAAACCCCATGCCTGCAGGCTGTAGGGCTCAAGGTGCGAGGCATCGATATACGCCAGCCGATTGCCGGCGGACCGCGTGTCGCCGGACTTGATGCGCGCACCGTCGGGTATTCGTCCCGCCGCCCCGCCGACCACTTGCCGGTCGACGGCCAGCGCCAGCGCGAAGATTACGCAGCAGGTCACCATCGCGCCGGGCGATCCCAGACGCCACAAGCCCAGCCAGAGGACGAGCAGACCGAGTCCGATCGCCGCGCCGCTGACCGCCTGCACCCAGCCCGAGTCCTCGTGCGACAGGTACGCCAACAACTGCTGGACCAGCGCGTGGCCGTCCACCACACCCTCATTGGTCAGGCTGGTGTTGTCCCCCAGGACGATGAGTCGTCCCTCGCCCAGACGCTGCTCGGCCGCCAGCACCAGGTCGCCCAGCTTCGCCCCGCCCTGGGCCGCAGGGCTGTCGGTCCAGGCAGCCCCCTGCTCCGGCGCACTCCAGCCCCAACTCCCCACGATCAAGGGACGCGCCGGCCACGTCGTCTGCAACGAGGCGCCCGCATCGGACAGGCAACGCATGCGACGCGGGTCCATCCCCGCCGTCACGGCATGCTCCAGCAGTCGGGTCGAACCCCACCAGTCCACGGCCGCCGACGCGGCCGCGTCGCGCTGCACAACGATGCTGGTCGGCTCGAGCAGTTCGTTGACTCGGCGCGCCAAGCCGTTGGCCGCTGAGAACCCTTCGGTGACAACCAGCAGCGACCCGCCGCGCCGCACGTACTGCCACATCAATTCCTCATGCTCGGGCGCCAATGACGTGTCAGGGTGCAGCACCATCACGACATCGGCTGATTCCAGCGAGGCCGCCTCGAATTGATCCGGTACGTCCAGCTCCCCGCCCAGGCTCTCGACCAGCCATGCAAGGGCGCCGTACATGCCTGCCGCATCGCGACCGTACCGGTCGTGCTGAGGCACCTCCCAATCCAGCTGGCCGGTCGGATAGGCGACGAATCGTTTGCCCTCCAGCCCCGCGGTGGAAGGCCGCCCGTGCAGTTCCACGGCAACCATGCTCACGGCGAGCGCCGCCGCCAGGCCGGCCGCTGTCCTGCCCGGACGCTCCCAAGCCTTCCCCGCTCCGTGCGCAGTGACCGACTCGTACTGCCCCATCCGCACCAGCACGACGGCCGCCGCCGTGTGCAGCAGCGCCGCCACCAGCGGTAGGTTCCAGGGAATCAGTTGCTGCCACAGCCCGGACCAGCTGAAAGGAGGCGGCACGTAAGGGTTGCCCATGTCAGGCACGTCGTCGACAGGTAACAGCTGACTCACCTCGTGGTTGTACGCCACGAGCGCCAGGTAGGCTCCGTGCAGGATGCAGATCGCGAGCACGGCCCACAACGCGGCGAGACGGCGCGGCGGCCGCAGGAGGGTCAGCCACAGTCCGCAGAAGACGAACATCACGACCAGGTAATCCACGCCACCGAAACTCGCCCCGGTGACCAGCGAGCGACCTGCCACGCGTCCGGCCAACATGCCCAGGGCGGTGCCCAAGCGGTCCGAGGCGATCCACACGACCGGCACCGTGAACTGCACACACCGAAACAACCCCAAAGCCATCACGGACAGGGCACCGATCCACATCAACCGCCCCGCAACGCCCGTCATCCCACAGGCCAGAAACGCCATTGTCGTGGCTACGGTGAGCACCCGACTGAGTTCTGTCGGCCCCGCCGTCCGTGACGCGACCACCAGGACAACGCCCACGCCCGCAAGCAGCGTCCAGCCGCGCCACGTGAAGCGGGGACGAGCCTGGATCAGGCAAGCAGCCAGCAACAGATAGCACAGGATGACCTGCAGCGAGACCGTCAGAGGGCCCGTCGAGCCGGCGGCCAACCAGGCGGCGCAGAGCCCCCAACCGACACTCCACCTGCGGGGGTCCGTTTCCGGGGCGTGCGAGGCAGAGCGAGTCATGTCACGATATCCCTCAACGTGCGCCAAGCTCTCATTTATACAACAAAAACAGCCCAGTACCGTCACAGAGGCGGCCTGGGCTGTTTCGGCAACAGATCAGTCTCTTCTACTACGGTAGCCGGAGGACCACGGCCCTCAGGCTGCCCTCAGGCAGAGCGTGCCATCGCAGCAGACTACTCTTGGGGGTTAAGCGTCTGCCGGCGGTGCCTGCTCGGCCGGAGCCGGCTCAGCGGGCGTTTCGACCGGAGCGGCCTCGGCCGGAGCGGCCTCAACGGGCGCTTCGATCACGTCAGCCGCGGGCGCACTGGTTGTGGCCGGAGCGGACGTGGTGGCCGGCGCACACGTCGTGGCGGGCGCACACGTGGTCTTGGGCGCACAGGTGGTCGCCGCACGGCGGCCCAGCAGACCACAACGCCGCTTCGGCGCGCACGTGGTCTTGGGTGCACACGTCGTCGCTGGCTCGCAGACGACTTCCGGCGCGCACGTGGTCTTGGGCGCACAGGTCGTGGCCGGACCACAGGTCCTCACGCGCTTCGGACGTGCACAGCGCTTCGGAGCGCAGGTCGTCTTGGGAGCGCAGGTCGTCGCCGGCGCACACGTGGTGGCGGGCGCCGAAGTGGTCGCCGCCGATGTGGTGGCTGCCCAACCGTACGCCAGCTCATTGGAAGCCTGGCTGGATGGGCTGACACCCAACAGCAGGAAAGCTAACCCGACGATGGATACGATCGTAACCATCAACATTACGCGTCGTCTCATGGTGATTTCAACCTCCAGAAGCTCGAGCGAAGTTCGAAACAAATACAACACCGCTGACAAAAGTTTCCAGGAACAGCACCACTCGAGACCCTGTTGGTGTCCCACTCCCGTTGAATCCCACCGGGCGTGGTACACCTCCCTGCTGGCACATTCCTGGTGCCTTCACGGCCAGGAAACCGGGCTGGGACCGCCAGACACTCGTCCTGAGTCGTCCGCAGTCAGTAGGTAAGACTCGCGGAGGCACCGCTATCCACGGGCGCCGCAGACCAACGCAATGGGCCGCTCATCCCGCAAGTCACGTTCCCAAATGCGTATTCTTCCTGATTTGACAGTTTTAAGGCGCCACCGGCACCTCGACACCGCCTGGGAACGCGTCATTGCGGACGTGCGTCCACCACGTCAACTTCAGTTTTAACAGTAGGTTACAGTTTGAGTGCGGGTCGAAGAAATCCAGCCCGTCCACCGCGAGAGCCCCGCCATGCCGGTCCCACCCGCAACGCGAGCGCAGACTGCCAAAGAGTTCCGGCTGGGAAAATTGGGCGATTTGGCGCGCCTGGGCGCCCGATTCCGCACAGGCCCAATCGGCCCGCCCTACGCCTGACGGGCGGACGGCACAGGCTTACTCAGTGCCTATCCGAGCGCTTGGTGACGGACCGGGAGGTCCGTCCTCGGGGCGAGGTTCTCGGCTAGGCTCTCAATAGTCCTGGGGTAAGAGGATCGTCGTGCACGCGCGGTGACCGGCGTCGTCTTCCGCCTCCGTGATGACCCACAGCCGGGCACCTGTCCTGGTCTCGTAGGCCGAGAAGATGCGACCGCCAGCACTCACCGCGCGGTCGTTCAGACATCGGTCATCGGGCGAAATGCAGCCCCAATCCCCCCGCGCGTGGCGGCTCAGGAAGTCCAGCGGAGACTGACCGCTCTCCTGGATGGTCTCGAGTGCTCCGGGGGTCGCCAGGACCCGCCCGAGACTGAAATGAGGCGATTGTTCGTTGCCTGGCATGACTCTCGTCTCCTGGCGGTGGGCAAGTCAGCCGTCTCCAATGGAGGACGTGCTCTGAAGGTCAATCACCGAATCGGGGCTCGACCCCTCACGCATGACGGCCAGTTCTGGAACTTTTCCGGTGGCGGCTATGGTCGGCTTTAGGTCCGTTGACCGCCACCTTGCAACCGGTCTATCGTCGAAGGCAGGCAACGCACCTGGTGACAGCTGGGCGCCGCCGCGATCCTGACGCGGGGCGACGCCGGCTGGCGGGTCACGCGGTGCTCGAGTCTGTCCACACCTGACGCCACAGGAGCCGTGCCATGTCGTGTTCGATGTCCATGCGCAGGTTGTCCCGCTGCCGGGCTGCGGAAGTGTCACCTGCCAGCGCTGGGGCCGTCTCGTACGGCGCCGAGCGCAAACAGCTGCATCGCCGGCGGTGGTCGGCAGGCATCAGCTTCGCGGTGGTGATCTGTCTTGCGTCTGCCGCGCCGGCACAGGAGTCCGCCGCTGACGCAAGCCGCGGCCGCACCAATCGCGAGGCGTGGCGCAGTCTGTTCGACGGCCGGACTACCGACGGTTGGGAAGCGGTACGCGGAGGTATCTATGACGATGATGCGGCGATAGAGGTCGAGAACGGATGCCTGCACCTGCGCGCCGGCCGGCCGGCCGCGGGTGTCCGCTGGACGCGGGATTTTCCCCGGACGAATTACGAGCTGGAGTTCGAGGCGCAGCGCGTCGAGGGGAGCGACTTCTTCGGCAGCGTGACGTTTCCCGTCGGTGACGGTGCGCTGACTTTGGTTCTTGGAGGTTGGGGAGGCGGGGTTGTAGGCTTGTCGTGCATTGACGGGCAGTGGGCGATCGACAACGAAACCTGCACGTCGCGGGATTTCGAGAACGGTCGCTGGTATCGTGTCCGCGTGCGGGTGACACCGCAGAAGGTCGCGACCTATCTGGACGACAAGTTTCTCTGCGGTGTGGAACCCCACCGGCGCGAGCTGAGCGTCAGGTTGGAGATGGAGCCCTGTCTGCCGCTGGGGATCGCCACGTGGAACACGACCGGTCGCGTGCGTGGCGTGCGTTATCGCGAGCTGGTGGACTTGCCCGCGTTTCTGACCGCCAGGCCGGTGTGGCTGCCCGGACGGGAGAGCGAAATGAATCTGACTGTGGGATTCCGCGCGGTGTTCCCGCACCCGGGAACAGCGCCGGTGTCGGTGCGGATCGCTGCCTCCACGGTCTACCGGGTGTGGCTCAACGGCGCGTTTGTGGCGGTGGGTCCGGCACGCGGCCCGCACGGCTATTACCGCGTGGACGAGCTGGATCTGACTGGCCACCTGCAGGACGGAGCGAATCTGCTGGCAGTGGAGGTCGTCGGGTACAACGTGAACAGCTATGACACGCTGGATCAGCCGGCGTTTCTGCAGGCGGAGGTCGTGTGCGGGACGAACCAGGTCCTGGCGGCGACGCGCGCCGATGGCGGTGGTTTCAGCGCCGTCCTGCCGGCGACGCGTGTGCAGCGCGCCCAGCGGTACAGTTTCCAGCGCCCCATGAGTGAACTGTATCGGCTCGCACCGGGCGCGGACGACTGGCGCACATCGCTGACATCTTCACCGGCGCCGGTTCCGCTGACGGAAGTGGCCGCGAAACAGCTCTTGCCGCGCCGCGTGCTGCTCCCGGAATTCGAGCTCCAGCGGCCGCAGACGCAGGTCGCCCACGGCCGCCTGATCTGCCGCGATGCGGTCGGCGAGCTGTGGAAGGACCGCGCCCTGGTCCACATCTCTCCCCAGTTCAAGGGCTACCGGGAAGACCAGTTGGAGTCGATCCCGTCGCTGGAGATCCAGCAGTTCGCCTCGCAGCCCGCTGCGGAAGGGACGCGGGCGTATGAGCCACAGATGCCGATGGAACTGGCCGCGGGCGATTACCGCATTCTCGACCTGGGCACCAACCTGACCGGCTTTCTGGGGAGCACGCTCGAGTGCCGTGCGCGATCCCGCTGCTGGTTCGTCTTTGACGAAATCCTGTCCGACGGCGACGTCGATTTCAAACGTTTGGGATGCGTCAATCTGATCAGCTACGATCTGGACCCGGGCCGCTATCGCGTCGAATCGATCGAGCCCTACACGCTCCGCTACCTGAAGCTGATCTGCGTCGAGGGCGCCTGTGCCATCAGCGATGTG
Organism: Pirellulaceae bacterium; assembly: GCA_025459265.1. GTDB lineage: Bacteria > Planctomycetota > Planctomycetia > Pirellulales > Pirellulaceae > JAAYDI01. The sequence goes on along the minus strand of JALOQX010000076.1, from coordinate 6,261 downwards.
TTCTTGCGGGAATACAAACATCCGGCTCCTCAGGACGCGTCGTTTGCCTGCAGCGATCCGCAACTGAATGAACTCCACCGCGCCGGGGTCGAAACGTTCCGGCAGAACACGCTGGATGTGTTCATGGACTGCCCGTCGCGCGAACGCGCAGGCTGGCTCTGCGACAGCTTCTTTACCGCCCGCGTGGCGTACGACGTCACCGGAACCACGCGGGTCGAGCGGAACTTCTTCGAGAACTATCTGTTGCCGGCGCGGTTCGAACACCTGCCGTCGGAAATGTTGCCGATGTGCTATCCCGCCGACCATTACGACGGAGTCTTCATTCCCAACTGGGCGCTCTGGTTCGTGGTGCAATTGGAGGAGTACCTGGCCCGCAGCGGAGACCGCACGACGGTCGAGTCACTGCGGAACCGCGTCACGTCGCTGTTTCAATACTTCCAGCGGCTGGAGAACCCGGACGGTCTGCTGGAAAAGCTGCCGGGATGGGTGTTTGTCGAGTGGTCGGCCGCCAATGAATTTGTGCAGGACGTGAACTATCCCAGCAACATGTTGTACGCCGGGGCGCTCGCCGCGGCCGGCCGCATGTACAACGTGCCGCTCTGGCAGCAGAAAGCCGAGCGGTTGCGTGATGCGATTCGCCAGCAGGCGTACGACGGTCACTTCTTCGTCGACAACGCGCTGCGCGTCGATGGTCAGCTGCAGGTGACACGCAATCGCAGCGAAGTCGGCCAGTACTTCGCCTTCTACTTCGACGTGGCGACTCCTGCCACACACGGTCAGCTCTGGGAAGTGTTGCGCGACCAGTTCGGGCCGCAGCGCAAGGAAACGCGCGCGTTCTGGGACGTCCACGTCGCCAACTCCTTCATCGGGAATATGCTGCGGTTCGAGCTCTTGTCGCGGCACGGCTGCCAACAGCAGATCCTGGACGAATCGACCGCCTACCTGCTGTACATGGCCCAGCGGACGGGGACGTTGTGGGAGAACGACGGCGCCTATGCCAGCTGCAACCATGGTTTTGCCTCGCACATCGTGCACACGCTCTACCGCGATGTGCTGGGCGTCGCCCAGCTCGACATCCCCGGAACATCGGTGACGGTGCGGCTGGCCGACTTGCGGTTGGACTGGTGCGAAGGGAGTCTGCCCACTCCGGCAGGCCCGGTCCGCCTGCGGTGGGAACGGCACGACGATCAGCTGCGCTACAGCGCGCGCATCCCCGCAGGCTATCAGCTGCGGGTGGACGGTCCCCGCGGGCGCACGGTGACCGAGGTGCCCTGGCCCGAGTAAGAAGGGAGGGCGAGGCGCGCATGGGAGGGCGAGGCTCCTGCCGAGCCGGGAGGGCATGGGAGGGCGAGGCGCGCATGGGAGGGCGAGGCGCGCAAGGGAGGGCGAGGCGCGCAAGGGAGGGCGAGGCTCCTGCCGAGCCGGGAGGGCCTGGGAGGGCGAGGCGCGCATGGGAGGGCGAGGCGCATTCGGGAGGGCGAGGCTCCTGCCGAGCCGCGGCGACCGAGGACCGAGGGCGATGGAGAGCGACGAGCAGCGAGCAAGGATCTCCGAGCGACGAGAGGATGTCCCTCTGAACTCGTCACTCCTTGCGGATTACTCGTACCTCGGTCGGACGGAGAGCAGAGGAAGGAGGCCAGAGGGGGCGCGGCGCCTGCCGAGCCGGGAGGGCGAGGCCGGGAGGTCACGCCGACTGCAGGCGAGCGCGGCATTCCTCGAGCATTTCGACCGTGCGGGTCGCGCCGGCGCGAGTCACGCCCAGGGCGCGCACTTCCAGAAGTGCATCGAGTGTCCGGATGCCGCCGGCGGCTTTGACCTGCACGTGCGGCGGCGCGTGGCGGCGCATGAGCTTCAGATCGTCCAGCGTCGCCCCGCCCGAGCCGTAGCCCGTCGAGGTCTTCACCCAGTCGACGCCCAACTCGCCGCACAGTTCGCACAGGCGCACCTTGTGCGGGTCCTGCAGGTAACAGTTTTCGAAGATCAACTTGATGCGCGCCCCACGGGCGTGGGTGCACTCGGTGACCGCCTGGATATCCCGCCGCACGTAGTCCCAGTCGCCGCTGAGCACCTTGCCGATGTTCACCACGCAATCCAGCTCGATGCCGCCGTCCGCCAGCGCCTCCCGCGCTTCAGCCACCTTGATGGCCGTCGCGTGCCCGCCGTGCGGAAACCCGATCACGGTGCTGGGTGCCACGCCGGTTTCGGCCAGACGCTCCGCACAGCGGCGCAAGTAATACGGCTTGATGCAGACCGAGGCCACTGCGTAATCGATGGCAACCTGAATGCCGCGCTCCAGCTCGTCGTCCGTCAGCACCGGCCCCAGCAGCGAATGGTCGATCATCTTGGCCAGTTCGGCGTAGGTGTAGTCCATCAGCTCTCCTTCCCGCAGATGTCAACCGGGGACACCGGGCCGACACGCGTCGGACTGCCCCGCCGCGCGCCAGGTTGGGATTTGCTACAATGTGCCACGCGGCCGACCATCTGCCGGTACGAGATGGTCCCCGACAGGCGACCCGGTGTGGCCCGATTCTACCGGTCGTGGCCGGAAGCCGCAAGAATCCTCGCAAGGTGTGAGATCGTGGTCATGCGGATCGTCGTGCTGGATGGTTACACGTTGAATCCTGGTGACAATCCCTGGACGCCGGTCGCGGCGCTGGGTGAACTGGTGGTCTACGATCGGACGTGCGAGGCGGAGATCGTGCCGCGCGCGCTGGAGGCGGATATCATCCTGACCAACAAGACGCCTCTCTCCGCCCCCACGCTGGCCCAACTGCCGCGGCTGCGGTTCGTCTCGGTCCTGGCCACCGGCTACAACATCGTCGACGTGGCGGCTGCTCGGGTGCAGGAGGTCGTCGTGTCGAACGTGCCCGAGTACAGCACGGACAGCGTCGCGCAGCTGGTGCTGGCGGGCATCCTGCATTTCTGCCACCACGCGGCCGAGCTGGATCAGCTGATTCGCGCCGGTGAGTGGCAGCGGCGGGGCGAGTTCAGCTTCTGGATTGCGCCGCTGGTCGAGCTGGTGGGGAAGCAGATCGGCATCGTGGGGTTCGGCCGGATCGGACGCCGCGTGGGAGAAGTCGCACACGCACTGGGGATGAGCGTGCTGGCGTACGACGTGCAACCTGGTCCACCACCCCACTACCAGCCGTTCCGCTGGGAATCGCTCGAGAGCGTCTTCGAACGATCCGACGTCGTTACGTTGCACTGCCCGCAGACTGTGGACAACCAACAGTTCGTAAATCGCACGCTGCTGTCGCGCATGAAACCGACCGCCCTGCTGATCAATGCGGCGCGCGGCGGCCTCGTCCACGAGGCTGATCTGGCGGACGCACTCAATCAGGGCGTCCTGGCCGGCGCGGCGCTGGATGTGCTGTCAACCGAACCGCCGCCGCCCGATCATCCGCTGCTGCACGCCAAGAACTGCCTGCTCACGCCGCACATCGCCTGGGCGACGTGCGAAGCTCGGCAACGCATGATGACCATCACGGCCGATAACATTGCAGCGTTCCTGCAGGGACATCCCCAGAACGTGGTGAACTGATGCGAAGCACGGCGTGCCAGGCCCCGTGCCGTTGTGGTGCTAGCTTATCGACGCGCCGCCTGCGACTCGTTACCCTGGGAGCGTCAGCAACGGACGAATGGTTGTTCCTGTCTGTGGACGACCCGCATGGATGGACTCTTTCCCGATCGCCGCATCTGGGGCGAATCCTGCCCGCAGTTTGGACCTTCCCGGTACACGCGTGACGACCCCGAGTGCGAGGCGCTGGAGATCCCGCGTCACCGGCGTCCGGCCCGGCAACTGGTGCGGACGCGGGTGCCGCGGTCGCCGGGTGTGTACGGCATGATTGACGCAACCGGCGACTTGCTGTACGTGGGCATGTCCGCGCGCCTGCGACACCGACTGCTCACGTATTTCACCGGGTCGCGGCGTGGCACGAAAGAGCGTCGGATCGCCGGCCGCGCGGTCCGGCTGGTGTGGGAGGTGCACGCCCACGAACTGATTGCGCAGGTGCGCGAGTTGGAGTTGATTCGGTATTGGCGTCCGCGACTCAATGCCCGCGGCCGGCCGGGCCGCCACGAGCTCGGCTACATCTACCTGACTGCTGGCGCCGCGCCCACGCTGCGCGCCGGCCGGCACGTGCCGGCATCCTCCCTGCAGTGTTGGGGGCCCCTGCCCATGACGCACGTGGTGCGCGCCGCGGTCGATCACGTCAACCACGTCTTCCGCCTGCGTGACTGCCCGGACCGGACTCCGATGCGGTACGCGGACCAACGCGGGCTCTGGCCGCTCGGGGATGCCGCGACGTGCATGCGGCGAGACCTGGACAGCTGCCTGGCCCCGTGCTGCGGCGTTTGCCGTCAGCAAGACTATGCCCAGAGCGTCGCCGCAGCACGCGCCCTGTTGGATGGCAACCAGGGTGACGTGATTGCGTCGTACGAGTCGGCGATGCGCGCGGCGGCAGCGCAGCAGGATTTCGAGCAGGCTGCCGAGTGCCGGGACACCTGGCAGCACCTGGTGCTGCTCCAAGACCAGCTTGCGCAGGTGCGCCGCGCCCAACGCGAACTGTGGGGTGTCTACCCGATTCGTGACGGTGCGACCCGGACCACCTGGATGCTCATCGCCGGCGGGCGCGTGTCGGCGGTGACCGCGGCACCACGGTCGATCGCCACGGCCCGCCGTTGCCTGGAATTTCTCGATCAGACGTTCGACCGGCGCCACCCGGCGCCGGCCGACGACTATGACCACATCCGCCTGGTGGCCGCCTGGTTCCGCCGGCATCCCACCGAGCAATCGCGGGTTTTGACACCCGATCAGGCCCGGTCGATCTGCGGCGGCAGACTAGCGCGAACAGGGCGGATGGGCTTGGGGCGGCAGACCGAATCGGTCAAGCGTCGCGCATGAGACGGGTGCCTGCGAGCCCGTTCGCAGTCTCGCCGGCCTCTCCTCCTGACTACGGGAGATGTGCCGCGGCGCGGGAATCTCGGAGCCGCGCCTATTGCTCCTTGCGACGTTCGTTCGTCTCGCGGTGCTGCTCCTTGTCTTGCGATCCCGTGGCGGGTCCCTCCGCAGTTGCTTGGCCGGCAGGGATGAACTTCAGGCACACGGAGTTGATGCAGAAGCGCTGGCCGGTTGGAGTCTGCGGGGCGTCGTCAAAGATGTGGCCCAGGTGCGAGTCGCACCGCGCACACGTGACTTCCGTACGCAGCATGCCGTGCGAACGGTCCGGAGTGAAGATCACGCGATCCCCGGCCAGGGAGGCGTAGAACGCCGGCCATCCGCAGCCGGAATTGAATTTCGTGTCCGAGCTGAAAAGCTCCTGTCCGCAGGCGGCACAGGCGTACGTGCCCGGCTCAAAATGATGATCGTATTTGTTCGTGAACGGGCGTTCGGTGCCCTTTCTCCGCAACACGCGAAACTCCTCGCGGCTGAGAATCTCGCGCCACTGGGCATCTGTGCGAACGATCTTTTCCGGCTTCCCGCCTGGCTCTGACTCGGCCATCGCACGCTTCTCCCCTGACTTGCCGTCTGCGGTGCCGTCCGCTGTTGTGCCTGCACCGGCGGACGACTTCTTGGACGCACGCTCCGTACGTGATTCGCGTTCCGTTTGCGCACACGCGGTCGCCGTCACCAACGACAACCAGATCACGATCATGACTCGCATCGTTCCTCTCCCTGCCGCGGCACCTTCGCAGTCCTATGTTGCCTAAAGAGTTGTTAGTCACCGCCGACGGTCCGGCAATACCCCGCCGGGGGGTGGGGCGGGCAATGTGGTTGCACGCTGGGACGATGAGTTGCAACGCGGCCGCATGTCGTTGGCAGGCCCGGTAGGCTCGCGACGCCAACCCGCACACTCACACCGGCCGCCAACTCGATGCCGAAACCGGCCTGTACTATAACCGGCATCGGACCTATCACGCCGCCTTGGGGAGGTTCGGGAGCCGGGATCCGATTGGGTATGAAGGGAGCCCTTCGAACCTGTTTCAGTATGTGGCGAGTGCTCCCCTTGATCATGCGGACCCTCTCGGGCGCGACCGCATGGATGACCTGTGTAGCGATTCATCTGGTTACATGGTATGTGTCAGGAATCCGCCGGGTGGGTTCTTTGCCTGCGTGCCATTCTGCAAGGGAAGCTATAAAGAGCGTTATGGGAGCCTGCCCCGATTGTACATCATCGAGAACACGCCGTGCCTCATGGTGTGCTTCTTTAGGCGCTGCAAAACAATTAACTACCGATTTGTGGTCTATGCGGCAGGAAGTAT
>JALOQX010000303.1 GCA_025459265.1 Pirellulaceae bacterium | reverse complement strand
CTGGTGCGCTCGTCGCTCGACTCTCCGAGTCGAGCCATCCTGGCGCGCTCGTCGCTCGACTCTCCGAGTCGAGCCATCCCGGCGCGCTCGTCGCTCGACTCTCCGAGTCGAGCCATCCTGGTGCGGAGAGCCGGACGACGTTGCTCGATTCGGCGGCCGGTTTCTGAGCCCTCCCGAAATCGCATGACAGAGTCATCCGTCCACTGACTTTTCGACCGCGCCGCCGCTACTCGCGGCCTCCGCCGCGCCATGCCTGCAACTGCCGGCGAATATCCGGATCCGACTCGGTGCACTCCAGTTCCAGCAGGCGTCGGGTCACCTGAGGCGCTTGGGACGTGACCAGCCGTGCGACAGCCGGTCCGCGCACGTCCGCGTCGGCATCGTGGCTCAACCAGATCAGCCACGGGGTCGTACTGCGTGGTGACTGCGACACCGCGTCTAACAGCTGCCGGCGTGCGGTGATCTCGGGACTGACCAGCTGCCGGGCCCAGACCAGTTCCTGGTCGCCAAACCCACTCTGCCGCAGCACGCGTTCGGCGTGCGCTGAGCGTGCGTCAGGTGCGTTGAGGTCGTACATCAACGCCAGCTCGGGCGGCAGACCGGCCGGCCGCGGTTCGACCAGCGACGCTGGCGCGTCCTGAGCCATCGTCTCGGTCTCGCACGTCATCGCGGACGCCGAGTCGCCGGCGATCGCCGATGCGGCGGGGTTTGGGGCCGCCCCGTCGTCACCGGCCTCGTCCGCAATCCGCTGGTGGACGCCGCGGTCGCCGTCGTCAGCTGGCAGCAGTCGCGGTTCCGCGGTTGCGGGCGGCGGTGACTTGCCGGCCACCGGCACAGTCGAGTCCAGCTCACCTTGCTCGCGCTCGGGCAGCTCGTCCCGCAGACTGGCCGCGGCCACGTCGGGGTATGGTGCGGCGGTGAACACGCTGGCGCCCGGGCTCAGTGGTGCAGAGAGCACGGCGTCTGGCGACGAGCCTTCCTGCAGCGGCGGGAGCGCCGCCGAGCGCGGCAGCGCCAGCGCCGACCGCAACACGTACTCGCAGTCGGCCAGAATCACCGCTCGGTCCACGTGCCGCCGGTCCACCGGCCAGTCGAGAATCTGCAGGGCAAGATCGCGAGCGACACTGCGCGGCACGGGTGACCACTGATCGACTCGCTGCGCCAACCCACGCGCCAGCCGCTGAATCTGCACACTCGCGCGCTGCACGGGCCATTCGCGCCACGTGGCCAGCTGTTGGTCCAGGACCACAGTCGCGGAACGCGCGACGGCCGGACGTGGACTGTCCAGCGCCGCCAGCAGCACCAGGAGTCCGGGACCGTCGAGCACCGCCATCTCACGCAGCTCGTCCTCCACCAACTCGTCCGGCATCGTCTCCACGTACCCAGCCAGGTACGCCGCCAGGAACTGGTCCGGCCCCGTGTCGGCCCAGCGCATCAGGCCCCAGGCCAGCACGGCCAGCATGCCCGCGCCACTTAAGCTGAGAATCCAGCAGCGACGCCTGCGATTCTTCATGCCATGTGCTCCTTCATGCAAACGCTCACGTGTTTCGCAGTCCCCGCCTGTCCAGGGCCGCCAGCGGACCCACACCGAGGGGCGGCGATTGTCTCGCGGCAGGAGCCAACGGGCAATGGCAATCCCTCGCGTCAGCCCAACCCTGCCCCCCGCCCAGCGGCAAAATGGATTGTCTAGGGCAAATAGCTCAGCCTTCTTCCGCCCCGCCCCGCCCTAATCGCCTGCGGTTCCCCGGAAACGCCTGCGCACGTCTTCCCGCACCGCGCCAACGGCTCGCCGGAATTTTCATTGGTCTTGCACGGTCCGACTGGCCGAACATTCAGAATGATCGGCAGAAATTGCCAGCGCATCGGGCGGCGGACGCCGGAGGGGGCGACCGATGGCCAGGTCCCGCAGGCACAACGGCGGGCCACGACGCGCTGATGCCGGTCCACAAGGGGGGGGGATGCGGAAGCACGCACGCGTTTTGCCAGCAGACAGTAAGCGGGCTATAGACATCGGACGCCGGACATTCCTGCACTCTCTGGCGGGCTGGGCCGCGGCGGGGATCGGCATGCGCGCCGTCCCGCTGGGGGGCGCGGAGTTGCCCAACCGCTTTACCGCCAGCCGCAAGGCCCGCGAGGAGACCATCCGCGAACTGCCGCTGGTCAGCCTGCAGGAGCCGGTACGGTCGCGCATCGAGCAGGTGGTGACGCGCCCGACGATCTATCGCCGGATGCCGGTCGAAGTGATCCGGTGCGATCCCGAGTTGTATGTGTTTCTGGTGCGCTACCCCGAAGTCGTGATCAACATGTGGCAGCTCATGGGTGTCACACGCGTCACGATCCAGCGCCAGGGACCGTATGTCTATGATGCGCAGGACGGCGCCGGAACGGTCAGCCAGGTCGAGCTGGTCTACGGCACGCGTTCGCAGCACCTGTTCCTGGCCGACGGCTACTACGAGGGCCCGCTGCTGCCGCGCCGTGTCACGGGCCGGTGCGTCCTGTTGCTCAGCACGGGGTATACGAACGACCGACAACAGCACGACTATGTGGCAAACCGGCTGGACGTGTTTCTACAGCTCGACAATGCGGGCGCCGAGATCGTCGCGCGCACGCTGCATCCCTTGCTGGGCAAGACGGCCGACTCCAACTTCCTGGAGGCCTTGCGGTTTGTCAGTCAGGTGTCGCACGTGGCGGAGACGAACGGTCCGGGTGTCCAGCGGCTGGTCACGCGGCTCTCGAACATCGAGCCGACGGTGCGAGACCGCTTTGCGCAGCTCGCGACGACGCTCCACCAGCGGGCAACCATGCGGGAGATGGCCAATGCGCCCGAGGAGCCTGCGGCGCGCGTGGGTGAGCTGGCCACCGAGCCGGCGGTCCAGTGACATCGCGGCCGCCGATCACGTTGCGGTTCCGCGTTTGCCGGCGAACTGTTCGGCGGCCATCTCTTTGATCCGTTTCAGGTCGAGTTTGCCGGACCCGAGCAGGGGCAGCTGGTCCACCTTGACGAAACTGTCGGGCGACGGAATGTAGAGATTGGGCAGACCGGCGTCGGCGAGCCCCTGACAGAGTTCGGCCGGCGACCGCGGCAGTTCGGTATGCAGCACGACCAGCCGCTCGCCCTTGCGGGGGTCGGGCACGGCGGTGACGGCGGCTTTCAAGCCATCTTCGATGTTGCCAATCACGCGGGCCAGCGTCTCTTCGATCTGGATGTGCGGCACCATCTCACCGCCGATCTTCGAAAAGCGGCTCTCTCGCCCGGTGATCTGGATGAAGCCGTCCTCGTCGATCTGCGCGACGTCACCGGTCACGTACCACCCGTCACGCACCACCTCGGCCGTCAATCCGGGGAGTCCCATGTATCCCTGCATGATGTTCGGGCCTTTGATCAACAGCATGCCGGACTGGCCCGCGGGCAGGTCCTCGCCGGTCTCCAGATGAATGACCTTGGCGGCGACACCCGGAATGGGGCGCCCGACGGTCCCTTCGCGGCAGCTATTGGCCGACACCTCGCGACAGCGGCTCGGCGGCACGTTCACCGCGGCCAGCGGCGATGTCTCCGTGCAGCCGTACCCCTCCACCGGCCGCACGCCGAACTTCGCCTCGAACGCGTCGGCCACATCCTTCGGCAGTTTCTCGGCGCCGGTCACGACGACATCGACCTGCTTCAGTTCGTCCGCTTCGCACCGCCGCAGGTACGACCGCAAGAACGTCGGCGTGGCCAGCAGGATCGTGACGCCCTGCTCCTGGCACAGCTTGCCGATCACCCGGGCCTCCAGCGGGTTGTAGTGATACACGCCTTTGACTTCCAGACTCAAGACCGTCCATAACGTGATCGTGTAGCCGAACGAATGGAAGAACGGCAGGATCCCCAGCAGGACGTCCGTCGGTCGCAGCTGGACGACGTTCCAGACAGCTTCGACATTGGATGCGACATTGCCGTGCGAGAGCATCACCCCTTTCGGCTCGCCGGTCGACCCGGACGTGAAGATCACGGTCATCAGGTCGCTGCCGCGAATCGTATGCAGGTTCAGGCGGCGGATGATCGCGCGGGCCGGTACGACAAACGTGGCCAGCGCCGCCGTGAGCTTGTCCGCCAGGCGCACGTGGTCGCGCAGGTCCTCGAGCATCACGACATCGACGTCGAATTTGAAGTCGAACCGCTCGAGCAGTCTGCGACTGGTCAGGACGTGCCGAATCCCCGCCTGGCGAATGCAGGCGTCCATGATGTCCTGCGACACCGTGTAGTTCAGGTTGACGGCCACGCGGCGATCGATGCTCAGCGCCGCGTTGACCACGACCGCGGGCACCGACGGGGGCAACAGCACGCCGACCTGGGTTTCGTCGTCGGCCAGGACTTCGCGCCGCAGCAACCGGCGCAAGATCAGCGTCCGCATGAGGAGCGTGCCGCCGGTGAGCTGTGCGCCCAGCGAGTCGGCGACTTTCGTGCGGAATTTTTGTCGTTTGCACGAGCGGACGAATTCCCCGGGCACGTACGGCATGTTCTGCGATCGCTGCTGCACGGCTGTCGCTCCGAGATGTTGCACGGCCTGTCGGACACGATGGATCTCTTGCGGCCCCTCCACCGGCGGCCCGAAATGGATCGAGATCGGATACCGCCAGTGGCGCGGCCACTTCCAGAAGACGCGGCCCCCATGGTAACTGAAAATGCTCCCCCACAGTTCGTCCAGGTACACCGGGATGACCGGCACGGCAATGCCGTCGAGCACCTTCATCAATCCCGGCCGGAACGCCTGCAGCATGCCGGTGCGCGTCATCCCGCCCTCGGGGAACATGCCCACCAGCTCGCCGCGCTGCAGGGCCTCCCGCGCCGCCTGCAGCGCCGCGGATATTTCCTTCGCGCCCGGCGCCACCAGGATCACGCCAGCCAACCGGGCCAGCCAGCGCACGCGGCGCGCCCGCACGCCTCCCACCACGGCCAGGATGCGGACCGGCCGCGAACTGGTCAAGAGCAAAAGGATGCCGTCGAGCAAGGAAACGTGGTTGGCCACCAGCAGCGCGCCGCCCCGCTCCGGCAGGTTCGACCGCCCCCAGACCCGGATCGAGTAGACCGTGTGACTGGCCAGCCAGACCAGAAACCGGACCGACGCCTGGGGAATCAGCAGCACGATGTAGAAAAAGACGGGAATTGTCCCGATCCCGGCCAGCAGAAAGATCTGCCGGGCCGTAAAGAGCGGCAGGTCCGAGGCCTGGTAGTACACGTCGCTGACCAGCTGCTGCTCCTGCACCTGCTCAAACCGACGAAAATACTCTTCTTTCGTGAAGAACTCGCCGCGGCGACGACGCTCCTGCAGCTCCACCCACAGCAGCTGAGCGATCGCCGCCTGGCGCGCAGCCGGATCAACGCGCTCGACGTACACCCGCAGATCCGGACGCGCCTGCGCCTGTCCCTCAGCTGCCGTTCCGGCCGCGATGCCGCCCTCTGCCGCAGGTACCGGTGCGGCGGCCGCGGCCGGTGGCGCCGCCTGCCAGGCGGCCCGCAGGTCGGCCGCCAGCTGCGCGACCGCTGCCCGCTGCGGCTCATCAAGCCGTCCCATACTCTCCCGCGCCGCCGCGATGTTTTCCAGCGAACCGGGAAACGTCGGTCGCCGCAGCCCGGCAAACAGCAGCGCCGCGAGCAAAATGCCCAGAAATACCAGAAAATTCATGGCCGCGAGCACCGCGCCACGCTCGCGCGGCGGGCTGCGGTGCTGCATGTACGCGTCCAGCGGCACCGCAAACAACCCCGCACTCGTCCCCAACAAAAACAGCAGCCCCAACGCCCACACCAGACCGAACGTCAACCCCTCGCCAGGTTCCAGGATCTCGCCCGCTGACGTGAAGAGCAGCATCGAACCGACCGCCACACCCAGGGCACCCAGCGGCAAGATGCCCAACTCCACATGGCCTCCCGACCACACACCCGCCAGGACACTCCCCAGGCCCACACCGATCACCAACGCCATGAGCAGCGGGACTTTGTCCGTCTCGTGCAGCGCGCCGCCTTCAAACGCGAACTGGTCGACGTTCAGCTGGGCCAGCGCCCCGATCGACCAGAAGAACACCACGCCCAGCGTGACCCGCAGCAGCGCGGGATTGGAAGCCAGTGTGCGCAAATCGCGCCACGTCTGCTGAGCCGCCAGCCACGGGAAACGACGCCCCGGATCGGCCACGGGCGTGTGGCGGATGGCCAGACTGGCGGCCAGCCCGACCCCGGCAATGCCCACCAGCACGACCGCCGAGATCCACCACCGCTCCTTGCCATAGAGCCCCGTCGCGCCGCTGAGCCAGCTGCCGACGGCCATCCCGATGACCGTGGCCGACACGGTCACCAGCCCGAACAGGCCGTTGGCCGCAGAGATCTTCTCGGCCGGCAACAGCTCCGGGATGATGCCCAGTTTGGACGGCGAGAACAGCGCACTTTGGGCCCCCATCAGGGCGACGACCAGGAACAGGCAGGTCAGATTCACCAGGTGGCTGGCCGGCATGGCGATCGCCACCACGCCCAGCGCCATGATCACCACTTCGGCGATCTTGCATCCAACGATCACACTCCGCTTGCTGAACCGGTCGGCCAGGTAACCCGCCGGGGCGGCCAGCACCAGATACGGCAGCACGAAACAGGCGGTGCCGGCCATCAAAATGTTGCTGACGTTCTCCGGCCTGACATAGTCCTTGCCAATCCCGATGGCCAGCCACCGAAATACATTGTCGTTGACCGCCGTCAGGAGCTGCGTGATCGCCAGTCCCACGAAGCTGGCCGAGGTCAGGCCGCGGGCATCCGTCATCGCGGCGG
>JALOQX010000302.1 GCA_025459265.1 Pirellulaceae bacterium | reverse complement strand
GAGCCGCCGACACGGGGTCGGCGGGGAGAAGAGCGTTCGAGCGCAGCTCCGTTGTAGCTCACCAGTCCAGCGAGCCGCCGACACGGGGTCGGCGGGGAGAAGAGCGTTCGAGCGCAGCTCCGTTGTAGCTCACCAGTCCAGCGAGCCGCCGACGCGGGGTCGGCGGGGAGAAGGTATTTATCGAAGGCCGCGCCCGTAGCTCACCAGTCCAGCGAGCCGCCGACACGGGGTCGGCGGGGAGAAGAATGTGGGAGTGCAGCTCCCTTGTAGCTCACCAGTCCCGCAAGCCGCCGACGCGGGGTCGGCGGGGAACGTTGCCACATTTCACGCTTTGCTGTAGCTCACCAGTCCCGCAAGCCGCCGACGCAGGGTCGGCGGGGAGCAGAGCGTTGGGCCGCGCGGCAGCTGTAGCTCACCCGTCCCGCAAGCCGCCGACGCAGGGTCGGCGGGGTGCAGTCGCTGCTTAGATCTGATAGTCGGCCTGGGACGCGACCTCCATGCTGGGTCGGATCCGCAAGCGTGGTTTTTCCATCGTCACGGTCGCGTACGGCTCGACGCTGCTTGTCAGCCACACGCTCGACCCGATCACCGAGTCGTGTCCGATCACGGTATCGCCGCCCAGAATTGTCGCGCTGGCGTAGATCACGACTCGGTCTTCGATCGTCGGGTGTCGTTTCTTGCCCCGAATCAGATTGCCGCTGCTGTCGGTGGGGAAGCTGAGCGCCCCGAGCGTGACACCTTGATACAGTTTGACATGTTCCCCGATCAGGGACGTCTCTCCGATCACGACGCCTGTGCCGTGGTCGATGAAGAAACTGCGTCCGATCTGTGCGCCGGGATGGATGTCGATCCCCGTTTCCTTGTGGGCCCATTCGGTCATCATGCGCGGGATGAGGGGAACACTCAGTTTCCAGAGTTCGTGCGCCAGGCGGTAGACCGTCACCGCGTCGAGTCCCGGGTAGCAGAAGATCACTTCGTCCAGGCTCTGGCAGGCCGGATCGCCGTCGTAGGCGGCCTGCACGTCGGTGGCCAGAATGTGGCGCAGGGCGGGAATCTGTTCGAGGAAGGTGATCGCGATAGCTTGCCCTTTGGCTTCGAAGTCCTCGCGCGCGGGCCGGCACGGCTCGCCGCGCCGCACGCGGGCCTCATGCTGCAGGGCCCGCGCGATCTGCACGGTGAGCGTGTCATGGAGCCCGTCGATCAGGTCACCGGTGTGGTACGTGACGTTCCCCATGTGCAGCTTCTCGCGCCGGCGGTACCCGGGGTACAGGACCTCTTTCAGGTCGGTCAGGATTCCCACCACCGCTTCGTACTGGGGAAGCGGACAGTGGCCCAGGTGATTGATCGTGCTCGTTTCCCGATACGTGTCGACGATGCGATTGGTCAGCAGGGGGAGTTGTTCTTTGAGGCGGAAATCGGAAGCCATGGCAGAAAGCTCTCTGTCGAGTCACCGACGCGGCGTGGAGGAAGCGACCCGCAGGACCGGCTCACAACCAGCACGCAAACCCAAGAGACGCTCGATGTGGAGAAAGAGTGTTTGTCCGGTCACGCCGGACAGACGCAGCGGCACAGCGGATGGCAGTACGGGTGCAGATCGAGCATTCCAGCGCACCGATGCGATCAGGAGGCCACGGTACGATACGGCGCAAGGGATCGTATACCACGGTCCCCCGGCGATCAAGCTCCGCTTCTTCTATTCGGTCGGCGGGGGTCCGCCGGTTGAGTCAGTCTTCTTCCTCTTCCTGGAGCTTGGCCTTGGCGATGATGTCCTGCATCACGTTGGGCGGCATGACGTCGTAATGGCTGAAGTCCATCGCGTAGCTGCCCTGGCCGCCCGTCATGCTTGAGAGCGTGCGGGCGTAGGTGGTGACGCTGCGCAGCGGGACCTCGCAGTACACCGTCTGCAGCCCGCCGCCGGCCGAGTCGCTCCCGAGCACGCGGCCCCCACGGCTGGACATGTCGCTGTACACGTCCCCCACGTTGGCTTCCGGGATCGTGATATCCAGTTTGACGACGGGCTCGAGCAACGTGGGTTTCGCCTGCTGAAACACGTTGCGGAAGACCATGGACGCGGCGGTCTTGAAGGCGGCTTCCGAGCTGTCCACCGGGTGATGTTTGCCGAAGAAGACTTCCACGCCCACGTCCTGGACCTGATAGCCCGCAATCACGGCCGCGGTTGAGTCGATCGCGAAAGCCCTTTTCGATGGCCGGCATGAAGTTGCCGGGGATGACGCCTCCCACGATCGAGTCGATCCAGAGGAAGTTGTTGACTTCGTCGTAGTGATACTCTTTGAGCTGCGGGAAGTTCGCCTTGGTGGCATACTCGTCGATGACCGTACCGCGGGCCAACGGGAACATGCGCACGTGGACCTCGCCGAACTGACCGCGCCCACCCGACTGTTTCTTGTGTCGATAACTTCCTTCCGCCTTGATCTGGATCGTCTCGCGGAAGGGAATCTTCGGCTCCTTCGTGTCGACCTCCAGTTTGTCGCGGCGGGCCAGCCGTTCGCGGATGACGGTCAGATGCAGTTCGCTCATGCCCGTCATGACAAGTTCTTTCGTCTGCATGTCCCGATCGAGACGGAAGGTGGGATCTTCCTCCACGACTTTATGCAGAGCGCCCGAGAGTTTCGTTTCATCGCCGCGGCTCTTGGGCGAGACGGCCAGCCCGACCATCGGCGTCGGGAACACCATGGCGGGCAGCTGGCCTTCGCCGAGCGTGGCGCCGGTCGTCAGTTCCTCCATCTTGGCCACCGCCACGATGTCGCCCGGTCCGGCACGGTCGACCGGTTGCGTGTCGGCGGCTTGCACCTGGAGCAGTTGCCCGATCTTGACCGGCTTGCGGGCCGTGCTCACCGGCACGACATCGTCCCGCCGCAGCGAGCCGCTCAACACGCGAATGAAGCTCAGCTTCTGCACGAACGGGTCGATCCGCGTCTTGAACACGCGGGCCACCAGCGGACCGTTCGGATCGGGCTGGACCGGCAGCTGGTCCGTCCCCTTGGTCACGGTCCGCAGTCGCGTGTCCGGCGCGAGGCCGCAGGCGGCCAGCGCATCGAGCAGCTCGCCGAGTCCGGCACCGGTCTTCCCCGAACAGCACACGATGGGAACGAGCGTGCCTTGCGCCACGGCGCGGACCAGCAGCGCGGCCACTTCCTCCGCGGTGGGCGGCGTCCCTTCCAGGTACCGCTCCATCACCGTCTCGTCGACCTCGACGATCGATTCCACCAGCGCGTCATGAATCGCCTGCGGTTCCAGCAGGGCGCCTGCCGTATCCGCCGGCACCGCGAGTGTGCTGACGACGCCTTGGAAGCCGGCCCCCTGGCCCACCGGCACGTTGAGCAGCACGCAAGCGCTGCCCCACAGCTCCCGGATCGCGTCGACCAGCGCGGGGAAGTCGATATTGTCGGCATCCATCTTGTTGATCACCACCAGGCGACCTAATCCCGCCCGTTCCGCCTCGGCGAACACGCGTCGCGTATTGACCTGGATCCCCGCCTGCGCGTTGACCACGATCGCGGCGGTGTCCACGCCGTGCATGGCACCGATGGTCTGCCCGATGAAATCGGGATACCCGGGGGTGTCCAGCACGTGAAACTGCTTGCCGCCATGCGTGAAATGCACCAGCTTCGCCTCGATCGTGTACTTGTGGTGTTTTTCTTCCGGATCGAAATCGCAGATGCTGGTCCCCTCATCCACGCTCGGATGCGCATTGACCGCGCCGGTCTTGACCAGCAGGTGGTCGATCAGCGTGGTCTTGCCACAGCCACCGTGTCCACAGAACACCAGGTTGCGAATGTCTTGAACGGTCACTTTCGCCATGGTTTGCAGTTCCTTACTCAGTCGCGCGACGGACACACGCAGCCGCCTATGCCGTGCCAGCGGCCGCCAGCGCCTCACCCAACGTCACAGTCCCCTCGTACAACGATCGCCCGATAATGCACCCCGCCACGCCCGTCGTCGCCAGTCGCCGCACGTCGTCGACCGTCGTGACCCCGCCCGAGGCCACGACCGGCACCGCCACCGCCGACGCCAGCTCAGCCATCGCCTCGACGTTCGGACCGGCCAGCATGCCGTCGCGGGCGATGTCGGTGTAGACGATGGCCGCAATCGGCTCGCCGGCCCACTGCCTCGCCACGTCCACGGCCCGGGTGCGGGACGTCGCACGCCAGCCGTCGGTGGCCACGTAGCCCTGCCGGGCATCGATCCCGACCACGACCCGCTCCGGGTACGCGCGACACATGCGGCGGACCCAGTCCGGATCCCGCAGCACCTGCGTGCCCACCACCAGCCGCGTCAGCCCCAGTCCCAGCAGGTCGACCAGGGTCGCTTCGTCCCGAACCCCTCCCCCCAGCTGACACGGGACGTCGATCGCGCGGAGAATCGCGGCCACCGATCCCCGATTGGCCAGCTGCCCGTCCCGGGCGCCGTCCAGGTCGACCAGATGCAGCTGGCGGGCGCCCGCAGCTACCCATCGGCGGGCCACCGCAGCCGGGTCGTCATCATAGACGGTTTCCTGGGCGTAGTCCCCCTGCCGCAAGCGGACGCACTTGCCGCCTCGCAGGTCGATGGCCGGCCAGATCTCCATCAAGACGACGCCCTTGTCTTTGCCACGACACGAGTTACAAAAACTAGAAATATGCCATACGGCCGCCGAATTGGCAAGGCGGCGCAATGTGCCGGTCGCGGTCAGAGCCGCGCGAACGCCTCCAGCAGGCGGAGTCCCGCCCGCTGGCTTTTTTCCGGATGGAACTGCGTGGCAAATACATTGTCTCGCCAGACCATCGAACAGAACGGTCCGCCGTAGTCGGTCTCCAGGGCGACGACCGCCTCATCGTGCGGCGCGACGTAGTACGAATGGACAAAATAAAAGTACTCGCCGTCCTCGATCCCTGCGAGAATCGGAGCGCGCCGTCGCACCTGCACTTGATTCCAGCCCATGTGCGGCACTTTGTACGCCCGCGGCAAATCGAACCGCACGACCGAGCCGGGTATCACGCCCAGGCCATGCGACGTGCCGCCTTCGGTACTGACCTCGAAGAGCAGCTGTAAGCCAAGGCAAATGCCCAGAAACGGCGTGCCACGGTCGATGCACGCGCGCAGCGGATCGACCAGTCCGCACCGTTGCAGTTCAGCCATCGCGTCCGGAAATGCGCCCACTCCAGGGAGAATCACCTGGTCGGCCTGGAGCAGGCGCTCGGGATCGCGACTGATTTGCGCGGACGCGCCCACGCGTTCGCACGCCTTCTGGACACTGCGCAGATTTCCCATCCCGTAGTCGACGATGACAATCACAAGTGTTCAGTCCATGGTCTGGGGGTACACCACCAACTCCACGCGGCGGTTCTTCGCCCGCCCCGCCTCCGTGGCGTTGGAGGCCCGCGGATGGTTCGCTCCCAGCCCCATCACGAACAGCTGCCGCGGCGGAAAGTGGTTGCGCCGCGTGAGAATGTCAAACACCGCCAGCGCCTGCATCGAGGATAGCTGATGATTGGTCGTCGCGGTACCGCCGATCGCCGGCGCACTGTCCGTGTGACCCTCGATCGCCATGCGCTGCCGCGGATAGTTGCGGGAAATCGCGTCCGCCACTTTGTCCAGGTACGCATACGCGGAGGGCGTCAACTGGACACTGCCCGCCTGAAACAACTCGTCGGCCGGCAGTTCGATCCGGATGACATCCTGATCCTGCCGCACCTCTACACCCGGAATGTCGATCGTCGCCAGCGCCTGCCGCACACTGTTGTTGGCGGTGATCATCGCCCCACCCTGCTTGCGCGTCGACGCCTGCAACATCTGAACGTTCTTTTCCGCGTCCTGCCGCGCCAGCTGCGTCTCACGCAGCTGATTCGCCGTGTCCCGCAACTGCTGCTGCAGCAACTGCGTCTGATCGCGATAGATCTGCTGCTGCTGCTCGGCCTGGGCCAGACGCGTGTGCAAATCGCGATTGCTCACATCCAGTTCGCCGACGCGTCGCTGCAGCTCCTGCACCTGCGACTGGTACGCGGGCTGCTGCTGGGGCGCCAACGCCGACGACGCCTGCCCGGTCTGGAATGCATCCTGCCGACAACCGGCTGAGAAGATGCAGACGCCGATCAGCATCCACCGGTATCGCGTCCGCGCGAGCATGTCCTCGCTCTCCTTGCGCAAACCACTCCACCCCCTCGGCAGGCGGTGCGGATAGTATCAGCCTGGGCTACCGGTCACAAGAGCGGAATTTCTGCCTGTGTTCCCCATTTCCGCACTTCGCGCTGGGGGAGACAGAAAAATGGGGGACAGAAAAATAGCAGACAACCCCGCGCATTCCCCCAATCTTCCTGTCCCCAATCTTCCTGTCCCCAATCTTCCTGTCCTCTATCATCCGGTCTGCTTAGCGCCAGCCATCAGCTCCCACGCCTGATGCGGCGCGGGGTACACCCCGTAGAACCGTTTGATGTAGTGCCGGCGGCGACTGGCTGGCAGATGGCGTTCCCAGCCCCAACGGTGCAGCAGCCGATCAGAGATCCGCAGATTCCGCACCTCGGCGACGATGGCGTCGGTGTGCTTGAGACGGGCGATTTCGTCGAGCACGACCAGTGCGCCGCGGAACGTGGAGAACGTGGCGTGCGGGCTGGACACGATGTATTTGAGTGCGAGGAAGCGGGGATGGCGGCAGGGCTGGTTGTAATACAGCCAGCAGGTGTCCTGACTCGCATGTGGACCGAGTTGGCGGCCGGGCCCGACCAGGTCTCGGGAGGCGAGCAGCTTGGGACACGGCCGCAGATGGACGGCCTGCAGGCGCCCCGCCTGCATGACGATCACGCCGTACGCCCGCCGGCGCAGCATGTCCGCGTGCTCGCGAAGGTCCCGTGCCGTCTCGAACAGGGGCATGCCCAGGCGCTCCAGTCAGAAGAACGTATCGCGCACCAGGCGCCAGCCCCACAGGAGGCCGCCCATCAGCAGCAGACAAGCGCCGAGGATGATGGGGATGAACCAGCCGAGCGAAAACATGGGATGGGCCCACTGCGACCAGAGTCCTTCCCACCCGAGCACGACGATGACTGCGGCCAGGCACAGATAGGGTCCGAACGCAATCCGCCGCTCGCCCGTGAGCAGCCATTGGGCCGTCGCGATCACGACGGCGGTCAGCGGCGCGAGGAAGAACACCAGGAACGCGGCCTGCCAGCCGAGAAATGTGCCGATCATGGCCATGAGCGTGACGTCGCCAAATCCCATGGCCTCGACGCCCAAGGCCCGCCCGGCAATGATGCGGACGCTCCAGATCAGTCCTCCCGCGAACGCCAGACCCACCAGAGCCGAGAGCAGGCTTTCCCAACGCGTCGCGCCGATGAGCCACGTGCTGACCGCCAGCAGCGACAGTCCGCAGCCCAGCGTGGCGGGCAGGGGCCAGGTTCTGTGCCGCACCACGCTGGCAACCATGAAGGCCATGGCCATGCCCAGGCCGCGGCGCAACGTACAGGTCTTGTGCAGGACGGCCAGACAGCTGCTCCAGATGATGGTCAGCGCCAGCACCAAGCCCGGCGTTTGGTCGAGCACCTCGGGCCAGGAGTGGGGCCCTCCCAGGCCGGTGCGCCAGGAACGGGACAATGTCGAGGACGTCAGCACCACGTGGCACACCTGCGCCGGTTCGCCCCACAGCTCAACGATCGTCGGCAACGCGGCGCGGGGCAAGGCGACGGCCAGCACCAGGCCGGCCACAGCACCCGAGACCGTGATCGCGTCGGGAATGGTCTGTTCATCGAAATCGATGAAGGTCGCGACGAGCATCAACGAGAGCAGGATGATGTGGGCGAGGAATTGGGCATGCAGCACGGCGTTGGTCGGCGGCGCCATGCCGGGCCAGGTGGGCCAGAGCCAGTGGCGTTCGATTTCCCCCCAATACAACACGGCGCAGCCGACTCCGACCAGGAGCTCCAGCAGCAGCGGCCGAATCCAGTAGCCACGGCCATGCCAGCGGGACTCGCGGCGCAGCCGCCACCAGCCCACCACCGGTACGAGATCCAGGCGGTGGCGCGGCGGGGCCGCGGCGGGCGGAGGCGACCAGGGTCCCACGGGCCGCGGCAGCCATGCCAGCTGGTAGATGGCCCGGTTCAGCTGCCGGCCCAGCAGCAGGCCCGCCAGGCCCAACAGCGCCAGCCGGACTTCGATCGGCATGCTTACGATGACATCCACCGGCCGCATCTCCTTGCCCGTCAGCGCTCTGTATCCATCCGCGCGAATCAGAACTTCGCCGCCCCGAGAGCCCGTTTGAGTGCCAGCCGCATGACGTCGGTGGGCGGTTCCTGGTTCGTAAAGGCCTTGAACTGCAGGGCGGCTTGCCGAATGAACAGCTCGACCCCGGTCACCACGCGACAGCCTTGCTGACGGGCCTCCTTGATCAGCAGTGTCTGCTCGGGGTTGTAGACCGCATCGAGCACGATCCAGTTGCGCCGCAACTGGCCCGGCGAGTACGGGGATTCATCCACGTTCGGGTGCATGCCCACCGGCGTGCAATTGACCAGCAGATCGATCTTCACGGCATAGCGGCTCTCCCAATCCACGACCCGGCATTCGGATGCTTCGGCCAGCTCGCGCGCCTGGCCGGCATCCCGCGCGGTGATCACCACCTCGACCTGCATCTGGCGCAGCCCAAACACAATGGCCCGCGCCATGCTGCCCGCACCCAGCACGAGGGCCCGTTTGCCCTCCAGCGGATTACCCGTGCTCACCCCGCTCGCCCGGATCAGGCTCGTGATGGCCGCCCGATAGTCGGTGTTATATCCCAGTGCCGTGCCGTCGTCCTGGAACACGACCGTGTTGATCGACCCGATCTGGTCGGCGGTTTTGTCCAGCTTGCTCAGGTGGTGCCTCAACGTCTGGCGATGGGGTGCGCCGACGCTCAGTCCGTGCAGGTCCCAACTGCGGTAATCGCGCACGAAATCCGACAGACACTCGCGCGGAACGCGAAACGGGACGCATACGCTGTGGA
>JALOQX010000301.1 GCA_025459265.1 Pirellulaceae bacterium | reverse complement strand
TCAGGATCTCGCGGCGCACGGGCTGGTTGGCCACGCCGGCGAGGTACAACGTCGTGATAATGTCCCGCGAATCCAGCAGCGGAAGCGAGAGCAGCGCGTGCGATCCGTTGAGGCTGCGAAAGTTCCGGACGCACGGACCATAAAAGAAGGTTTCCTCAAACCGGTTCGGGTCTCGCGCATGGTAACGCGCGGCCACGTTCCCCAAGGCTGTGCGGAACAGCATCTGGGACGACTGGCTCATTTGCCGTGCATGTTCCAGGTGCTGTTCGAGCAGCGCAGGCACACGGTCGACCTCGCCTTCCTCGGTCCCCGAAAACTGGGCCACGTGAATGCCGATCTTGACGGCACCCACCGGCTGGTCAATCTCGTGGATCATGCGGGTCATGGCGTTGATCCCCGCCAGGGGACCGTACAGATGAAGTTGCCCCTCTCCAGCGACGGTGATCCGGACGCGATCCAACATGTCGGACGGATCGTCCGCTGTCACCACAACGCCGGATCCTGACGATGCATCGGCCGCGCGCCCGCGCTCGTCATCCGCACGCCTGATCTGCTTCGGTTCGGCTTCAAGCCCGGCCATAACGCGAACATCGGCCTCTGGCGAGTGGCGGACCGTCGCAATCACTTTCTGTGCATCTCGCACGTAGTACAGGGGAACCAGTCGCGTGGCAATTTCCGCAGCGACCGGTCGACGACTGGGGATGGCAAGAACATCCTGGGACACTGCTTCGCGTGCCGCCAGAATCCCCCATGCTGACAGGCTGAGAGTGACCAGGCGGACATGCTGAACCGCCCTGAAACAGACTCTCCGCCGTTGACTGGCAGCATACATCGCCGGCCCACCGCTTCGGATGCACAAGTCGTGGATTAGGAAGGGGATGAGACGCGGGCCTTATAACAAATGCCTGGAGGTTGAGATAGATCAGTCGCCGCGCCACAGGAACTGCGAAATGGGAACGGCCCGAGAATCTGGGCATGCTGCACAGAATCCCCTCAGCGCGTGTCAGCTCGGGCCACCAGGACATGACGGAGGCGGATCCGGCGCATGGCAACGCCGGGCGGGCAGCTAGCCCGGTTCGCCAAGTCTGATCTTGGCTGGCAGCGCGAAGTCGGGTAGAGTCCGCCCGCTCGTCGATGTCGTGCCCTCCCGCGTCAAGCTGGCCGTCCGCGATCATGAGTGGCAAGTTCCGAAGGACCCCATGGCTTCGAGGTTGCTTGCTTGCCATGGGGTGGTGGGCCGTACCGTGCGGACTGGTCGACCAGCCTGTGTCCGGGCAAGAGCGTGTTTTCGTTGGGGCGAGCCCTTTCGATCCCTTTGGCGACCACTCGACCACATCAGAAATCAGGCGACTGCAGTTGTTTCCTGAGAGTCTGATCTATCATCCCTATCTGGCCGGTCCCCGCGAGCCCCGCACGGGAATTCAGTTCTTCGCGAACGAGGAGAACGGCTGGTCCTGGTTCTCGACCGTGGGAGGCCAACTCGGCATCGTGCGCTACGGCACTTACGACGCATTCCGCCCGATGGGCATTCAGTTGGATATTGCCGGTGCTGCGCAGTTCCGCAGCGCAGATGCGGACGTGCTGGATATCGCGTCCACGGATTTGCGGTTGGGGTTTCCGCTGACGATCGGGTGGGGAACGCAGGAGACGAAACTGGAGTTGTGTTTTGTGCGGGCGGATCTCACGGGGATCTTCGCTGACATCCAACACGATATCCAACAGGATGACCTGAGTCGCACGTTCGAGCGACAGGCGATTCTGCTGGGCCACTCCGTTCACCTCGCGGAGAAACTGCGGATCTACGGCGAGGCAGGTTATGCGTTCAACACGGACGCGGATGGACAATGGGAGTTTCAATTCGGTGCGGAGTACGCGCCGGTCATGCCCACTCGACTCTGGGGAGCTCCCTTTGCCGCGGTCAACGTGTATCTGCTGGAGGCCGGGAACTACAGTGGCAACGTGACGGCCCATGCCGGCTGGTGCTGGCGCGGCAGGAACGCGCGCCTGCTGCGTGGCGGGCTGTTCTACTCCAATGGTCTCACCAGCAGTCCCGTACTGCCCGACCACAACGAACAGTTGGTCGGATTCGGCATCTGGCGCGACTTCTAGTGCCAGGTCAAGTCTTGACTTTCGGTTTAGGTGGCTGGGGTCGCGTTAGCTCGCCCCCAACTTGTCGCAGCTGCGGGCTCACTTTGTTCGTTCCCAGCCACCTCAAAAAGGGGCCGTTCCCGGAGTCATGCAGTGCGGTTCAGTTCTTCACCGGCATCGGTGCATTGACCTGCTGACGCCAGGCGACCATGCGGGCGTGAAGTTCCTGCGTCTTTTCGGGCACTTCGGCGGCGAGATTCCTGGTTTCGCCCAGGTCGTCGCGGAGGTTGTAGAGCTCGAGTTTCCCGTCCTCCAGATACTCCATGAGTTTCCAGTCACCGCACTGCATGATCGTCACCGGCGTCGTGCGCCAGAGACCGGGGCCGGAGCCGAGATAGCCGGGAAAGTGCTGGAAGATCGCCTCGCGGTGCAGCGTCGCCTCGGGATCGCGCAGTAACCTCACGAGGCTTTCGCCGTCCAGCACTTGCGGCGGTGGCGGAGCGGCAGCGATTTCGAGCAACGTCGGGAAGATGTCCACATGGATGGTCGGTTGATCGCAGACGCTGCCGGGTCGGGTCACGCCGGGCCAGCGCACGATCAGCGGCACGCGCACGCCGCCTTCGTAGAGCGAACCCTTGCCGCTGCGAAGCGGTGCATTGTCGGTGATGCCACCGCCGTCTGCGCCGCCACGTTTTGATTTCCGGCCCTCGGCGTCCCATCCCGGTTCGCGGATCAGACCGTCCGGGCGGTGGTACCCGCCGACACCGCCGTTGTCGCTGGTGAAGATGAGGATCGTGCGGTCGGCCAACTGCAGGTCGTCCAGCACCTGCATCACGCGGCCGACGCTCTCATCGACCGAGTAGATCATCGCGGCGTAAACGGGGCTCTTGTGTCCGCCCACCGCGGGCTTGGCCTGGAACTTCGCTATCAGCTGCGCCTTGGCCTGATGCGGCGAGTGCACGCCGAAATGGGGCAAATACAGGAAAAACGGTTCGTTTTTGTGACGCGTGATGAAGTCGACCGCTTTGTCGGTGAGGAAGTCGGCCAGGTATTGACCCGCGGGATAGTCCGTCGCGGGGTTCGTCGCGAAATCAAAGTGTTGTCCAGCACTCGTGATGGCTTCGTCGAAGCCTCGTCGCCCGGGATGATAGGGTCCCGCCTCGCCAATATGCCATTTGCCGAACATCCCCGTCGCATAACCGGCCGCCTGGAGTTGTTGCGGGATGATCGCGCGGTCCAGCGGAAGGGACGTCACGTTGTCCACCGGGCGGAGCGGACGTGCGCTCCAGTCGAATCGGTCGATGCCGCCGACGGTATAGACGCCCGTGCGCGCTCCGACCTGGCCGCTCAGGAGCGCGGCACGCGTCGGCGTGCAGTTCTGGCAGTGATGATGGTTCGTGAGCTTCATCCCCTGCTCGGCCAGCCGATCGATGTTGGGCGTCTCGTAATATCGGCTGCCGAAGCACCCGAGATCCGTGTAGCCCAGGTCGTCGGCCATAATGAAGATGATGTTGGGCCGGTCTGCGGCGGGCGCAGGACCGCACACCGGCGCAGCCACTGCGACCATCAGTGCAAAGAACAACCTCATCATCGGGGTCCTCAGGCGGAACGAAATGGAATCGCGTGATTCCGCGAATTCCCGGGTGGCTGGGGACGAACGAAGTGAGCCCCCAGCGTTCTGCGTTCCGGGGGCTCGCTTCGCTCGTCCCCGGCCACCCCAGGATTCGGCATGCCCGGAATCGCGCAATCCCGTTTAGTGGGCACACCTCCACGTGACTCGATTGTCCTGGCGACTTGTCGAACCCTTGAATCAGGCCCGTCACGTCGTCCACGGAAGACACCACGCGTTCCGACTTAACTGCGCCGTCGCCGACGTAGCAGCAGCAATCCCGTCGCTGCGCCCAACCCTACGAGCGCAAGGGAAGCGGGTTCGGGAACGGGAGCGTAGACCACCACATTGTCCAGGTAGAAATTGACTGGGACGGCACCGTCAGAATTCGAGCCGGAGAATATCTGGAACCAGGTGTCACCAGGCTGGAAACCCAGGTCGGCAAAGCTCAGGTCAAAGTGCCACTTTCGCAGGTCCGACTGACCCGCATTCTGCCAACTATCAATGAGCTGATTCTGCGTCCAGCCCGTGGAGCCGTCACTGTTGCCAACGAGAATGAATTGGTACCACGTCTGCTGTCCCGTTGGGAAACTCGTGCCGTCAACCATCACGTCTAGTTTCAGACGCGCAGTAGGATCGTTGGCCAAGGCCTGCATGGCGAGTTGTTGGTTTTCGCTACCACCACCAACTCCCCACGAAAACTCCTTGGTCAACTGCACCTGCCAACCTCCTGCCGTGTGCGTGTGCATAATGCTACCCGGGAGATCCGGCCAGCCAACAGGATTGGAGTTTTGCCAACTGACGTTTTGAAACCCTTCGACATCGGCGTTGAACGTGTAAACGAGATCGGCGCGAGCAACGGTTGCGGCGGCCAGGAAAAACATGCTGACCGTCAAGCGAATTCGGCGAGCATTCATGGTGCGACTCCTGATGTACGTTGGTCCGAGGCGACGGTGTTGATCGTGACGAGCACTGCCGTCCACCGGGCATTGTCGTCCCACACCACCCACAATGCAACAACCCGAAGTCCGATCGTGCCGATTTCCTGGATCATTAGTTGACTCGTCGCCACCTAATTCACAGCAAGCAAGTAGGCGTTTGCCGGCACGCTCGTGACGTCGCGACTGTCGCAGTCCATGTGCACTGGGCGACCAACGATCGACGGTCGCCCTTCTCGAAGCGTCTCCAGGCGGGACGCCTGTCCGCGGCGCGCATCTCAATCATCAACGCCCGGACCACCTGCCCAACCAGGAAACACGTGAACGCGTGTGCCACATCGACTATCATTGGCGACGGCTGCCCCCCGACTACGTTCGCGTCCCCGGGGTGAGGTAAGGACCTTGAGGCAAGAGACCTCGACCGCCATCGCGAGAAGACAAGCTCATCGCCGCCGGCTGGGGATGTGCCATCTTGAATCCCACAACGGTCCAGGACGACGCAGGCGGTTTCCAGCGCGGCCGATTCGGGAGCAAGTCCGACGCCACGCCCACGAGTGCCGGCCTGACACGCGGCATCATCGGGCTGACGAATCTCGGCCAACCTCGTAAGCCGGATGACTGGAGTGCGCTTGCGGTTTCCTCTGGCTCCGAGCCCGTCGACCGAACTATTGTCGCACGGCTCTCCGAGCCGTGCCTTCTCGACTCGGAGAGTCGAGCGACGGACTTCCCTGTCACGCGCGCCAGGGCCGGTCGCGCTGCTTGAGCGCCTGCAGCGTCTGGCGGACCAGTTCGGCGTTCTCCCGCACCTGGAAGTCAAACATGCCCACGACGATAAAGTCGGCTCCGCGACGCAGCGCATAACTGAAGCCCATCTGCGGTGGAATCGCTCCGGCGGCCAGTACCTTGAAAGCGATCCAGGCAGCGGACACGTCCCGCATCACCTCGGCGGTCCGCTCGGGATCCATGCACCACATGTTGTCGTGGTAATGTCCGGGGTCGCTGCTGGCCCCTTGGTACCAGCAGTATTCGTCCCGATGTTCCGTCAGGATCCGCGACCAGTAGTTGTCGCGATGAAAGGTCTTGAAGTAGAAATCCGGCGCTATCTGATGCTTCTCGCACTCGAGTACGACGTGCAGCGAGTGTCCCCCCACGCCCGCCGGGAGTCCTTCGTCACGGACATACTGCACGGCCGTGGCAATCAAGTCGGCGCGTTCGGCGCGGACCAGTTGATCGCTGTCGTGTCCGAAGACATAGATCGCCACGGGTCCCTGGTCGACGGTGGCACGCACCGCATCCCGGATCTGCTGCGGATCGTGATTCACGTCTACGTGCAACGGCGCGAGTTGCTGCAACCGGCCGCCATGCTGCTCGTTGTATTTCTTGATCACCGCGGTGTCACCTTGCGAGATCGTGTTGATCCCCTCGGCTTCCGCCAGCGCGAGGGTCTCCATGATCTTCTCTTCCGTGTTGTAGGCCCGCATCAGCGGCCCCACGTACGCGAGATCCCGCGAGTGGGCATAGCCACCCATCAGGTTCGACCCCAGGATGAGTCGGCTGATCTGGACCTTGCCGATCGTCCCGCACGGCATTTCGCGCTCAGCACCGCCCGGCTCCGGAGGCGGCGCGACACTGCCGTCGTCCCCCGCCACCGCGGGCGAGTTGCTGGAGAGCATGGGGGACGTCGCGAGCGAAGCAGCGCCCATCGTAGTGACCGACGTACCGAGAAACGCGCGCCGATTCATCCGCTCTCTGGACATGTCGCTCTCCATTTCCACCCGTGATACGACCCCGTCCGCCGGACTGATTCTACGCGCCCTGGTCCCAACCATCAACAGCGAAGGTGCCTCACACGCGTCTCCTCCTGGTGAGCCATGCGTGACGGTAGGATGCTTGCGGTGTTACCCTCAGGCGTTGCCCCGCCGTCCGTTCACGCCGGTTTGCATCCGCGGCATCCGACGACTATAAACCAATATCCGCCTGTCACACACTGTCGTATGCGGGCATTCTCGCAGTCGATGAGTGCCGCGGTTTTGACGGGCAGTTTGTTCCGTCCGCACAGCGAGGGGATGGTCGACCATGGTCGACCGAAGAGCGATCAACGCTATCCGTTGAATTGCTGGAAGGGACCGGGTTATCAACGGGACGCGGTTCGATATTGGTTCCCGCAGATCGCGGGCCGATAGGAAACGCATCCACCGGAGCCGCCGGTCCGGTGATTCGACGCTTACTCACCGGACACCCGAGCGAGTTTCCTAATGGGACGTCAGCCGGGGGAAGACGCGTGGCACTCGTGGTGTTGCTCAGGGGCGTGAACGTGGGCGGTCACCGGACGTTCCGGCCCACGAAGCTCGCTGCACAGCTCAAGCACCTTGATGCGGTCAACATCGGCGCTGCAGGTACGATCGTGATTCGGCAGCCAGTCACTCCATCGCGACTGCGCGACGAAGTGACGCGGAGGCTTCCCTTCGATGCCGAAGTCGTCATCTGCCAGGGGCGGGAGCTGACCAACCTGCTGGTGCGAGACATTTTCGCGGACGAGCCCGCGCGTCCCGACATCGTTCGTTTCGTGAGCGTTCTGTCCAAGAGGCCGCGTCTGACGCCGCCCACGCCCATCAGCTTCTCCGCCGGCGGCCCGTGGCTGTTGAAGATTCTCGCGCGCGAGGGCCGGTTTGTGGTCGGCGTGTACCGACGCCAGATGCGGGCCATCGGGTATCTTGGTAAATTGGACCGTCTGTTTGGGGTGCCGGCCAC
>JALOQX010000300.1 GCA_025459265.1 Pirellulaceae bacterium | reverse complement strand
ATCGTGTCGATAGATCTGCGCGAAGGTCTGACCGTCCGCCGACAGCAGCACGGCCAGTTGGCTGGCGCGCGCGGCGGTATGGTCGCAGCGATTGAACACGACCACGCGACTGACCGGCTGCACTTCCTGCAAATCGACCTGCCACCAGGGATCGAGCTCCTGCGCCGTGTGGAATCCCCAGGCACCGTTCTTCACTCCGTCCGCTTCGATTTGGTCGCGCGAGGGTGGCGGTGCCGCATCGTCAGCCGGCAGGCTGGCTGCAGTGCACAGGACCCAGGCGGCACCCGCCAGCACACCTGCGAGGTTGCGTACAAGTCCAGTCCGCCACGGCGCCGCGCATCGGTTGGTCATCGGTCGTTCCTCCCCTGTGGCAAGACACGCATCGACCAGGCGTGCTCTCAAGCCCCACGCATAGCACAGCGGCGTGCCCCAATCAAGCTGAGCGTGTCACGACCGTCATATTGTCGCGGTGGATGACTTCCTCGTACGGACACTGGCCGAGCACCTGCGCGATCCGGTCGGACCGCAGGCCCATGATGCGGCGGACGTCCTGGGCGTGGTAGTTCGAGAGTCCGCGCGCGATTTCCCGTCCCTCCGGGTCGGCCAGCGTGACCAGATCCCCCTTGCGGAATTCACCTTCCAGCGCCACGATCCCCGCGGCCAGCAAGCTCCGTCCCTGCTGGACGATGGCCGTCCGGGCACCGGCATCGACGACAATTCTGCCGCACGACTGCGCGGAGAACCCGATCCAGCGTTTCCGCGGGCTGATCGACTTGCCCTGGGCGAGCACCAACGTGCCGACCGGCTCGCCACGCATAATCTGGGGCAGCACGCCGGCGCGGTGGCCGCTGGCGATAATCACATTCTCACCGGCGGTCGTCACAATCCGCGCGGCATTGAGCTTGCTGGCCATACCCCCTTTACCCAGCCCCGAACGGCGGTCTCGGACCAGTGCCATCACGGTGTCATCCAGCTGCTGGACCGTCGGGATCAGCTGCGCGTCTGGCTGGCTCGGATCGCCGCTGTACAGTCCCTCGACGTCCGACAGGATGACCAGCAAGGGGGCGCGCAGCAGGTTGGTCACGAGCGCCGCGAGTCGATCGTTGTCGCCGAACGTCGCCATCAGCTCGTCGACTGCCACCGTGTCGTTTTCATTGATGATGGGGACCGCTCGGAGGTCCAGCAGGGCGCGAATCGTATTGCGGACGTTGAGGTATCGCGTGCGATCGTCCACGTCGTCGGCGGTGAGCAGGATCTGGGCGGCGGTCCGGCCGTGTTTGCGGAACGTGCGGTCGTAGACTTCGATCAGGCGGGCCTGCCCCACGGCGGCGACGGCCTGCAGTCGCGCCACGTCCTGCGGACGCTCCTGCAATCCGAGCTGGCTCATGCCCGCCCCGACGGCTCCCGAGCTGACCAGGACCATGCGGCGGCCGGCGTCGAGCAACTGGCAGATTTCTTCCGCCAGGCGCGCAATGCGGGATTCATCCAGCGTGCCGTCGTCGTGGGTCAGCACGCGCGTTCCCACTTTCACCACGATCGTATCGGCGGAGGTCGCGATTTCCTGTCGCAGTAGGTCAGTCATATCCGTCGTGGCTCACCGCACTTCCCACGCTGCTCCCGCGGGTACCCGCTGGCCGGGATCCGACAGCGCGCCGCAGCGACTGTTCCGGCAGCGAATGTAGCGTGCCCGCGGCACGGAGAGAAGGTCGGGACGGGGAAAAATGCGCCGGTCGCGGCCGATGCGCGATCGGTTGTGGTTCCGCAGGGCGCAGCATACAATCCGGTGTATGAGCGACATCCACGACGAGTGCGGGATTGCGGCCATCTACCACCTGCCTGACGCGACCAAGAGCCCGCTCTGCGGCGACTACGGCTCCTGGGAGGTCTCGCGGCTGTTGCCGCGCATGCTGCTGGACATCCAGAACCGGGGCCAACTGGCCGCCGGCATGACCAGCTACGATCCCTCGCGCGACCAACTGCTCGACACACTCAAGGACGTCGGCACGGTCAGCGAGGTGTTTCGGCTCTCCCACCGCGGGAAGCGCGAGGCACTGATGCAGGAGTATGCGGGCCTCGCGGCGATCGGCCACGTTCGATATGCCACCTGCGGTCGCGATGATCGGAGCTATGCCCAGCCGTTCGAGCGGCAGCACCTGCGGAAACACAAATGGTTCAGCTTCGCCTTCAACGGACAGCTGGCGAACTACTCGGTCCTCCGCGATCGCTTGCTGGAAGACGGCGATCACCACCTGACGCGCGAGAATGACACCGAGATCATCATGCACGAGATCAGCCAAGAGCTGTCGGGGGACGCCAAGCCGAACCTCGTGAACGTGATGCGGAACATCAGCAGTCGTTTTGACGGCGCGTACAGCCTCGTGTTCCTCAATGCGTGCGGCGACATGTTCGTCGCCCGGGACCCGCTGGGGATCAAGCCACTGTGCTATGCTCAGGAGGGTCCGCTGTTTGCCGCGGCCAGCGAGAGCGTGGCGCTGTTGAACCTGGGGTTCCAACCGTCAAGTATTCATCCGCTGCCGCCCGGAGAGATGATTTCGATCATCGACGGAGTCCTGCGGATCGACACGTTCGCCGACTCGCCGCGGCGCGCGCATTGTTTCTTCGAATGGGTGTACTTCGCCAACGTCGCCAGCACGCTCGACGACCGGAGCGTCTACCTGTCGCGCACGGCGCTCGGTGTGGAACTGGCCCGACTGGAGAGGGCCAGCGGCCGGGTCCCGCTGGACGACGGGCAGACGATCGTGGTCCCGGTGCCCGACACCAGCAAGGCCGCCGCGGACGCCATGGCGTTTGAGCTCGGCGTGCCCGCGCGGGAAGGGTTGATCCGGAACCGATACTCGGGGCGCACCTTCATCGAAGGGGGTGACGATCGGCGGAAAAAGGCGGAGACGAAATACACTCCGTTGCGCGAAGTGCTGGAGAACAAGCGAGTCTTCCTGGTCGAAGACTCGATCGTGCGGTCCACCACGATGAAGGTCCTGCTGCACCGCATTCGGGAACTGGGGGGCGCCCGCGAGATCCACGTGCGCGTGGCCTGCCCACCAATCATCGCGCCCTGCTTCTACGGCATCGACATGTCGCGCGTGACCGAATTGTTCGCGCCGCGATTTCTCCAGGGGGGACCGCTGACGGACGAAGTCCAGACACGCATGGCCGCGGAACTGGGCTGCGATTCGCTGCGCTACCTGCCGGTCGAGTCCGTGGCGCGTGCCATCGGATTCCCGACCGATCGGCTCTGCCAGGCCTGCATCACGGGCGATTACCCCACGCCCTACGGGCAGCACCTCTACCACATCGCGCTGGAGCGGTCCCAGCAGGACGAAGCGTCTGCCGAACGCACGTACGAGACGTCACGCTGCCGACCGTAAGGTCTCACGGGCGTTCGAAGCGGCAGCGGAAGACGGGTACGGCGTGCTGGCGCATCCGGCGTTCAAAGTGCGTGCGATAATCCATGTCGTGTTCGCTCGCCCGCTCGGGCTCGGGGATCGGGCCGCGGAGCTGCGTGTGGTGGCCGATCAGCGCGATCGTCGCCTGAAAATACTCTTCCACATCGGTCCAGAAGTGCAGGACGCCGCCCGGGCGCAGCACGCGCTGGACATCCCGCACGAAATCCGCCTGCATGACGCGCCGCTTGCGATGTCGCTGCTTCCACCAGGGATCGGGGAAGTACACGTGCACGGCCTCGATCGACGCGTGGGCGAGGCGTTCCCGGAAGATCCGCACGCCGTCGCCATGTACGACGCGCCCATTGCGGCTCGAGATTGCGGCCAGTCCCGCTGCCGCATGGCGGGCGTACCTGCCCGCAATCTCCAGACCAACAAACACATGCTCGGGCACGGCTTGCGTGGCGTGCGCAAGGAACAGCCCCTTGCCCGACCCGACCTCGACTTCCAGTGGTGCGGCCCACCCCACCAGAGACTCCGCCGTGACCGGCATGGGCAGAGCGTCTTCCGCGAGCAGCCACGGTGTCAGATCCAGGGCAGGATCGATTCTACGAAGCGCGCGTCGTCCCATGCCAGCTACGCGGGGTTCGAGTCGTCCGACAGCATGTCCACCGGGATCGGAATGCCCTTGAGCACGCCGTCGACCACAATCCGCTCGCCGACCACTCCCTGGAACTGGCAGATGATCATCCGACCTTTGCGTGCTTTAAGCAGCTTGCTGATCAGAATCAGCCGGTCACCGGGAATCACCGGGTCGCGAAACCGAACTTCCTCCAAGCCGCCAAATCCAATCATCTTCACACCCAGGCAGTCGTACTTGTGTGCAAAGTACGAACTGATCTGGGCGGCGGCCTCGAGCATGATCACGCCCGGCATCAACGGCATGCGGGGCATATGCCCGCGCACCCAGAACTCGTGCGAAGTCACGTCCTTGTAGCCGATGCAGACCGCTTCCTCGAGACTCTCGTACACGACCGCCGTGATATGCTCCATTTCATATCGCTGCGGATTGTACCGCCGGATTTCGTGGATATCCGCCACGACGTGGTTGAAATCAATCCGGGAGATATCGTAGAGCAGAGCTTTCGACGACACGACAAGGCCCTCAACCTGATCCTTCGCGACCTGCATGCCGGTCAACAAAGTCGACAGATGTCTGGCGTATCGATGGGACGTGCTCGGACGGAGCGAACCGTCGACCGTCAACGGGGGGGGTTACGTGCGAATCTTGCGCCGCTTGGCCCGCTTGGCCTGGGCATTGGCCGGCCGTTTGCCGTGGTTTGCCTTCTTAACCTTGTGGTGCGGTTTGGCCATCTGCTTCGCTCCGTATCGCCGAGTCAATTGTGTGGGGCTGCGTGATTTAAGCCCTAAGGTTACCAATTACGGGCGGGCAGGTGAAGGCGGGCCGGTCCGAGTGGCGTGTGTGCGGCAGATTGGACAGGGGGAGCCCGTGCTCAGGGCGGTACGGACTGAAATGGAAGACAGGAAAATGGGGGACAGGAAAATGGACTTTGTGTGACCGTCCTGTCTTCCATTTTCCTGTCTTCCATTTTCCTGTCCCCCATCTGGTCTCACACAAACCGCGAGGTGCGCTCGCCTGTGTCGGGGCCGCACCCGCTGCATGCGGCGGCCGTGTCCGTCGGACTGGATCAGCCGCTCGGGTCAGGGTCCGCGCGCCGTGGTGTTTGGAGGGCGACCAAGGACGGAGAATGCTGTTCAGGTCGCCCACTCCGGCGGTGGGAAAAGTGCGGTGCGGGAGGCGCGCTGCGCACCGGCTCCTGCGCTGCGGACGGCCGCTGGGCCGACAGGACGGCCAGCACAGCCGGCAGGGTGATCAGGCTGGTCAGCAGGCAGCAACCCATGCCGAGGGAGAGAACCTGACCGAGGCTGCGCAGACCCTGGTGATGCGCGATCATCATACTGCCAAATCCGACCATGGTGGTGGCCGTGGTGAGGACGATGGCCGTCGCCGTGGAGTTGCCCACGCGGTAGCGACCTGTCGTGCGCAGGTAGTCATGCATGACGTGAACGCCATCATCGATGCCGATGCCGAGAATCAGCGGCAGGACGATCAGATTGGCGGGGTTGAGCGGGATCTCGAGCCAGCCGAGGAGCCCGAACATCTGGACGACTCCGCAGGCCATCGGCAGCATAGCCAGCAGCGACACACGCACGCTCCTGAAATCCAGCATCAGGACGATGCCCACGGCCAGCAGGGAGTAGATGGCGGCATGGAGATAGCTGGCCTGCATCTGTCGCGAGGAGTAGTAGGTCTGCACGGGGTGGCCCGTAACCTGGGGGTCGACGCTTTCCACGTCGCGCACAAACTGCGTGAGGGCGTCCATGTCCCAGACGTTGCCGCGCGCGTAGATGCGCAGCAGACAGCGACCGGTCTTGCCGACGAAGCGGTCGCGCAGCGCCGGTGGCAGGTCTTCGAGTATGGGTGCCGCCGGCTCCGCGACTTCGCGGAGCGTCTGCAGCTGGTGGAGTGTGGCGGCAGCGAGTTGTTGCTG
This sequence comes from Pirellulaceae bacterium, assembly GCA_025459265.1. Classification (GTDB taxonomy): domain Bacteria; phylum Planctomycetota; class Planctomycetia; order Pirellulales; family Pirellulaceae; genus JAAYDI01. The sequence goes on along the minus strand of JALOQX010000300.1, from coordinate 1,079 downwards.
GAACCGGCCGATCCGCGGGCCCAGACGGGCCCAGTCGGCTCGGTACAGCTGACCCGGCAGCTGGCCGGCCAGCTGCAAACAGGCCACAGGCCACCGCTCCCCGGCGGCCAGTACGGCCTGAACGCCCTCGAGCGCGACCAGCAGCTCCTCGCGTGAGGCGATCGGCAGCGCGGGAACCGTCTGGGGCAATCGGCTGAGCTGATCCTGGAGCTGCGTGATGAGTTGCGTCCGGGCAGCATCCGCCTCGGGCAACAACGAGATGATCTCCTCGGTGCGGTGCACCGTCGGCAGCCGCTCAAACCGGCGCTTGCGCTGCTGCAGTTCCTCCCGCGACGGCGACATCGACACGGCAAACCACACGCTGTGTTCGCCGGACTCGAGCAGGCGGTGCTCCCAGGTCACGCTGTCGAGCCCCTTGGCTTGCAGGTTCAGGAGATTGTGGTCGTAGGTGAGCTGTGGCAGACCGAGCGCCAGTCCCAGGGTACAGGCCGCACTGACCCAGATCCAAAAGCGCGGAGTCCAGGCTGCGGGGCGGCAGAGGACCGCCAAGGGCAGCGGCCGTGCCGGACGCCAGACACGGTCGTTGCGCTCGCTCAGCCGGATCATCACCGGCAACAGAGCGAGCGTGGCTGCGACGCACAGCAGGATCCCGCCGCCCGCAATGACGCCCAGCTCCGCGACGCCCGTGAACTCCGTCAGCACGGCCGAAAAGAACGCGGCGGCGGTCGTGATGCCGCCGGTCAGGATCCCCGGTCCGACCTCGCGGATGGAGCCAACCAGCGCTGCCTCACAAGGAACGTCCGCATCCCGCAGCTCGGCGTATCGCGACACGTAGTGAATGCCGTAATCGATCCCCAGACCGATGAGGATCACGCCGAATGAGATACTCAAGATGTTCAGATGCCCCACGCTCAGCACGGTGTACCCCAGCGACCAGGCCATGGCCAGGATCAGCGTGGCCACCGTCAGCAACGGCAGACGCCAGCCTCCAAAACCGGCGACGAACAGCACGGCCACGCCCAGGAGCGAAATCAGGCTCGCCGCGCCCATGTCGTACTGGCTCGTCTCCATCTCGTCAT
>JALOQX010000075.1 GCA_025459265.1 Pirellulaceae bacterium | reverse complement strand
GAGGACGGAGGACGGAGGGCACAGGGCACAGGGCGGAGGAGGGACGAGTGACGAGAGAGGATCTCCGAGTGTCGAGGGGATTTTCCTTCTGAGCTCGTCCCTCCTTGCTCGCTACTCGTCCCTCCTCTTCCCTCTGTCCTCCGCCCTCTGTCCTCCGCCCTCCGCCTTCCGCCCTCCGTCATTCCCGGCTTAGCTGTCGACTGATTTCTTCGCGGACGGCCGGGTCCGACTCAACCTGGAAACGCGCCATCAGTGCCTGGTTGGCGCCCGGCTGTTCATACTGCCCGACCGCCCACACGCATGCGCCGCGGACGATCGCGTCCGGATCATGAAGGCCTCGAAGCAGCGCCGGCAACGCGTCCGGCACCGGCCGATTGCCCAGGGCGATCGCGGCGTTGCGCAGCAGCCCGCGACGCCGGGCTCGCCAGAGCGGCGTGTGGCGAAAGAGCGCGCGAAACGCGTCGTCATCCAGCTCGAAAAGGGACGGGAGGTCGAGCGGGTTCAGGTCGTCGCGCGGCACAAAGGCGGCCGCATCGGTCGGGGCGAAGCGGTTCCACGGACAGACGTCCTGGCAGACGTCACACCCGAACACCCAGTCCTGCATGTGCGCACGCGCCTCGCGCGGCATTGCACCGCGCGCCTCGATCGTCAGGTAACTGATGCAGCGCGTCGCATCCAACACATACGGCGCGGGAAACGCCTGGGTCGGGCAGGCGTTGAGACATGCTGAACATGATCCGCAGTGGTCCACACGAAACGGCTCGTCGTACACCAGCTCGCAGTCCAACAGCATCGCTGCCAGAAAGAACCAACTGCCCAATTGGCGGTTCAGCAGCAGCGTGTGCTTCCCGATCCAGCCGAGTCCGGCCAGCCGTGCGAACTCGCGTTCGAGCAGCGGGGCCGTGTCCACCACGCCGCGTGTCCGCACGCCCGGCAACAGCGCCCGCGCCCGATCGCCGAGCCGATCCAGGCCCCGCCGAATCACGGTGTGATAGTCCTCGTGTCCCCAGGCGTAGCAGGACACTCGCCCCTGCCCCGGTCCCGCCGGCCGCGGCGAGAGCGTCCGGTACGTCATGGCCAGCATCAACAGGCTGCGCACGCCGGGAAGGATGCCGCTGGGATGCCGGTACGCGTCCAGTCGATCGGCCAGATAATCCATTTCACCCGCATAACCGGCCGCCAGAAAGCGTTCCAGGTGCGCCATGCCCGGCGAGTCCACAGCCGGGCAGGCACCGACCAGCGCGAATCCGGCATCGCGGGCACACTGCTTCAATTCGGCGGTCATCAACTCGGGGCTCATGCCACGCCCGATCGCTCGGTGCGGTCCGACTGCCGGCAGCGCGAATTTGCGGCTTTCAGACAGTTGCGTTGGCAGTCGCGCTTAATTACCGTAGGAATTAGACCCATTTCACGTGCCGCACCCGCCAGGTGCGCATCCTCGAACTCTCTCAATCTGGAACTGGACCCATGACCGCACGTCGCGTCGTACTGACTACTCTGATCGTCGCCTTGGCCTGCGGCCTGTTGCCGACCCTCACACACGCCAACGACGGCTGCTTCCCCAACGCCTGGATGAACGCCCCGGCATTCGGCTACAGCGGCTCGCTCTACGGGCTCGGCTATGTCCCCGTGCCACCTTACTACGCCCTGCATCCGCCCGTCTACTACGGAGAACGCTACTACCGCAGCTACGGCGAGAGTCCGTTCCCGCGGAGCGACTATTCGTCGCGGCCGCAGCGCATTCGCGTCGACGTGATCGTCAATCCGTTCTATACCGCGCCGGCAGCCGCTGCCGTCGAGCCGCCAGCACCGGCACAAACGCCTGAGCCGACACCGGCCGCGGCAGAGCGGTCAACGTCCCAGCCACAAATGATCATCAATCCGTTCTATCAGCCGGAGGCGAAGATGGCCCGCCACGAGCGGTGAACACCTCGGCATCATTTTCTCCGGATTACCGGTCACACGCTTCGTTCGAAGCCGCGTGACCGCAGAGAAGCAGGCACGTTTTTCTGCAAGGCCGCAGTGCTTGGCCCAAGCACTGCGGCCTTGTGCTGCGCAGGGTTGAACTTGGGTGGCTGGGGACGAGCTCTAGAATTGGGTGGCTGGGGACGAGCTTTGAGCTTGGGTGGCTGGGGACGAGCTTTAGCTCGCCCCCAGCTCTTCGCGCGTGGCTGAGGACGCGCTCTGAAATTGGGTGGCTGGGGACGAGCTTTGAGCTTGGGTGGCTGGGGACGAGCTTTGAACTTGGGTGGCTGGGGACGAGCTTTAGCTCGCCCCCAGCTCTTCGCAGCTGAGCTAAGACAAAGCACTAGCGCCGTCGAAACCGGTCCTCGCGAATCGCGGAATTCTAGGTGTTCTGGTGGAAATAGTGAGGACGGCCACGTCTCGCGCGTGGGATCTGCCGCCGTGCGACCTTTCCCAGTCTGCCAGAAATCGGGCGGCACCGTTTTTCTGATCTTGGAGACCCCGGGACGAAACGATACGCTACGACCCCACTCGTCTGGTGCGCGACGCGACAAGGAGGTCGGTCCATGATGCGGTACGTGTTGATCGTGGTGTTAAGCGCGGGGGTGATCGGCTGCCGCGCACCTGCTCCGTCGCTGGACGTGCTGGCGCCGTACGGATCGGCGGTCGTGCCGCCACCCGGTACCGGCACAGTCGGTACGTTGGGCAACTACTACGGGGCGCCGAATCCGGGTGCGGCAGCACCGACGGCACCGCTGGCCACGCCGCCGCAGAATCTGTCACCCCCGCCCGCATCTGCGGCGCCAGGCCCAGCGCCCGTGGCGCCCAGCGGTGTCGCGCCCGCGTCGTATCAGTCCGACGCCACACGCGTGACGGCGCCGCTCTCCGGCGGTTCGCCCTTGGATGGAGAACTGCTGCCAACCGACTCGTCACCACGGCCGGCTGTCGATGACTCCAATCCTCTGCGGCTCAACGGCATGCCGGTCAACGATGCGACCGCGTACGAGGACCCGTCGTCGCTTCCAGCCGCAGGCAGCACGACCGGGGCCGCCGGCCAGTCGCCCACGGGTGGCAACGCACCTTCCTTCCTGCGATTCATCAATCCGAAACCTGTGCCGGCGGCCAGCACCGCTGCTGCGCCTGTCGCGCCACCCACATCCGGCGCCTGGCAGGCGCGCTGAGTGCCGGTTCGCGAATGAACGGATCTCAGACAGGATGAACAGGATTGACAGGATCGTTGCGCGACAACGCGTCTTGAACTCTGTCTGCAGCAGGGACGACCGTGACCGTATTCGTCATCCTGCGAATCATGTCCATCCTGTCCCAAGGCAGCCGTCACTTGGCGACGATGATCTGCGGGAAATCCGGCGCGCGCAAGTTAACGACGCGAATCGACGGCAGCGACGCGGCGGCGGTCGGGAAGTGGTCGTCGACCAGTCCGGCCTGTGCGAGGTCTCGCAGTGAAAACGCGTCGCGGCGGCTTTCCGGGAGCGTGGATTTGAGCAGGACCAGGTCCTGCGCCTGACACACCTCGGCCAGCCGCGCCGCAATACTGTCACTGGTCACCTGCCATCCGCAAGGGAGCCGTGTGCCGGCCAGGTGCGGCTCGTCGCGCTGCAGGAAGTGCTCGGCCATCAATATCCAGCAGCTGGTGTCGCCCACCGCAGGCGATTGATGCCAGGCGTGGAGTCGGGTGAGCCTCTGGGCCGCGGGGAGCAACTGCGACAGGATCAGCGCGTTGACCTCCATGGCGCGGATCGCCATCCCGTGCGCTACGGCCGGCGGGAGAGTTCGGTGTCGATCGAACTGGCGGACGGCATCGGCCAAGGCCCCGCCACCGGCCACGAGCAGAGTGGGAAGTGCCGGCTGCGCAGCGAGCCACGCGCTGAGCTGCCGCCCAAGTGCGGGCCACTCGAGCAGGCTGCCACCGACCTTCACGACGCGGCAACGAGGCATGGGGTTTTTTCAGGCCGGTTGAGCGGCTTCCTGGGCGAGCACGGCCAGCGCATGCGCCGGAGCGCAGCGGGCCACGAGCGCACCGAGTTGATCGACCAGTGAGACGATGCGACCCTCCCAGGCGAGCGCCGTCAGCAGACGCCGCGCCACATAGTCGCCATGTCCCGAGAGAATCACGGCTGTGGGGGGAGCCGGCATGGCCTGCAGCACCTGCCGGGCGGCCCGGGCCACGATCGCCACCTGGGCCTCGGCCACATGACGGGCGCACGTGACCGCATCGCGGAGGTCGAACTGCTGCGCATGGGCGCTGAGCATCCGAGCCATGCGGGCTTGCGCCCATCGACGCGTTGCCGGCCGATGATCCGCCGTCTGCTGGTCGTCGGGCATGTCCGGCACATCGCCCAACAGCAGATACACATCCCGGGTTGTGGCGAACAGCTCCTGCGCCACGGGACAGTCGTGGCCGCGATATGGCAGCCGCTGTACCAAGGCGCACACGGGACTCCGCTCCGCCCCGGTGTACACCAGCTGGCCGGCGAGTAGTCGGTCCAGATCGGTCGGACCGGTTCCGGCCGGGTGGCCATCCACGAGCGGAATGAGGTCGACGGTCGTCGAGCCGACGTCGACCAGCAGTGCCGGTTGTCGCGGCACGAAGCGGCCGCAATAGCGCGCCAGCGCGTGCCAGTTGGACGAACTGGCCAACAGGGGGCGAGTCAGGGCCACGGGCGGCGCGACGAGTGAGCCGTCCACGAGATAGACGCGCGTGTGCCGGCCGTCGGCCGCCTGCTCCACGGCCTGCAAGATCCACTGCACACCCTCGGCCTTGTCGGCGAAACAGTCGGCCAGTTCGCCCGTCATGGTCACGGCCAGATGGTCGTGCGGCGGCGCAGCGGCCATGGCCGCCCGCAGCTCCTGGGCCAGTTGGTCGCGGTGTTTCCAGAGTGCGAACGGGTACGACGCGGCGAATCCCCGCCCGTCGGCCACTTTCAGGTTCGCACCGCCGATGTCCAGAGCCAGCCAGTTCACGGTACGGCGCTCGCAGGAGTGTGAATCGTGCGGACATGCCCGTCCGCATCGAACTCCATCGTATCATGGCGGAAGAACAGCGGAACGCATTGGCCACGGAGAATCGCCAGCATGGCTGCGGCCAGATTGGTGTGCGCGGCACGCCGCAACGCCACGTAGGACGTCGTCAGCCGCGGATTGATCTCGAGGACCACGTCCTGCGTCCCGTCCGGGTCGGCCCCGAGAATCAGGTCGACGCCCACGAACCCGCAGGTCCGGGGCAAGGCGGCCAGCGCGGCGCGTGAGAGCCGGCAGGCACGTCGCCGCAGACCGCCTCCCAGAGGAAATCGCCCTCCGCGGTAATGCAACGCGCCGCGGCAGTCCACGTGCTGCTCGCAGGGCGGCAGATCGAGCCGGCGGCGCGGCCCGCAGAGCGCCAGCACACTGGCCGGCACCCCGGGACACCACGCCTCGACGCGCGCCGCGTCGGGCGACACCCGACGGAGCTGGGCGGCCTCCGCTTCGTCCCGGACCAGATACGTCTGCCGGGAGCCGGCCCCGTCGTTGGGTTTCAGGACCAGTGGCAGAGGCATGTCACTGGGCAGTGGCTCGCCGGGGGCCAACAGCCGGGACGCGGGGACTGGCACACCCGCCTGAGCCAGCGCGGCCGCGGTCCGCGACTTGTCCGTGGTCAAGGCAATGAACGCCGGATCGGCCGACAACAGCCGCCCCCCCTGCTCTGCCACCCAGCGGGCACGCTCGAGCAATCGCCCGTCGTACTCGGGTGCCACCAACAGCACACCGTCTACGCGGCGCGACCACGCCTCCAGTTGCTCCCGCTCCTCGCGCGCACTGCCAATCGGTACCACCGTGCCGGCGGCGCTCGCCGGTTCTGCCAGGTCAAGCCGCGCGTCACGCAGTTCGGTCACCCGCACGCCACTGCAGCGGCGCAGGTCGGCGGCCAGGGCGTCGAGCATGGCTCGACCTTCGCCCAACAGATCGTGCTCGACCGCACCGCCCGGCGCTTCGGTCCACAGCCCACCCCCAGAGAAATACTCATACAGCAGGATATGCACGCTGGCTCAGAAGATCCCGAGTTGGTCCCGGGCCTCCTCCGTCATGCAATCCGGCGACCAGGGGGGCGACATGACGACCTTGACGTCGACCGCGGCCACCCCGGGCAACTGCGACACGACGCGCTTGCTCTGAGCCACCAGCTGCGGGCCCGCCGGGCACATCGGACTGGTCATCGTCATCTCGATCGACACATCGCTCTGGCCGGCCTCGTTGTCCCGGACCGTGACGACGTAGACGAGTCCCAGATCGATGATGTTGACGAACAGCTCGGGGTCGATGACCTCCTTGAGTGCTTCGCGCACGGCGTCTTCGGTCACAGCCATATCAGGATACTCCCCGCTAATCCCGCAACCGCACGTAAATGTCGTCCCCGTCCACGTGGACCTCGTGGGTCGCCGTGTCTTCAGTGGCGGGCATGGTGAGCGCTTTGCCGGTGCGGATATCGAACCGCGCGCCGTGACGGGGACAGACGATCTGGTGGCCGTCCAGCGGTCCGTCGCCGAGTGGTCCGCCGTCGTGCGTGCAGACGTCGTCCAGGCAGTGCAGGTCACCGCCGACGCGAAACAGCACGACCACGCGATCGCCAATCTCGACGGTCACACGCCCCGGATCGGGCAGACTCGACAAAACCCCAACCTTCACGAACTCAGCCATGGCGCAGCCCGCCTCATGCATATTCGCGTACGCGCCGGGCGATCGCAAGTGCCAGTGCGTCGCGAACGCTCTCGATCGTAATCCGATCGAAGATCTGCTGGAAGAAGCCGGTCACGATCGTCTGAATGGCTTCCTTGCGTGTGAAGCCGCGGCAGCGTGCGTAAAAGACCAGTTCGTCGTCGACGCGTCCGGACGTCGACCCGTGAGTGCAACGCACGTCGTCGGCCTCGATTTCCAGGCCGGGAATCGAGTCGGCGCGGACCTGCGCGCCGAGCAGCAGGTTGTCGTTGCGCTGGTAGCCGTCGGTCTGCTGCGCCTTGGGATCGACCTTGATCATGCCGCGCCACACGATGCGCGACTTGTCCTGCAGGGCGCCCTTGTAGAGGAAATCGCTGCGGCAGCTGGGGGCACGATGATGCTGCAGCGTATGGTAGGCGATGTGCTGCTTGCCTTCGGTAAACAGCACGCCGTTGACCTGTGAGCTTGCGCCGATGCCCGCGAGCTCCACGTGCTGGTTGACCTTGGAAAGCCGGCTGCCCATGGCCGCAATGGTCCACTGCAGCGACGCGTCCCGCTGGACGACCGCCTTCTGGTGCGCGAAGTGCCAGGTGCCCTGGCCCCAGTTCTGCAGGTTGACGATGCGCAGATGAGCGCCGGGGCGGACAATGATGTCCAGGGCGCCGCAATGCAGTCCCGCATCGGTGCCCGTGATGCCCTCCATCTCGCACAGCACCGTCGCCTCGGCCCCCTCCTCCAGCACGACCAGGGTCTGGCTGACATCCGCCGCGCCGTCCCCGATCACCGAGAGCAGATGCAGCGGCTGGTCGACCACGACGCCGCGCGGCACATACACCAGCTGCCCGGCGGTCCAGCATGCGGCGCGGAGCGCCGAGAACCGGTCGTACGAGGGCGGGACAAGCGGTTGGTCCAGGTAGGGGCGGAGGAGTGCCTCGTGGTCGGACAGCAGTTCGGACAGGTTGCCGAACAGCACGCCGCGCTGCTGCCAGGCAGGCTCCAGCTCGACCGCCGTGATCCGTCCGTTGACGGCGGTCAGGCGGCCGGCCAGGTCGACCCCGGCCCGCAGCAATCCCGCCGGTTCGACGGAGGGCACGGGGCCGTCGAGCAGCGGCGCGAATTGATCGAGCTTGAACGTGCGGATGTCCGTACGCGACCACTCCTCGCCGTCCCGGGCCGGCCAGGCCAGGTCGAGGAAGCTGCGCCAGGCCGCACGGCGGCTGTCGCGCAGCCAGCCCGGCTCCTGCGCAGCAGCCAGGGCCGCCTCGAAAGCCGCCGCCGAGAATCCGCTCTGGATCGTCACGTCCATCGTCGCACTCAGCCTACCGAGCCTTCCATCTGCAACTGGATCAACCGGTTCATTTCCACGGCGTATTCCATGGGGAGCTCCTTGACCAGCGGCTCGATGAAGCCGTTGACGATCATCGTGCTGGCCTCCGATTCGGTCAGGCCCCGGCTGGTCAAGTAGAACATCTGCTCTTCCCCGATCCGCGACACACTCGCCTCGTGCCCGATCGTGACATCCTGCTCGGCCACCTCGATGTACGGGTACGTGTCGCTGCGGCTGCGCTCGTCCAGCAGCAGCGCGTCGCAGACGACTTTGCACTTGGCGCCGTGCGCCCCTTTTTCCACCCGCACGAGCCCGCGATAGCTGCTGCGGCCCCCGTTCTTGGAGATCGACTTGGAGATGATCTGCCCGGTCGTGTTGGGGGCGCAGTGGACCAGCTTGGCACCGGCGTCCTGGTGTTGGCCTGCGCCGGCGAAGGCGATGGAGAGGATCTCGCCGCGCGCTCCCGGCTCCATCATGTACACCGCCGGGTACTTCATCGTCAGCTGGCTGCCCAGGTTGCCGTCGACCCATTCCATGGTGGCATCCGCGTAGGCCATGGCCCGCTTGGTGACCAGGTTGTAAATGTTGTTGGCCCAGTTCTGGATCGTGGTGTAACGACACCGCGAACCGCGCTTGCAGATGATTTCGACGACCGCCGAGTGCAGACTCTCGGTGCTGTACATCGGCGCCGTGCACCCCTCGACGTAATGGATCGACGACCCTTCATCACAGATGATCAACGTGCGCTCAAACTGGCCCATGTTCTCCGCGTTGATACGGAAGTACGCCTGCAACGGGAACTCGATCGCCACACCGGGCGGCACGTAGATGAACGAACCGCCAGACCAGACGGCGGAGTTGAGCGCCGCGAACTTGTTATCGTGCGGCGGAATCACCGTCGAAAAATACTGCCGCACCAGGTCGCTGTGCTCACGCACGGCGGTGTCCGTGTCGGTGAAAATCACCCCCTGGTTGCCCAGTTCTTCCTTGAGCGACCCGTACACCACCTCGCTCTCGAACTGCGCCTTCACGCCGGCCAGGAACTTCTTCTCCGCTTCGGGGATCCCCAGCCGGTCAAACGTGTCCTTGATTTCCTGCGGCACGTCGTCCCAGGTGCGGCCCTGGTGATCGGTCGGTTTCAGGTAGTAATAGATGTCCTGGAAATCGATCCCGATGCGGCCGCCCCACCGCGGCATCGGCTTGGAGAAAAAGATCTCCAGGGCCTGGAGGCGGAACTGCCGCATCCAGTCCGGCTCGTTCTTCATGTCGGAGATCTGATGGACGATCTCCGCATCGAGTCCCTTCCGCGCTTTGAAGACCGCTTCCGTCTGCGTGCGGAAGTCGTACTTATTGATTTCGCCAATCGTGTGGCGCGACTTTTCGTTCTGAATGTCAGTGGCCATCGTTCACGCTACCTCCTCATGTGCCATGACCCGGTTCTGCGCATCGGCTTCCGGGTACGCGCGGCGAATCCGTTCGTACCCGTAGCGATGGAGTTCCTCGGCGAGCTCTGCCGACCCCGATTCGACGATCCGGCCGCCGAGCATCACGTGCGTGAAATCCGGTGGATTGTGCTCCAGCAGCTTGTCGTGGTGCGTGATAATCAGCAAGCCCATCTTCTCACGCCCGATTTCGGCAATGCTCTGGCTGGCCAGCCGCACGGCGTCGGCATCCAGCCCGCTGTCGGTCTCATCGAGAATCGCGAACTTGGGCTGGAGCATGGCCAGTTGCAGGATCTCCGCCCGCTTCATCTCGCCCCCGGAGAAGCCGTCGTTGACATACCGGCGGGCGAACTGCGCGTCCATCTTCAGCTGTTCCATCTTCGTCCGCAGCTCCTCGCGGAAGACGCGCATCGGAATCAGCTCTTCCCCCTCCTGACGCTGCGGGTTGCGCACGTTCGTCGTCGCGTGGCGCAGGAAGTCGGCCATCTTCACCCCCGGAATCGCCACCGGACGCTGGAAAGCATAGAACAGCCCGACACGGGCCCGCTCGTCCGGCGTCATCTCCAGGATGTTCTGCCCGTCGAGGTCGATCGTCCCCTCGGACACCTCGTAGTTCGGGTGCCCCATCACGGCCAGCCCCAACGTGCTCTTGCCCGAACCGTTGGGGCCCATCAGCGCGTGCGTCTCGCCGTAACGGATGGTCAGATCCACGCCGCGGAGGATCGGAGTCCCGCCGACCGCGACATGCAGGTTGCGTATGGATAGCGTCGGTTTCATGATTGTGCTCGCCGGTACGCGATTGTCGTGCTCAGATCCGTGCGTCGGGCGGGGCGTCGATCCACTGGATGCTACTGAGGATCCCGTCCCTTCGCCTGCAACTGCTGGTGATTCCGCAGCGGGTGGCTGCCCGGCACTTCCCCCACATAACCGCTGTGGTGCGGGACCGGTAACTCGTCGGCGACCTTCACTCCCCGCGGCGCTCCAGGACTGCGGGCGATGCGATGCCCGGCTATTTTGTCCTGCAGCCGCATCAGACCCTCCAGGAGCGATTCCGGTCGAGGGGGACAACCGGGAATGTACACATCGACGGGGACCACCAGGTCCACGCCCTTCACCACATGATAGCCCCACTTGAAGTACGGACCACCGCCGAGGGTGCAGGCTCCCATCGCGATCACGAACTTCGGCTCGGGCATCAAGTTGTACAGCCGCCGCACACGACTCGCCATCTTGTACGTCACCGTGCCCGCCACAATCATCAGGTCCGCTTGCCGCGGCGTGGCACGAAACGCCCCCGCACCAAACCGATCCAGATCGAACCGGCTGGCGCCCGCCGCCATCATCTCGATGGCACAACAGGCGAGCCCGAAGGTCATCGGCCAGATACTGGACTGCCGAGCCCAGTTGATCGCCTGCTCGACAGTCGTCGTGATGACGCTTTCCTCGATCACGCCTTCGATCCAAGGTCGAGTCATGGACACGTGTCGTTCTCCCACAAGCTTCAAGCCGGCACTTCCGCCGTCGAACCAAGTCTCCAGCTTACCCCAGCGCGGTCGCGACCTGCCAGTACGCACGCGCAAACAGAACGACGCAGCGACCCGTCGAGCAAGACGGGCGGCCGCCAAGGGCCAACACGCACCAGGTTAGCCCCCAGCAGCCACCCCACTTGTTGATTCCGCCACCGCCGGCAGATCCGGCTCAAACGCGCAGCAGTCGTCCCCGTCCAAGCGACACTGCCGCTGCTTCACACCGGTCCCCAACAGCCGCGTCAACAGCTGCCGCTCCATGGCGCAGATGTGCCGCTCACGGTCCGCCAGGTCAGGATACGGACACGACGTCGCCTTGAGCACAAGCTGACCACCACCGTTCTCAACAGAAAATGGCACCCGCCGCTCGCGGAATATCGTCGCCAACTGCTCCATCCGCTGCTCAACCGTCAGACCCGGCAACCGCTCGGCGTAGGTCTGCGCCAACCGTTCGGAAACTCGCGCGATCAGGGCTCGCCGCACCGCCGAGTCCGGAATCGACACGAGCTCCTTCCACAAGGCCACTGCCAGATCCGAAAAATTCGACCCCGCCTTCCGCCGGCCCTTGCCGGTCAGCGAATAGTAGTGACTCGGCCGCCCTCGTCCCCCCTTGGTCGAATGCCGCTCCACGTAACCCTGCGCCATCAACCGCGTCAGACGCTGCCGCACGGCCGTCGCCGTCACCTGCAGCTCGGCAACAAAATCGCTTACCGTCATCGACGGCCGCTTCCGCAGCAGATCGACGACCACCACATCCGAGGCTACGATTTCATCGCTCATGCAGGCCTCGGCCCCGTAATACAGGACGACAGCACCCAAACGCTATGACATTCTAGTCCCCTGGGCTATTTTTAGCAACTTATGGTTTCAAAATTCATAAAGTATTGACTTGCATGGATTTATATTCTAAAAGTTGGCATTGCAAGGGGTCGGGAGCTGCGGGATGAGTACCATCACGTCAACAGGCGTGGCACCGTTGGGGATTGGGCCGTTGGTGATCTGGCCGCCGGTCGTGCAGGCGCCCATGGCCGGGTTCACGAACCTGGCGTTTCGGCAGGTGGTGCGCGACTATGGCGGGGCGGGGCTGCAGTTTACCGAGATGGTCAGCGCCCGCGGCTTCGCCTGGCTCGACGACCACGGCGAGCTGCCCGATCGGCTGTGGGGTGTGGCGGATGAGCCCCGGCCGATGGGAGTACAGATATGGGACAACGATCCGGACACGCTTGCCCGCGTCGGGCAGCGACTGATCGAAGAATGCGGCGCGGACGTGGTCGACATCAATTTCGGTTGTCCGGTCAAGCAGGTCACGGACAAGGCCTACAGCGGGTCGTATCTGCTGCAGGATCCCCGGCGCGTCGGCGAAATTGTCGAGCGGGTCGTTCGCGCCTGCGAGCCCGTCCCGGTGACGGCCAAGATCCGCCTGGGCCGCAGCCGCCGCGAGGTGACCGCGATCGCGGTGGCGCGGGCCGTCGAACAATCCGGTGCGGCCGCTCTGACCGTACATGGGCGCACGGCACAGGACTACTTCGCGGGCCAAGCCGACTGGCAGCAGATCGCCGACATCAAGCCCCACCTGCAGCGCATACCGCTCATCGGCAACGGCGACATCAACTCTCCCGCCCGCGCCGTCGAAGCGCTGACACGCCGCGGCGTGGATGGCATCATGATCGGCCGGGCGGCGCTGGGTCGACCCTGGATCTTCCGCCAGATCGCGGCTGCCCTGCAGGGACTCCCCGTACCCCCCGACCCGTCCGCAGAGGAAGAGCGGGATTGCCTGCTGAGGCACTATGACCGGATCGTGGACCGGTTCGGCGTGGGCAAAGGCACCATGCTCATGCGCAAGTACGCCTGCTGCTATGCGCAGCGACGACCAGGCGCTCGCCAGTTCCGCACACACGTCGCACAGGTGCGATCACGCGCCGAGTTCCATGAAGTCGTACGGACGCTGTTCCCGTCCGCCGAGTGACGCAGGGGCGGAGGGCGGAGGACGGAGGACGGAGGACGGAGGACGGAGGACGGTCATCGAGTGAGAAATAGTCCGGGGTTCTTAATCATGGCTCCCAGCATGCGGCCGATGCCGGCACATGTCGATGTCAGTTCAAGATGTTCTCTGATCGTGATGTAGGCACAGTCCCGGGCAAAGTCCAACGACGAATCAGTTTCGTTAATCTCGCCGTCGCAGTCCGTTAACTTGCTCACAAAGTGCGCCTCGTAGCGCCGCTTCGCCCATGCTTCACGTAGATTCAGGCAAACTGACCGAGATGATCGCCGCATCTGAATAGTCAGTGCGAATCGCTCTTCCGGTGGGAACCTCCGGCTGACTTCAAATACCTGCATCGCCAATTCGTAAGCTTTCCGATAGACATCCAGTTCTTTCGCGGAACTAATCCGACTCACTTGCGGCGCAATCCATCCCCGCCCAGGGTCCGTGACAAATCACCCTCCGCCCTCCGCCCTCTGTCCTCCGCCCTCTGTCCTCCGCCCTCTGTCCTCTGCCCTCTGCCCTCTGTCCTCTGCCCTCTGTCCTCTGCCCTCTGTCCTCTGCCCTCTGCCCTCTGCCCTCCGCCCTCCGCCCTCCGCCCTCAGTTCCACCACCAGGCGGCATCGGCGGGTCGGCTGTCCTGATCACGGACCTGCTTAACGGCATCGTTGGTTTCGACGCGGGTGGCGAACCGGAACGACTCGATCTGGACGCCGCCGGAGGCGGTGACGACCCAGCCGCTGCGGGTGCGGAGGAAGCTGCATTGCGGGGGGACTGTTTTGGGGGCGAACCATGGTTCGGGGACGAGCAGGTCGCCGGCGGCGCCGGTCAGGACGTCCAGCGGGCAGCCGGCGGTGGCGGTCAGTTCGTGTTGGTCGATCAAGGCGGCGACGATGCTCAGGTCCATCAGGTTACGGAGCTCACCGAACACCGGTTCTTTGACGCTCAATTCGTTGTATCGCTCGGTCATCATGTCGGCCCACTTCTGAGCGCTCTCGCCGGCCTTGCCCGACGGTTGGACGCTGCCGTCGGCGGCCATGACATCGTCTTCGGTGAGGCACTTGACCCCTTGGCCGCGCAGCTCCCAGGTCAGTCCGTCGTCACTGCGCGTGACGGGATCATAGTTGCAGGCGAGCCACCACCGCGGGTTGACTTGTGGGTCCTTGCCGCCGTTCTTGATCATTTCCACATAGCTGGGGAAGCCGGGCAGCGGGGCGGGATCGAGATTCATGGCCAGTCGCTTCATGCGGTAGTCGGCGGCGACCAGGACGCGGGCGAAGTGGCTGTTTTCGGGGACGCCGGAGAGCGACACCTGCTGCGGTCCGAACGCCTGCTTCATCGCCTGTTCCAGTTGTGGAATGTTGGGCGACTGACCGGACTGTTTCTGGCGATCGAGAAGTTCGCGCAGGGCGCGGAAGCCTTCCTGAGTCGGATTGATGGAGCAGCTGATGGCGCCCTCGCGAGCGCTGCGCACGGTCCGGAGCGCGACGAGCAGATCGTCCAGCTGCAGGACGGGTCGGCCGGTCGTGATGCCCACGACGTTGCCGGCGTCGTCGATCTTCCAGCCTTCGGCGGGACCGGCCAGCACGATATCCTGCTGTTCGGGATAGACCAGCACGTACTGCACGCGTTGCAGACCACCGAGAAACCGGATTTCATCGGGCAGGCGGCCGGTGTTCTCTTGCAGTGCCTGGCGGCACGCCTCCTCGAGGGCGCGCAGGGAGACGCGTCTCAGCTCGACGGCGCGGCCCAGTTCACCGGTGGGTGGCGCGGACTGTTCGCGCCGCAATTTCGCCAGCGCCGCCCGCTGATCGGCGGTCGCGTTCTGCACGACGCCGTCACTTTCAATCACCACACCGCCCACGGCCGACCGTTGGAACGTACCGGCCAGAGCCGGCGAGACCTGAGCGGTGGCCATGACCGCCACCAGGACGATTGTGAGGGTACGGTGCCAGCCACGCACGGCAGTGCGACTCGTCATACAGTTGCTCCTCTGTTTGGGCTCCGGCAGCGGTCGTTTGCCGTGGCCCTCGTTGATTCTGGCCAGAATACGCCCGTTTGCAGGCGAAATGGCGGTGGCGCCCCCGCCGCGCGGCGGCGTGCGGCCCGGTACGCACAGGCTCCATCTCACGATAACCTTGCCCCCCCCGGATTGCAAGCAAGCGTCGATCCGGACGCGGGTTCCGCCGAGGGCGGCCGCCCCAGCTGCCCTGTGATTGTGACTTGAACTGGCACGCCCGGTCAAGATAAGTTGAGAGTCATGCTCGCATACCTGGTCATTCGCGAAGGGTCCAAGTGGACGGACGTGTTCCGGCTGGTGCCGGGTCGCACGGTCACCATCGGGCGGGCTGCAACCAACCAGATCATCCTGAAGGACGACCGGGCCAGCCGCAACCATGCCGAGGTGTTCCTGACCAACGGCCAGTGGACGCTGCGGGACCTGGACAGCCGCAACGGGACGTTTGTCGGGACGCAGCGGGTCCTGGGAGACCATCCGTTGTCGGCAGGCGACATCATCCACATCGCCCAGAGTCAGCTGGCGTTTGTGCACGATCTGTCCCAGGCCTTTGCGGAATCGCGCGCGGCGCCGCGCACGGACGCCTCGGAGCCGACGCGGTTAGGCGTGCCCGAATTGACCGGTGGAGCGGTGCCCCGGGATTCGGTGGTCGACACCGACCTGGGGGGAATGACCGATTCGGTCCTGACGGACCATGGGGAGACGAGCGAGCCGACGACGATCACGCATCGACGCGGGTACACGCGCTATCTCAAACCGCGGGTCGCGGAAGGGACGGCGCCGCGGGTCGGCAACGCGGCGGCGATGCTGTGCCGGCTCGGATTCGAACTGGCCAAACAGGCCGACGTGGCGTCCGTGGCACGCCAGGCCCTCGAAGGGCTGTTTGAAGCGACCAGTGTCGACGCCGGCGCGGTCCTGCTCGCCGCGCGCGAGAAGTCCGGTCAGGTGACCGCCGCGGACCTGGAGGTGGTCGCCACGCGGAGCGAGCTGGAGCCGCGGTATCACCGGGTGTCGAGCTTTCTGGCCAACACGGTCTTGCGGGAGCGGGAGGCCGTGCTGGCGCGCAACGTGGCCGACGACAGCATGCTCGGCACCCGCGACAGCAAAGGCGAGATTCACGCCACGAGCGTTCTCTGTGCGCCGATTCGAGAGGCGGGCGGGCGTGCGATCGGCTTGATCCACTTGTACTCGACAAGTGAGGACCGGCAGCCGGATCCGGAAGACTTGGAGTTCGCGCTGGCGGTGGCCGACAACGTGGCGCTGGCCATTCAGAAACTGGGGCAGCAGGAGGAACTGACCGAGAAGCTGCTGCGGACGCGGACGGAGGTCCAACAGCTGCGGCGGTGGCTGGGCGCGGAGAGTGAGATTATCGGCTCCAGCGCGCTGATGCAGAATGTGCACCGGGAGATTGAGCGGGCAGCCAGCAGCCGCGCGACGGTCCTGATCCGCGGCGAATCCGGGGTGGGCAAGGAACTCGTGGCACGGGCCATGCACTACGCTTCGCCGCGCAAGAAGGGGCCGTTCGTGTGCCTGAACTGCGCGGCGCTGACCGAAACGCTGCTGGAGAGCGAGCTCTTCGGGCACGAGCGAGGTGCGTTCACCGGTGCCACGGAGCGCAAGATCGGCAAATTCGAAGCTGCCCACATGGGCACGCTCATGCTCGACGAAATCGGCGAAATGAGCTCGTCCATCCAGGCCAAGTTCCTCCGCGTGCTCGAAGGGCATCCCTTCGAGCGAGTGGGCGGCAACCAGCAGATCCGGGTCAACGTCCGGGCCGTCGCGGCGACCAACCGCGATCTGGAAAAGGCGGTGGGTGAGGGCAAGTTTCGGCGCGACCTGTATTTCCGCCTCCGCGTCCTGGAGATCTTCATCCCCCCGCTGCGGAAACGACCGGAGGACGTGCTGGAACTGGCCACGCATTTTCTCGCACGGTTCAATGCCGAGACGGGGCGCCGCCTGCGCGGGTTCACGCCGGACGCCTTGGAGCGGATGCGGCAATATCGCTGGCCGGGCAATGTCCGCGAGCTGAAGAACGTCGTGGAGCGCGCCGTCGTGCTGGCCCAAGACGAATTCATCTCGGCCGACGAGCTCGCCCTTACCAGCCTCTCCACCCAGGGCGAGTCGGCCGATGTCGTGCTGTCCCGCTCGGCCTATGAACCCCTGTCGCTCGATGAGATCGAGCGACGTCACATTCTGGCCACGCTCCGTACCACCGGCTGGAATAAGAGTCGCGCCTCCAGCATCCTCGGAATCGAACGGTCGACGCTCGACCGCAAAATCCGCCGCTACCAGATCCGCCGCTAAATGCGGGTCAGTGCACCGTGGACGATGCGTCCAGCGGCGTGGTGCCCGGGCGTTCTGCCGAAGCCGGAACCGTGTCGCCGACCGACCCGGCCGTTACCATCTCCGTGCGAATGAACTCGCGGATCAACTCTGGCGCGTGCACGCCGGTCAACTGCGACCGCCGCCAACCGCGCTTGCCGCGCGTGAACATGACCAACTGCGGGATGGAATTGCCGCGCAACAGCCGCCGCGACAGGGTCGGCTTGTAGTCCGTGTCCACCGTGGTAAAGACGACGTCCGCTAACCCCCCCTCACGCCGCAGCTGCGGAAGCATCTCCTCCTTCATCGTCCGGCAGCCCGGACACCACTCGGCACCGACCAGCACCAACAGCGGTTTGCCGTCCCGGTCCGCCTCTGCGTAAGCCTCCTGGTACTCACTGCCCCCCCAGCCCACAACTCCCAGTTGCACAGACAGAATCGCGGTCCACACGATCACGCCGACACCTCCTGGTTCTGTATTGAGTCCATCACTTGTTCCGATGATCGGCGCGCACGACCGCGTCGAGACGCGTAGCGCATCACGCCGGCCACCGTGCCGATTCTCCGCAGGCATCGTTCCGTCGTTCACCAGCTCCGTCGTCCTACGCACCGGAGACAGAGCACCGCCGAGGAGGGTTCTTCGATTGAGAAGAGAAGATTTGCGGCCTGGATGTGATGTGGTGATCTGGGTTGAGTTTGCCTACTGGAATGGCGGGAGTATACGCGATCGAAGCGCGACTGTCAGCTACCCGGGAAGGAATCAAGTGCGACGCGTGAGAGCGTATCCATTTTGCCGCGTCAGCGTGACACGTGGCTGGGTTCACCGAGGGGCGGTGAAAGCGATGTGATGAATTGAGTTTGCGTCGATCCGCGATATAATGCCTCCGATCGCCAGAGACCTGATCCGACATTGCGGGGGGGTTGTGATACCCTGCGGGTGGCCACCGGTCGCACGCGCGGCGCGTGCCTCCGGGCCAAGTGCCGATTCCAACACCCCGCCGCAGGACGGACCGGCAGGTCCGTCACGAGGTGTTCGGATCGGTGCGAAGATGACATCGAGGAGCCTGCATGAGATTGCGAGTCGGCCTGGTCGGACTCGGGGGCGCGTGGCAGACGCGGCATCGCGCGGCGCTGTTGGCCCTGGGTGATCGCTTCGAGGTGCGGGCTGTGTGCGCGGAAGTGGCCACGCGTGCCGAGCAGGTGGCCACGGAATTCGGCGCGAGCGTTGTCGACGGTTTTCGCGCACTGACGGCTCGACGCGATATCGATGCGGTATTGGTATTGACTGCTGAGTGGTACGGGCCGCTGCCCATTCTATCTGCCTGCGAGTCGGGCAAGGCTGTGTACTGTGCGGCGGCGCTGGACATTGAGCCGCAGCGGGCGGCGGAGATCAAGCAGCGGGTCGAGAAGTCGGGGGTCGCGTTCATGGCGGAGCTGCCTCGGCGCCATGCGGCCGCGACGCTGCGGCTGAAGGAGCTGATTGCCACGTCGCTGGGCGAACCGCGCCTCGTGTTCTGTCACGAGCGGCAGCGCTGGGGGGGTGAAAACGGCACGACGCAGACACGGTGCCCGGCGGCGGTCCGCGACCTGTTGGAGCTGGTCGATTGGTGCCGGTACGTGATTGGGCACGAACCGTCTTCCGTCATGGGCGTCTGTCCGCGTTGCGAGACCGGTCCGGCGGACTATCAGATGATGAGCCTGGATTTTTCGCCGCCGGGAGCTGTCGGGCAGGGACCGGTTGCCCAGATCAGCTGCAGTCGCTACCTGCGCGGCGACTGGCCGGAAGCCGTCTCGTACCGCCCCCCGGCGCAGATGCAGGTGTGCTGTGAGCGCGGCGTTGCGTTCGTGGACTTGCCCAGTACGCTCGTGTGGTTCGACAAAGCGGGCCGGCACCAGGAATCGCTGGGATCGGAACGCCCGGTGGGCGAGCAGATGCTGATGCAGTTCCACCGGGCGGTGACGAGCCTCGTGCGGAAGACCGGCGACCTGGAGGACGCCTATCGTGCCCTGCGCGTTGTGCTGGCGGCGCAGGAGAGCAGCTGCACGGGGGAACGCATCGCGTTGAGCCTGTAACGCGTTACAGCTGCGCCGACTCGTCCGATTCGCGATCGCGATTCCGCTCGACGTCTTCCCACTCGCGCAGTTCCTCCAGCCACACCCGGATCTCGTTTTCGTATTCCACGGCCAGGTCGCTCTTGACCAGCTGGCGATGGAACGCGGCGGCGCCTTCCTTGACCAGGTCCGCCTCTTCCGCCGTGGGGAACCGCTGCATGGGGTCGGGCGCGATGAGTTTGCGGCAGAAGTTCATCAGCAGTTCGTTGACGGTCACTTCGGCCGGCAGGATGTGCACCAGACGCTGCGGCAGGCTCCGTTTGAGTTCCAGTAGTTCACGCAGGTTCTTCGGGTTGCAGTCCGCAAACGGGCTCTGCCCGGCCAGCAACTCGATGAACACGTACCCGAGTGCGGCGAGATCGCTGCGCGCCGTGCACTCGCTGTTCTCCAGCACTTCGGGCGCTGCGTACTGCGGCGTGCACATGAAGTTGGGCGGGGGGGCATCGAGCGCAAAGGCGGAACCGATGTCGACGATCTTCGGATTGCCCGTGCGTTTGAGCATCACGTTGGACGGCTTGATGTCGCCGTGCACAATGCCTTCGCGGTGGAGCGCGGCCAGGGCCCCCAGGCACCCGCGCATGACCGACATGGCGACCCCCGGCTTGAACCGCGGATGGCAGGGACCCTGGGTCACGATCACGCGGTTGATGTATTCCCAGCGCTTCTGGCTCATACGCGATTCGATCCGCGTCAGGCGGTCCGACACCAGCAGGTTCTCCAGATCGTACCCGTCGACCCACTCCATGACCATCATCCGGATCCGATCGCGGTCGACGAAGTTCTGCACATCGAGCAGGTTGTCGTGCTGAATCTGCGCGACATGCGCCGCGACGTCCGCGATCCGCTGCATCGCGTCGTCGTACAGACGCTCGTCGTCATACCGGTCTGGCGAGAAGATCTTGATGGCTACCGGCAGCGTGAAGCCGTCCGCCCCCCGCCGCTCAGACAAGAACACCACACCCTGGCCGCCGGAGCCGAGCAGTCGCTCGAGGCGATGGTGGGACGTCCAGTGCAGGCGTTTATTGTCGATCAGTTCGTGATATCGCTGCATGAGCAGCGCATTGTTGCGCGACGATGGATCGCGTCCCTGCGTCATCGTGGCGTTCATGCCGGTAATGGTGGTTGTCAACATGTGTCGCTCGCTGGCCCGCGGGCCGGAATGAAGCAGAAATGAAGGCGACGAATAATCGCGAAACAACTGGATTCTACTGGTTCGCGGCAAATTCCGTCCAGTCGACCTTGCGCAACCGGTGATAGCATCGCGGTTAGGGGAGCGCCGGACGCCCCTCACGCCGCGGGAATCCCAGCTGCTTGTCGACCAGATTCACCAGTGGCTGGCCGCACACATAGCGCGCCAGGTTCGTGCAGAAGAGCGTGGTCGCGTCGTCGTATCGCGAGCGCGACTGCGCTCCGACGTGCGGCGTGATCAGCACCTGCGGCAGATCCCACAGGCGACTGGTGGCCGGTAGCGGCTCTTCTGCCGTGACATCCAGTCCCGCTGCGCTCAACTGACCCGCCTCGAGTGCTGCGATGAGATCCGCTTCGACCACCACGGGACCCCGCGCCACATTGATCAGCACTGCCCCACGCCGCAGCCGGCCCAGCGTGCGCGTATTGATCATCCCGCGCGTCACCTCGGTCAGAGGCACGCAGAGGATCAGTATGTCACTGAACGACAAGAGTTCGTCCAGCCCCTCCGGCGGTAGCAGCCGCTCCACGTACGCAGGACGGTCCAGCGGAAAATAATCCGTCGCCCAGATCCGCGCCCGGAAGTGCGTCAGCAACTCGGCCAGCCGTCGGCCGTTGCCACCGAACCCCGCGATGCCAATCCTGGTTCCGTGCAGGTCGGCCGTGGGACGACGTACGAACTCCTTGCGCAGCGCCTGACGGAAGAACGTCGGCAGTCCGCGGAGCAGGCCGAGCAGCAGCGCCAGCGTTTGTTCGGCCACCTGGTCGGCAAACAGCCCCGAGGCGCTGGTCACCAGCACGGACGACTGCACAACGGCCGGCACCAGGCAATGGTCCAGCCCGGCAGCGGAGGACTGGATCCACCGCAGCCTCCCGCACGCGACGACATCGTCCCAGTCGACAGGACGTTCTTTCGCGTGACCACAGAAAACGTCCGCCTCCCGCACCGCGTCGGGGATCTCCTGCTGAGACGCCGCGATGATCGTGGCGTCCGGCACGACCGCCGCCACTTGGGCGATGTGACGCTCCTGAACCGGGTACCCGAGCACGATGCGCATGGGAAATCATCCTCCGAGCTGACAATGACCGGGTGGCTGGGGACGAGCGTAGCGAGCCCCCAGCGCCGGGTGGCTGGGGACGAGCATAGCGAGCCCCCAGCGCCGGGTGGCTGGGGACGAGCGTAGCGAGCCCCCAGCGCTCGGACCTTCCGCAGCTTGCTGTGCTCGAACCAGTTTACCCCATTATGAACAACGGCATACGGAATCAGGCGACGCACGTGGCAAACTTCCCCGCGACGGCGCAAAACGCCGCGCGGCGCGTCTCCCGCCCTGCGGGGCAACCGCCCGGCAGCACTGGTTGGCGTCCGCGACAAATTCCGTAATAATCTACAGGTGTCCGCCCTGCGGAGCCAAGTGCTCTGCGAACTGGCTGACGCCCCCGCAGTATCCATTCCTTGCGTTCGCCATCGCCCGACCGCTGGGTGATGCCGCGACCATCCTAGGAGGCTTACCGCTGGCTACCTCACGATATCAGCTCGGCACGTTGGCCATCGTCTCGCTCGTGGCTTTGCGACTGGGAATCGGCTGGCATTTCTACCGCGAGGGAGCCGACAAGATCCGGGATCCCAGCTGGACGGCCGCGCATTTCTTTACCGGCTCCAAGGGGCCGCTCAAGCCGCTCTTCGAGATGATGGTCTGGGATGTCGACGGCAAGACGCGACTGAACTACGCCCGCACCGAAGGCGGCCGGCCCACGATCGACCTGCAGCAGACGATCACGCTGTGGGACCAGTATCGCGCGCGGGTCGAGGACCATTACGGGTTTGACGCCGGCCAGAAGAAGCAGGCCGACCAGTGCCTGGAGCGGTGGGAAGAGCAGCTGGCGTGGTTTTTTGACGCGAACCGGGACAAGATCATCGAGTATTTCCAGGGGCTGGATCGACGAACGGCCAACCGGCAGAAGCCTGCCCTGCACGACGTGACGTCGCTGCGCGGCCAGGCCGA
>JALOQX010000299.1 GCA_025459265.1 Pirellulaceae bacterium | reverse complement strand
CCGGCGCCGCAGTGCGACAGCCTGCGCGAAGAGTTCGCGCGCCCCGGTACTGTCCAGACCATCCGTCGCCCCGTCGACACGCTCCGTGAAGGCAGCCAGTTCCGCGGCCAGTTCGGGAAGCGGCACCAGGGGTTCCACCAGCGCGAGCGTTCGTCGAGCCAGGTCCAGTCGCTCGCGGCAGCGTGCAAGATAATAGTCGCCCGACGCTCCGCCGCCGGCCGGCGCGTACGGGTTCCAGATGCCGTCGCGCAGCTCACACTCCATCTCGATCTGCGACTGCCGATCACGAAAATCCTGCGCGACGCGTTCCCACAGCGCCGTGAACGTCTGACGGAACTCGTCCGCACGTTGGCAGATGGGCTGCGCGTCCACGGCCGCGTACGGCGGCAGACCGACCTGTGGCTCGTAATAGACCTCGACTTCAAATCGCTCGTACTGCCGGTCGAGCTGGAAGTTGATTTCACCCAGCGCCACGGCAATGCCGCGGTGTGACTGTCCGGCGATGTCCACTTCGACCGGCTGAGCCTGCTGCTGCGTGACCTCGCCGGTCGCAATCGATCCCCCCAGCTGAAGTTCCTGGCAGCGGCCCTGCCGATCCCACAGGCGCGGGTTCAGGAAACAGGCCGAGCCGTGTGCCGGCTGGCGTCCCACCGCGGCCAGATAGAGCTGATCGACATCCGCCACAGAGAATGTCAGCGTCACCGGCTCCGCGCCGCGCATCAACCGCACCATGGCCGGACGAAATGACTCGGACGCCGCGCCGGCGGCCGAAGCCACCGACCCCGGAAACGTGGCGTCGACCGATACACGCAGCGTCTCATGCCACGTGGCGCGCTTGTTGTAGACCAGCGGATGCGGCAGCAGCGGCGGGTTCTCCTGCGCGGCGAGATAGTTTTCCTGCATGGACAGGTAGATCAACCGCGGCGGCTCGCCCGCCACAGCCGACACGCCGGCGACTCCCAGCACCAGCCACACAGATGCCGACAGGGCGGACACAGAGCTGCGACCGCTCGCGATTCTTACCATCGACGTACTCCTTCCGCTCTCCCCCGCCGACATGCGTGTCGGCGGCTCGTTGGACGGGTCAGCTACAGACACGCTGCGCCCCAACACTCTCTCCCCCGCCGACCCTGTGTCGGCGGTTGATTGGACTGGTGAGCTACAGACACGCTGCGCCCCAACGCTCTTTCCCCGCCGACCCTGTGTCGGCGGTTTATTGGACTGGTGAGCTACAGACACGCTGCGCCCCAACACTCTCTCCCCCGCCGACCCTGTGTCGGCGGTTCATTGGACTGGTGAGCTACAGCGGCAGGTTGCTGTTCCACACGCAGTGAGTCGCCACCCACGTGCCGTCCGGTCGGCGCTGAAACAAGAAGATCCCCTTGCCATCTTCCTGTAACGGCTCGACGTCCTGACCCGGTTTGGGCGTGCCTTCGTAGGTGTAGCTCACCAGTGCATAAGCGAACGCATCCCGGATCTTGATCTCCTCGGCCACCATCTTTTCCACAGACTCATAATACTCGAAATACGGACGGTTGTGCTCCATACACGCTTCGATCCCGCGGCGGACCGGGGCGTGAGGCGGCAGCCACACGACGTCGTCGGTCCAGAAGTGACGATAACCGGCAAAGTCGCCCGCCGTGACGGTCGCGCAATATCGGTCCAGCCAGGCCCTGATCTCCTGTTCATCGGTCTGCGTCTGCGGTCCGGCATGTGCCGTCGGCGGCAGGATCCGGACGCACGCCGTCCAGGCTCCCACGAGTGCCACCAGCAGCACGACGAGATGCACGATGTGCTTCATGGAACCAATCCTCCCGGAGAAGTTGCTTGTCGAATGCCGAAGTGAGCCAGTACATTCCGCATCAGGGTCTGGAATCGGGGATCGACCGACAGTCCCCAGCCGGCGCCGAGCGAGCCCGTGTGAAAGACGCGTCCCCCTTGCGGCCGCTCCCAGTAGATCATCTGGCAGGCCACGCCGTCCACTAGCCGAACAGGGCGAAAGAAGTAGTCAAACGCGGCGGCGTGCGGCTGCTTGCCTTCGGCGATCGTCACGATACCAGGCGGCTCCTCGGGCAAGATCGCTCCCGGCGGTACGTCGACGGTCAGTTCGCGCAGGAGGCTCAGCCGCACGTCGGGCTCATGGCCGACGGCCTTGGGGAGTCCCCCGTCGGGAGCCCCGCCAAACGTCTCGCCAGCCGCGAGTCCCACCGGCTCGGGCTGCTGGAACAGGACATGCCCCGGCTCGCGCACTTCGTACACCGCGTTGCTTTCCGCCCCCCAGAAACCCAGGCTGTCGAGCCCCAGCAGTTGCCAGGCGGGCATGCCGCATTCGCGCGTCAGGCTGCCCTTGCGGCCGTCCTGGCTGTGCCAGATCTCGCCCATCGTGCATCCCGGTCGACCGCCGGCGAACGCGTTGAGTTTGCGGCATTCCATGATCGTGCCGTCCTCGTTGTAGCTCACGCGCCAGCACAACGTGTTCCCGGACAGGACAGCCACATTGCCGCCGCGACACAGATAGCGATCGATCGCATCAAACTCCTCGCGAGACCAGTATTCGCTGTGCCCGTTGATCAGCACGACCTGATACGGATCGAGCAGTTCCGGGTGGCGGTGGATATCCAGATCGCTCAGCATGTCATAGTCGTAGCCGTTTTGCTCCAGCCACACGAGTGCGAACCGTTCGGCACGCATCAGGTGGCTGTACCCGACACTGGGGGCGCTGTAGAGCACATACGGCCCGGCATTGGGCCACGGCATGTGCACGCCCACCTTGTAGGCCGGTTGTCCGGCGTGATGGTCCCGATACATGCAGTGCGCCGGAGCGTCGTCGCGGCTGTTCGTGATCCCGGCGATATCCCAGAAATTGTGCAGTGCGACGGGCGTGATCGCAAACGGCGTGGCCTGATACGCCAGCCAGGTGCTGGTGGCCGCAATCACGAGCAAGGGTGCTCGCGGCGCGCCGGACGCGCGGCGCACCACAAACGTGGCGTGATACAGCCGCGGCTGACCGTCCAACGAGAACCGGAACCGGCCGACGTAGAGTCCTGGTTTCGCCGTCGCCGGGATCGTGTACTCGTGCGTGACCTGCCAGCGGCAATCGTACAGATCGTCCGCGGCAAACCGCAGCCCATGACCGCGCCGCCGGTCCTGACTGGGCTCGTAATCGCCGAAACGGGGTACCTGGCTGCCATCGAAGGACGGTCCGCCGATCATCCACGTCGCGGCGTTGATGATTCGCCCGTGGCGTGCGTGCCCCGACGCGTCGGCGACATGGTCGCCGCGCTCTTCGGTCAGCGGCCAGCAGGCCAGCACGTCCGCGCCGGCAGCGGGCGTAAGCGCCTGGTCGTGATAGCGAGCCACGATCTCGTCGGCGGCCAGGGCTCGACTGTAGATCACCGGCATCGCCAGGTCGCCGTCCAGGATGTTGACGGCCGGTCCGTCATGACCGCAGGCACCCAGCCACAACGGCGCCGTTCCCGCGCGCACCGGCCCTGCGTATTTGTCCTGTGCGACCAGCTGACCATTGACCCACAGAGTCTTCGTCACTCCGTCCCACGTGCCCACCACGTGCTGCCATTGACGATGCGCCAGCACCGGGCCCGGCAGCGCCTGTTCCGGCCGGTACGTACCTCCATCGCCCAGGTAGAAGTGCACGCGACCTTCCGCATCGAGGCCCAGTCCGTAGCCGCATGCCGCGGGATAATTGTGCTGACCCAGCAGGCTCTGCCAGGCATTCAATCGCCAGGGCCGCACCCAGCACTCCAGGGTGAGCGCCGTGATGTCCTGCTCCGGGGCCAGAAAGCGCTCGACGTGGACGAACGAACCCGGGTGGATGGGCTGGGAAACCGGTGGCGCTTCGGGGAACGTGACCAGCACTTCATCGCTTGCGGGATCGTCCACGGCGTGCCCCAGCCGGCAGATCGACAACTCGTAAGGGACTGTGCTCGAAACCCGAAAGTGAATCGTGTCGCCCGCCGAGATGACTTTCTCACTGTAGGCGTGCAGCCCCTCAAGCGGCATGGGGCGCGGCAACGGGAGCGCATCCTCGGCGCGGACAACTCCGACGGCGACCAGACACACCGCAATCCCGTTACATCTCAGTTGGCTCAGCATCAGTCGCTCCTTCCCTTGACCATGCACTGGTTCGTTACACCCGCCACTAGTCGGACCCTTCCGCCTGCCAGGCCCGTTGTCCGGCCCGGATGGCATCGAGCATTCTCACGTAATCGGGATCGGCCGTGTCGGCAAACAGCGCGGGCGCGGCGGCGGGTGGCCGTGTGGCCAGTCCACGACCGCCAGCGGCGGTGCTCAAGTGCGCCGTCAGCGCTGTGCTCCAGGCAGGATGCGTCAGATTGATCCAGGCAAACCGGCCGTCCCAGATGCGATCATGGTCGTTCGGATGGGGAAACTCCCCGTGGCATTCAGCGCACCGCCGGCCAAACACCTCCAGGAACCCCTCGGCGAACCACGGCGCGGCGCGTCCCGTGCGCGGATCGGACCACCGATCCCGTCCGCCCGGCGTCAGCGGTCGACTCGGTCGGTACTCACCGTAATACGGCACGTTCGCGTCGATCCAGGTGTAGATGCGCTGGCGGTCCTCCCAGTCCATTTCCTGGCCCGTGTGGGCCGCCGTCAGATAGTCGGCTATGCGGCTCAGACCGGAACCCGACCAGCGGGGACGGTTCGGCCCGGTCGGGGCTCGCCGCAACCAGTAGAAATGAACCAGCGGCCGGCCGCGGGCCGCCTCCTGTGACAACATCTCGCCAGTTGTCAGGTTATGCTGCCGGTACGAGCGACTGCGGCCCAACAGGTGGTCATACGCCATGCTGAAGAAACGAGTCCTGTCGCTCGAAAGATCACAGCCGCCGTCCGGATCGGGCCCGCTGTGGCAACGCGTGCAGTACTGATCCAGGACCGGCTGCACGACCTGGTCAAAATCGATCATGCCCTCCCGCGCCCAGACCGGTGGCAGAGGGCGCACGGGGGGCTGGCACGCAGCCTGCGGGAACGGTGATGTGGCCCGCGGCGCGGCCGTG
Source organism: Pirellulaceae bacterium (assembly GCA_025459265.1). Taxonomy (GTDB): domain Bacteria; phylum Planctomycetota; class Planctomycetia; order Pirellulales; family Pirellulaceae; genus JAAYDI01. The sequence continues at coordinate 1,879 of JALOQX010000299.1, read as the reverse complement.
CGCGGTTCATGACACCCCAGGCAGCTGCGGGTTTCGCCCGGCATGACCTGGATGGCGGACGTCTGTCGCTGCAGTTCGCGACCTTCTGCGTCGAGCACCTGCAGGTAGATTTCCTTCAGCGCGGGCACGTCAAAATACGCGGACCCGTCCGTCGCGATCGGCACGCGTCCCCAGCAGCGCTTGGCATAGTACGTGCCGTACCCCATCACCGGCGCCTGGTCGTAGGCACGCCGGGCCGAGTCGTGTGTCTTGGGCACCTGTTCCATGATCTGCAGGAACCTGGCCTGTCCCCGCACGATGCCGTCCAGGCCCTGGTACACATCCGCGAGCAACAGCGTGCCCCAGGACTCGGGCGTCTCACCGCGATCCGCACCCCGCATCAACGTCGGTAGCTTGGGGGCAGTCACGCTCGGCCGCAACAGCTGCGGTCCGTACGAACCCATGTCCGTATCGGCATACAACCGCACGCGATTACCGCACAGATCCAGCAGGAACAGGTCACTTCTGGCCGAGGACCGCTCCGCATACGATACGAGAAACAGGTGGTCGCTCACCGGAAACGGATCACGGTACGCGGGGCGGGCGGCATCGAGCCACACGCCGGCGCGGGCCTCCAGTTCATGGGCCACGCCCAGGTCCGGCACGTTATCCTGCGGCGATTGCCGCGCGGCGTCACGCAACGCCAGTTCCAGCAGGCGGCCATCATCCAAGTCGTGGTAGCTCATGCCGTCCGCGTGACGCCGGACATCTCCCACCGGGATCGATTCGTCCGTGATCCAGGCAAACCCCTGTTCGCGCGCCAGCTCCGGTCCGCGCCGGTTCGTTACCAGCCCGATGGCTCCGTGCGGCCAACCGGCCGGAGGGGCCAACGTGGCAATGACCACATCATCGTGCCCCGGCAGGGGACGACCCTGCCAGAAGAGCCCGACGTCGCGAATGGTGTTGCCGAAGAAGAGCTGGAACATCGTGCCGTCCGGCCGCTGGGTCCACAGCCCCTGGCGATACTCCAGGTCCCGATCGACATACTCCCAGCGCGAAAAGAGCACACGTCCGTCCGGCATCAGCTGCGGCGAAAAGTCCGCGAGTGTGTTCTGGCTGACACAGCGTGCCTGGCTGCCATCGCGACGCATCAGCCACAGGTTCGACCGGGGCCCCACTTCCGACACGAGATGTCCGCCGCTGCGCGTCGAGACGAACAGCAGCTGGCCGTCCGGCAATTCCAGCGGGCTCACGTCATGCTGGCGCGGATCGCGACTGATGCGGCGCAGACCGTGGCCGTCGACACCGATCTCGTACAGCTGCCAACACGTTTCGGCGCCACGACGCAGTGAGAAGAACACGGTGCTCGCGTCCCGTGATAACCCCAGGTCGCAGATGCAACCCGCCGGATCCTCGAACAGCGTCCGGGCCGACGCTTTGGACGAAGCGGGATCGAACACACGAATGCTGCAGCCCCAGCGCTCCGGGACACTCTGCGTAATTGCGCATCCCGCCATCCGCGGTCGCGACAGAGGATAACGCGTGAAGAAAATGATCGGTCCCAAACCGCGCACTTGCTCCGCAAGCAGTTCGTCCACAGCGGCATCGCTGACCGGAGTATCGCCCGCCCTGTGCATCTCCTCCAGCGCCGCCAATCGGTCCAGATACTGCCGCGCCGCGACGGACAGATGGTGACCGCCCCAGCCTGTGGCACGGCGTTCTGTGGCTCGCACTCCGTCCGCCACGTCCGCACAATCACCCAGCACACGGAGAACCGCCGGACGCGGCCTGAACTGTACGCGTAGTGCCCGTTCCGCAGGTACGGCGGCTGCGGGGTCGGCCGCCAGAAACCATATGGCACACTCAATCGCAATCACCATCCGGTTGACCTGTTTCCTGG